>DAMX01000097.1:0-27547 GCA_002497195.1 Methanomassiliicoccaceae archaeon UBA354 | reverse complement strand
TGCAGCGCGTCCCCGCCGCACATCCTTATCAGCTTTACCATCGGGAGCATGGCTATGCCGTGCTCCGGATTTTTGGTCATGGCCCCGTGCATCGTCCGGTGCACGTGCACGGGCACCTTCACCGAGGGGTCCTCGGCCAACGCCTGGACCGCGCCGAAGCCGCATGTTATCACGTCCACCATCAGCTGTTTGGCCCCCCAGCTCTGCGCCCGGTCGGCCACCTCCAGTATCTTGTCGCCGTTAGTGCTGATGTTGATCGCATGGATCATCTTTTGGCCTTCTCCCGCCAGCCTGTCAAGCGATTCGGCCACGGCGGCGGTGCGCTCCTGCATCGGGCAGAACCTCTGGTCGACAAGGGTCTCGTCGTCCTTGCTGTTGGTCAGCCCTCCTGCCCCCGCCTCGTACACATAGCCGGCGGTCTCCTTGGGCGAGAGCCCGATCTTCGGTTTGACAATGGTCCCGATGAGGGGCTTCTCCGGGCGCCCAAGGATCTTCCTCAGACCGTCGGCGCCGAACCTCGGCCCCTTGTACATCGATGTGATGCTCCTTGGGAACTGTATGTCTTCGAACCTGACGGCCTTCAGAGCCTCGAGGCCGTAAAGGTTACCGGACACCACGCTGAGTATCTGGGGTATGCCGCCGACCTCTATGCTGAAGTCGACGTCCGGGAATGCTATCGTCACTAGGTCCCCTTCGATGGCGAGCACTCTGGCGCCGTAGTTCTCCAGCGTGCTCTCCGTCAGGGTCGATATGCCTGTCCAGGTCCCGGTGGACTGCTCCGCCGCTATCGCCTCGGCGGCCTTCTCCATCGGCAGGTCGGTGGTCACACGGTATTTGCAGACCACGTCGGTGGCCGGGTCTGCCTCCTCCCCCAGATGCATATATGAAAATCCTGACACCTGTCTCACTCCTCGAAAAGACTGTCGCCCAGCTGCCTCACCATCACGTCGTAGACCGACCCCGGGTGTATCATCCCCACGTCGGTGATTATCGCATCGATGTAAGAGGCGGGCGTGCTGTCGAACACAGGGTTGAATATCTTGACTGAATCCGGGACCTCGCCCTTCTTCACCACCTCTTCGATGCTCCGCTCCTCGATGGTGACCATATCTCCGAATATCGTCGCGGAAGAGAACTTGTATGTTTCGCTGCATACGTAGAACTGCACCCTTGCCTCGTGTGCGGCCAAAGCCAACTGGGATGTTCCTATCTTGTTGATCAGCGCGCCGTGCGACGTTATAGTGTCCGCGCCCACGAAGACCTTGTCCACTTCCTTCATCACCGTGCGCACGGCGCTGTCGATGATCAGCGTGGTATCGATGCCCGCGTCGGCCAGCTCGTTGACCGTAAGTATCCCCTGCCTCCAGGGGCGGGATTCCGTGGCGTAAACCTTGATCGCCTTGCCCTGTCGGTGGGCCTCCTTGATGACCCCTATGGCGGCGCTGCTGTTGCAGTGGGTCATGATCACGTCGCCTGATTTTATGCGGTTGGCGCCGATCTTGGCAATCGTCGCCACGGCCCTGGAAGATATCTCGACGAACTCCTCCGAATTGGATACCACGAGGTCCTTGGCCTCCTGGAGCGTGGATACGGACGACAGCCCCCTCATCGTCGCCCTGACTCCGTTCCAGAGCGATACTGCCGTAGGGCGGGATGCTGTGAGGACCGCGGCGTTCTCCTTGATATCGCGGCGGAACTCCTCCAAAGAGGCGCCGTTGTAACCGGCTGCGTAGTCGCCCATTGCGGAGGCGCCTGCACGGGCTATCCTGCCGGCGCCGCGTATGGTCATATTCCTGATGGACTCAGCCGTTTTTTCTATGATCTCTGCCACAATTGATAATGGCCATTCCCCATTAAATACGTGACTAGCATGCGACCAGGACGTCCCGGACTATCCTCCTGACGTCGTCCATCCCGTATATCAGATAGACGGCGGCCAGCATAGCTTCGAACGCGTCTGCCCTCATGTTCTCGTTGACGATCGGCCTCTTGGTTGCCGGGTCCAAGTGACCGCCGCCGACCAACATGACGTCGTCCAGGCCTATGCCGGAAGCGAGGACGGCATCGGATATGCTGCGGTTGCGGACGATGTCCTGCTTCATATCGGTCATCCCGCCCTCGGTCATGTCGGTGTTCTGATAGATGTGCTCGCAGGCGACGAACTCCAGTACCGCGTCGCCCAGGAACTCCAGGCGCTCGTTGTTCCGGACGCCTCCCGCCTCGTTCGAATAACTGTCGTGGACCAGTGCCTAGGCGAAGAGCCCTATGTCCTCTTCAGAGATGTTCCTGTAGCCGAACGGAGGCTTCGCAAGGAGTTCCCTGGTCGCCCGCTTATGCTGCTCGAACGTGTCCATGGCGCATGATCGCTTCCGGAATATTTGTACTGTTTAGGCCCGCATTAGAGTTATTATCCTGTATGACATTGCGCATCTGCATGGCAGGCAAGAAGCGCATAAGGATGAGGGGAGTGAAGCATGCCTCGAAGCGGCTGGAGGAAGAGCTTTTAGACCGTTCGGCCGAGCTTGCCGCCGATCCGGGGGTCCTCAGGCCGATGTGCGCCGGGAACTGCCGCAAGTGTCATTTTGACAGGACCTTCAAGGACATCGATTCGGTCTCGAGACATGCCGCGGATCCGGACGCCCTCCTCAAGGACGCTTCCAGAGGAAGCGACGACATAGTACGCGCCTACGCCGGCACCATTTCTCTGGCCGCCGCCGGGACCGCGCCCCTGCTGGCCACCGCCAAGCTGGGCGATGAAAAGATATCTTACGCTGTGAGAGGGACCGTGGGCGCGGACAAGCTCATCGGCTGCCAGTACTACAACGACCCCCGGATCAGGCTTCTTCTCTACAACACGATGATCAAGAAGAACCGCCTGCACCTGTACTCCTTCGGAGAGAACGTGGTTTGCTCGGACAAACCGAACATGCCCGAGGATTATCTTTACGACACATTCTGGGAGACTCCCTATGAGTTCAGGGACGATGCCCTGGACTGCGGCCATGACGCCCTGGCCGCGCTGGAGATCAAGATAAGGTCCCTCGGCCAGAGCATACGGATATGCTCCGACTGCGCCAAGGACGTATCCTCCCTGCAATACCTGATATCGCGCATAGCCACCATAGACCCGTTGGACGACATGGAGGTCTATATCGCCCACAAGTACCGCGGGGAGGGTGACGACGGAAGGGTCAGGATCGAAGGCGACACCCTGAAGAAATATGCCGGGGGGGCGATGACCGACAGATCCCTCGTCTCCTCGGTCATGAGGGCCAAAGCGGACGACCTCAAGAGCGGGAGCACCGCGACCTACATCATCGGAACGAAGAACTACGGCTCCGACCTGGGCTCCTTCCTCGCTTCGCTAAAGGGATCGGACGATGACAGGGATTCGCTGAGACGTTTCCTGGAGAAGGTGCCGACGCCTGTCGTTATAAGGACGGAGAGGCTGAACGAGGCCCTTTCCGCCCTCTGGGAATCCAACTACAAAAAGATCATCGAACTTTCTACGTCCAAAGAGACCGCCGAGTCCATGGGCGATGTCTCGAAATGCGTTCCGGCCGACACGTTGGCCGATGCCCGTAAGAAGTTCGCTCTGGCCGACGTTATGGGTTCGCTTCCGGTATTTCCCAGGGCCGGACCCATAACCCGGATGTGCGACAGGCTCGCCAAGTCGGCAAAGGTCGGAGGTGCCGCGATGGTGCTTTCGTCCCTTGAGCGCAGCTTCGCCAAAGACAGCAAATCCAGATCCATTTCGGCTTCTTTCCTCGCCGCCTGCGACAGGTCGGCGAAATATCCTTTCAAGCTTTCTAAGGACGAAACGGACTACATGGAATACCTGATACCTTTCGCCAAGGCCCTGATAGAATCCGACCCGTCGAAATATGCCGGCAGCATGAACACCATGCTCACTGCATGCAGTTCAGGAGAATCTGTCTGATATCCTGACGTCCGCCACATAGTGGGAGACGGAGGGCGCGAAGGACTTGACCTCGCGTATACCCAGCACCTCGAATCCGTCGCATGATTCTGAGAAGATTTCGTTTATCCTTTGTTCCTGCTCCCCTGCCGGGAATGTGTCGTGATAATGGATTATGCCGCCCGGACGTATCATAGATATTGCTTTCGGAAGGAAACTTGCGGTTGTTTGAACGTATCCCATCAGAATCCTGTCCGCGAACCGGGAACCTGGGATGCTGCGATTGTCTCCAAGCATGGGGATCACTTTCCCCACGACGCCGTTCAGTCTGATATTCTTAAGAAGAAAGCCGTAGGACTCAGGATTCTTTTCACATGCGAAAACCTTCCTGGCACCTGAGAATTTTGCTATCGGAAGTGTGAAGTACCCTATGCCCGCGAACATATCTACTACCGTTTCGCCGCTGCAGTCCATGCTCCGCATCCTCATCCTCTCGTCCGTGTTCCCCGAGGCGAACATGACACGGGTGACGTCGAAATCGTAAAGAATCCCGTTTTCCAGCCTGACCGACTCGGGCTCCGTGCCATAGATTATCTCGGTGCTGGGTCTTCTGAATTCGCCGGATATCCCGGATACATCGGCACATACGGTCTTCACGCCGAGAACGCCGGCGTACACCTTCCCGATGTCCTCTTTGTAATCCTCGCATGCTTCAGGCAGCCTGATCACCGCGACATCGCCGACGAACTCCCATTTCGAAGGGAGGGCCGCCCTGACGCTGTCCGGGAGATGGGCCAGACCCAGGATTATCCTTTCCTGGGGCTTCATCCTCTCGATCGAGTGCGCCATCGTCTCGCAGAGCTGGAACCTTTCCCTTGCCTCCTCCACCCTTTCGTCGACTATAGGGACGAGCTTGTATCCTCCTTTCCTGGAAATCTTGGCTGTCCTGTCCGCGATCCCTCTGGAAACAAGCTCGGGGATTACCGAGTATGCGGAATCCTCGGGAACCATCGCGGCGATGACCTTTTTCACAGTAAAGCCCTCATCAATATCGGCATGAGACTCGCGAGGTCCCTTTTCCTCATGCAGGAGACCACCGAGCTGGGTCTGTCGAGGTTTATTTCGTCCAGGACGCTCCGCACCGACTCGCGCGAAGCGATGGAAAATGCTCTGTCCAGGTCGATATCCCTCAGTTTCAGATATGCGTTCCTGAGCCTGTACCCGTTCCGCATCTCCCTGCCTGCCGCAGCCTTCCACTTTTTCTCGTATGCGGACAGCGCCTTCTCAGAGAAATCTCCCGATATGAATGATGACTCCGCGGTCTCCTTCAACGCGTCCGCGGACTTGAGAGCAGGAAAGAGCCCCCCTCCCGATACCGGCTTGACCTGGCCTGCGGCATCTCCTATGAGCATTAAGCGCTCCCCATATGTCTTCGGCCGGCCTCCCAGAGGTATCTTTCCCGAATACTTCCTGATGACCTCGGCGTCTTCCAGGCCGGCCTTCTTCAAAAGCGCCTTCATGTATACTGCGGGAGGCCCGGCAGGCCATGAAGTACACAGACCGACGCGGACGTTGTCTCCGAACGGGATCTCCCACGAGAAGAACCCGGGGGCAACCTCCGATCCCAGCCTGATGTTTATCATGTCCTGCTCATCGTATTTCTTACGCAGGTCCATCTGGAACCCGCGGACGTATTCCCTGGGGCCGTTGCCGGCGCCCAGCGACATCGCCGTCGAAGAAGAGTGCCCGTCCGCCCCTATCAGAAGAGAGCATCCCGTCTCGCCTCCCGTCGATCGTACCTTCACATTACCGGTCGCCGTGTGTCCGATGTAACGGTCGTTATATCTATATTCGGCCCCGGCGTCCGTCGCCCTCCATGCCATTCTGCGGTCCAGGTCTGCACGGTCTATCACATTGGCCTTCGGCCACGAGGACCTCACGGATATCGTGCCTCCTCCCGGAAAAAAGACATTGGCGCCGTACAGCCTGTTCAGGATATCGGGGCGCACCCCGGAAAGAGCCAAGACGTCGTCGGTCACCAGTCCAGCGCATTCGACGGGCAGACCGGACTCGCGGTGCTCCTCCAGAACGAGCACGTCGCGGTCCCTGGCCAGCAGCTCTGCGGCCTTGCTGCCCGCCGGTCCGCCGCCGATTACGACGGCATCTCGCATGGTCACTTCTTCTTGGTCTTCTCGTAATCGGAGATGAACTTGGCGATGCCTTCGTCCGTCTTCGGGTGAGCGACCATCTTCAGAAGGATGTCGTAGGGAATCGTCGCGATGTCGCATCCGGCAAGCGCTGCGTCCAGAACGTGGACGGGGCTCCTTATGCTGGCCGCGATGACCTCGGTGTCGTAGTTGTAGTTGCCGAAAACGCCGCATATCTGGTCGAGGAGGTCGGTGCCGTACATCCCGATATCGTCCAGACGGCCGATGAACGGAGATACGTATTTCGCTCCGGCCTTAGCGGCCATGAGCGCCTGTTGGGGCGAGAATATCAGCGTCATGTTGACATCGATGCCCTCGGAAGAAAGGACCTTGGTTGCTTTTAGGGAGTCGATGCACATGGGGAGTTTCACGTTGATGTTCTCATGTATCTTGGAAAGCTCCCTCCCTTCTTCGACCATGTCCTCCCATTTAGGGGACATGGCCTCTGCGGATATGGGGCCGTCGACTATCTTCGCGATCTCTCTGACCCTCGTCCTCACGTCAGTGCCTTCCTTCGCGATGAGGCTGGGATTCGTGGTGACCCCGTCGAGGATGCCCCAGCTGTTGATCTCTTTTATCATTTCCAGATTTGCGGTGTCTATGAATATCTTCATGTCGTCATCTCTTCTTCATTGCTTTCCGGGCGGCTTTACCTATATCGCCCGATGTGAGCCCGTATTTCACGAACAGCTCGGCCGGTGACCCTGACTCGCCGAAGATGTCCCCGGTACCTATCCTGAAGACAGGTGAAGGCAGCTCTTCCGACAGCAGCTCCGATATGGCGGAACCGAGGCCGCCGATGATGCTGTGCTCCTCTGCGGTGACGGCGCATCCGGTCTTGGAGACCGATGCTAGGACAGTGTCCCTGTCGAGGGGCTTTATCGTCGAAACGTTGACAACTTCCGCAGACACGCCCTCTTTTTCCAATTCCTCCGCGGCCTCTATGCAGTTGAACACCATCTGCCCTGTTCCGAAAAGTGTGACATCCTTTCCTTCCCGGAGCACTTTGGCCTGGCCCATTATGAATTTCTCGCCCTCTTCGCTGACTGTGGGGACGGGCGAACGTCCCATCCTCATGTAGACCGGGCCTTCGTGGTCGGCTATTGCGATCGTGGCCGCGTAAGTCTCGTAAGCATCTGCTGGAGATATGACGGTCATGTTGGGCATTGTGCGCATGAGCGATATGTCCTCCAGCGCCTGGTGGGTCGCTCCGTCCTCGCCAACGCTGATCCCGCAGTGGGTAGCGACGATCTTGACGTTGAGCTCAGGATATGCCACGCAAAGTCTGACCTGCTCCCAGCATCTTCCCGTTGCGAAAACGCCGAAAGTGGTTGCGAAAACGGTCTTCCCTTCTGCTGCGAGGCCGGAGGATATGCCGATCATGTTCTGCTCGGCTATACCGATCTCCACAAATCGTTCGGGGCAGACCTTTTTGAATTCCGATGTTTTGGTGGAGCCGGCGAGGTCCGCATCCAATACGACGATATCTTCCCGTTTTGCAAGGTCCCTCAGGGCCTTTCCGAAATAGTCGCGCTGCGCTAACATCTGGCTCATCTGCAGGACCTCATCGCTTCCTCTAGTTCGTTCTCTGCGCAGACTTTTTCATCGGCATTGCAGCTCTTGCCGTGGAATGCAACGTTGTTCTCCATGAACGAGACGCCTTTGCCTTTCACGGTATTCATTATTATGACCGTAGGCCTGGTCCGGGCCCTCTTGGCCCATGTGCAGGCTTCGATCAGATTTGCGATATTGTGGCCGTCTACGGTGATGGCCCTCCACCCGAAGGCCTCCCATTTGCGTTGGAGGGGCTCCAGGCCCATCACGTCCTCGGTGCATCCGGATATCTGGAGACGGTTGCGGTCAACGAACGCGACCAGATTGTTGAGTTTGTATTGGGACGCGAACATCGCTGCCTCCCAGTTCATGCCGCTCTGTAGCTCGCCGTCTCCTACAAGACAATAAACCCTGTGCTTCTTGCCGTCCATCTTAGCGGCCATCGCAAATCCGCAGGCCATGCTGAGGCCCTGCCCGAGGGACCCTGTGGACATCTCTACGCCGGGCAGCTTCCCGCGGACCGGGTGGCCCTGCAATCTGCTGTTCATTTTTCTGAGGGTAATAAGCTCCCCGACCGGGAAGTACCCGGACTCGGCCAGCGACGCGTAGAGAATGGGCGCGACATGCCCTTTGGAAAGAATGAACCTGTCCCGTCCGTCCCATGAGGGGTCGGAGGGGCGGTGGTTCATGACCCTGAAATACAGCACGGCCATAAGGTCGGCGGAGGACAGGGAGCCTCCGGGATGTCCCGATCCGGCCTCCGAGGTCATCTCTATGACATGGTGCCTGAGCCTGTTTGCGATTCCCTTAAGCTCCGTTTCGCTTTTTGCCAACCGCATCACCGGATCAATCACTCTCTATCCTCGGAGCCAGGAGGTAATCCACTCTGCCTTTTCCTTCCGCGATCTCGAACCTTATGTTCAAGGGGTAGTCTTTGTCGAGCTCGATGTTCACGACCGTGCCTGCGGGGATCGCCTTGACAAGGTTGGCGAAGTAATCGAGGGGGAAGAGGCTGCAATATGTGCCTTCTGCCTCTAGCCTTTCAAGCTTCTCTTTCGGTACTACGAGGCTTGCGGAATCCGTGTCGCCTTCGCAGGAAAGTTCGAACCCTTCGGGGCTGGCCGTCAGGGCTATGTGGTCGGATATTGTCTCGGATGCTCGGATGCCCTGCTGAAGCTCGTCCACTGCGATCCTCACTTTGGCAGAGAGGGAGAGCTGCGGGACCTTTGGGTCGTTCATCCCCGAAGTGTCCACCAGATGCATGCGACGGGTTATGTTCCCGACCTTGAACACCAGTTTGCCGTGGTCGTCGTCCTGCTCGATCGTTATGATGTCGCCTGACGATGCCAGTTTCAGCACGCTCTTCACCTTGTCGAGGTCGAGTCCGATCTCTGTCTCGTCGGCCGCGTACGATTCGAACGCGCCCGCATCTATGCGCAACTCAATCATTGCGACATGGGCGGGGTCGACGGCCTTCAGGCTCATTCCCTCGGAGTCCACGTTGAATTTGACCTCGTCAATGAGCGTGGAAACGATATTGACGAGCCCCTTCATCGTGTCGGACTTTATCTCTGCCTTGAACATTGTTTCACCTTCTGGCTTGCTCAATATTCTCTCCAGGAGTGGTTGCACTTGCAACAGCGGTAGATCCTGGTTTCGGGTTCATCGGCGGCACGGGTCTGCCTGATGACAAAGTATGCCTCCGTATGGGCGCAGAGGGGGCACGCGATGCGGGTCTTCGGAAGTGTCGCCACATCCTCCTTTATCACGGTCATTTCTTTATCATTGGAACCGGTGACGATCACATGCGACGCTCCGATTTCCTTTTCTTCGCCGCAAGAACTGCAGACGTACTTCCCGCCGTTGGGGAACATCAAAGATCCGCACTGAGAACAAAACAAGCTATCACTGGTATCCCCATTGGATGACGATATTAATAAGTTATCACGCGCACGGGCGGAGTTTTTTCTCATTTCTTCTGGACGCCTTCTTTGCCGTTGTTACGGACCTCGGAGCGCCTCAGGATGTCCGAAAAAGGACTCTGGCTCTTTTCGGAGGACGAGGATGTGGGCGTTGCTCCCTCGCCCACGGTCGTCGTAACGGCCTGGATGGTCGTAGTTACCGGCTTCTTCTTCATGGACGCTGTTGAGGTGCGCTGCTTGGCATCCTGTCCGGCGCTGACCGCCGAATCTCTTACAAGCCCGCAGTCGTTGTAGGACTCGAACCCCAGCTCCTTTCCCTTTTCGTAAAGCTCCACAGACCTTGCCAGAGGCCTGATCGCCGAATAGACTGCGCCGGAAGCGATAAGCGAAGCCGCTTCGCGACGGTATAGCCCGGAAAGAGATCCCCCTATGCAACCGAAGGCCGCCATGATGCCCAGGGGAGTCAGGGAAGGGTCTGCGGTACCCGGGTTGAAGAAGTATTCAAGATAAATCCCGGCCCTCGAGTATATTCCTGTCAGCGTGCCGGCTGCCGCATCCACAGCCGTGTCCGGAAACCCCGCGGGGCCGAGAAGGTAATAAGAAGCGGCCATTACGGCCAGCATTAGGCTGCCCCCTCCTATCGAAGATGAGATGGCCCCCTTGACGAACGAGCCCGATCTGCGCCCGGCGTAATAGCCGGCTATCGCAGGGCCGATGAAAGGGATCCACCAAAGCACGGCCGCCAGAGCGAAACCGCCCGCTACAGCTCTGGCTACGCTATATGGTGCGTTGCCGCCTGCGCCGCCAATTTTCTTGGCTGACGGAACATTACGTGTAGTTTGCATCCCGGCTCCCCCTATCCCTTCTGCATTTAATAAGTTTGGGTATTAAGGCGCTGGTGACCACTTGTCAGCTCGCCGATTTTCCTTTTTGCCTGGCTCTCTGTTTTTCGGCCTGTCTGACGGTGGCCAGTATCTCCTCGCCCTGAACCGAGCCGTCTGTGATGCTTTCCTCGCTGTACCTGAGGACCGTCCATCCCTCGGACCTGAGCGCATCGTCGACGGAATCGTCATAGTCTTGCGGCTGGACGAAAACGGCCACCCTGTGCGCCACGAAAGCGACCTGGATCCCGTGCCCTCCGTAATTCCTCCTGTATCTGAGCCCCTTGTTGAAGGCCGCCCTCCTCACCAGGGCTTCGGGCGAGTTGTCGGTGTAGATGTCGCGCGGGTCGGGGATCTCCGCCAGGAATTTTGTTCCCGCGTCCCGCATTACGTCCCCATGCCCGACGGGGGATGTTTTTTGACAGGGCTCTTCCGAAGGGCCTTCGGGCATGTGGGCCGAGGCCTCCGTGACACCTTCCTGAACTTCGAATGCGGTCGATGACGGTGTGACCTCTCCGAAGACCGGACCGGACGACGCAACGCGTTCCTCCTGCATTCCGTCTCCCTTACCGCCGCCTTCGTCCATGCCCTCGGCATCGCGGACATCCCGTCCGTGGCCATATGCCATGAAGATCGAGGCCGACAACACCCAGACCGCCGATGCCGTTATGAATCCCAGCCCATGGAGGATTCCGTAATGATAGGCAGAGGCCATGAGCAGTGCCAGGACTGCAGAGGTCGCCGACGGGAGATGATCCCTTACCGCCGCTCTGCCGACCGCGTCCGACAGGGCCGCCAGGACCATCATGGAAGCGAAGACCGGGAAGAAATCCTCTCCGGCGCCGGTGCCCTCTAGCCCGATGGCCGCAAGCATGATACCCGCGAACACTGACAGCACGCAACCGGCCAGGTCGGCGGGCCCCCGACGGCGTGAAGCGAACCCCAGTCCGAATATCGCACCCAGTGCCCCTGCCGACACAAGGCCTGCCCTGTATATGTCTTCAGCCAAAAGCTCGGATGTGTGACTGACCCCCGACGTCCATGTACCGATGTAGTCCGATGCCGCTAAAAAAGTGACCGCGTAAACCGTTACCGCAAGGATTCCGAAGAACCCGTAATAGCTGGCGCTGCTTCGAGTGTATCCCATGAATGACGTTGCGCATTGTCCAATATTTTAACTTGTGGCACATTCGATTTTCGTGCCTATGGGACCCATCGTAGGGAACATAAGGAAACTAAATATACAGCAATAGGATAGCCAGTTTAAGACGGGCAATGCCCGATCTGTTTCAAAGTCGAAGGAGAGGCCTAAGCCCCTCCTTTTCACAGCCTATGGCAAAATAACAAGGAGAATAGCAATGAAAGTAAAATATCAATTCTTGGGCGGTGCAGATATAGTCGGCCGCATGGGACTCACAATGGAAGGCCCTAAGAAAACAATCCTGATCGAATACGGCATGAGCCCTTCGAAGCCGCCTGAATATCCTATGCAGGCACCCCATGTCGACCATGTGTTCCTGACCCATGCCCACCTGGACCACTGCGGCATGGTCCCGGTCGTCTGCGGCAGGCAGAACTGCGAGCTTTTCACCACGCCCGTTACGGCAGAGGTCGGAGAGCTACTCATGAACGACTCTCTGAAGATCGCCAAGGCCGAGAACTATCCTCAGCCGTATACTGCGAACGACGTCGACCGCACCATGAGGAACGTGGTTCCGCTGACGTTCGGAGATACCATCGAGATTGGCAGGACCGACGTGACGTTGTACTCGGCAGGACATATCCCGGGCGCATCCATGTTCCTTTTTGAAGGCGACACGACCACGCTCTACAGCGGAGACATACACACCGCGGACCAGAGATTGGTGTCGGGGGCTAAGCCGGTGGACTGCGAGACCCTGTTCATCGAGGGCACCTACGGCGGACGCAACCACCCCCCCAGGAGCGAGACCGAGGTCCGGTTCCTGAACAAGGTGCGCGAGGTCGTCGAAAGGGGAGGTAAATGCATCATACCCTGCTTCGCCATCGGGAGGACCCAGGAGATCATGCTTCTGCTCAAGGACCTCAAATACGAGATGTGGGTCGACGGCATGGGCCGCTCTGTCACCCGCATGTTCCTGGACTATCCGGAGTACCTGCGGGACCCCAAGAAGCTAAAGGCTGCGAAGAGGAACTTCAACACCGTCAAGAACTCCAATATGAGACGCAACGCATCTAGAGGGCAGGTCATTGTAACCACCGGCGGGATGCTGGACGGCGGACCCGTCCTCGGATACGTGAACAGCGTAAAGAACGATCCGAAAAGCGCGATCCTCATCGTCGGATACCAGGCCGAGGATACGAACGGAAGGATGCTCCTCGAGCAGGGCAGCATGGTCATCGACGGCGAATCGTACAAGATCGAATGCGAAGTACAGAGGTACGACTTCTCCGCCCATGCGGACCACAGCGAAATCGTGGATTTCATCCAGAAGTGCGACCCCAAGAACGTCATCTTCATGCACTCCGAGGTCAGGGAGCTGTTCCTGCCCGACCTGCAGGACTATAATGTGATACTGCCCGAACTGGGACAAGAGTTCGAAATGGAAGTGTGAGAATGTCGAGCCTTGAAAGTTTTTTGAAAGAGGACGTCGGGAGAGGGGATGCGACGGCAGACCTGGTGCCCGACGTGAACGGCAGAGCGTCCATTGTATGCGAGCAGGATGCGGTCGTCGCAGGGCTCGAAGAGGCGTGCGACATATTCTCGATGGCGGGAGCTGATGCTACTGCCCTCGTAAAGGACGGTTCCCGCGTGAAGGCCGGTACCAGGGTCATCTCGGTGAGCGGCCCCGTCAGAGGGCTCCTTACCGCCGAACGCACGGCGCTCAACTTCATGATGAGGATGAGCGGCATCGCGACCGCCACTTCCGAGGCGGTAGAGCTGCTCAGGGAAAAAGACCCGGACATCTTGGTCTGCGGCACGAGGAAGACGACGCCGGGGTTCCGTAAATACGAGAAGAAGGCCGTAAGGCTCGGAGGAGGTGCCGAGCACAGGTCCGGGCTCGACGACATGATCCTGATCAAAGACAACCATATCAAGGCCTGCGGATCTGTCCGCAGCGCCATGGAGAGGGCCTCCAAGGCGCCTTTCAACCTGAAGGTGGAGATCGAGGTCTCCAGCGTCGAGGAGGCCGAGACCGCGGCGGAGATGGGCGCCGACATAATCATGGCCGACAACATGAAGCCCGCCGATGTGAAGAAGCTCCGCTCTGCGGTCCGCAAGAAGAACCCCAGAGCGCGGGTGGAGGCCTCGGGGAACATAACCTTGGCAAACGTTGCGAAATATGCAGGATGCGCGGACATGGTATCCATGGGGTCCCTGACCCACTCTTCCGGATCCGTTCAGTTCTCGATGGACCTGGATTGAAGCTCCGTGCGGTGGTATCTGGAAACGTCGGCCTCCCATCCCATGGAGCGGGCCACGACCTCGGATATATGCATCACGGGGTATCTAGCGGATATATCCAGCCTGCGGAAGCAGAACACGCACGACACCACGGCGAAATCCGCACCCGCATCCCTGAACTCGCCGACGGTATCCTGGAGTATCCCGGCCGCGATGCCGTCTTCCACCCCCTGCAGCCCTCCGCCGCAGCACATCGGCTTCTTTATCACGACGTTTTTGCATCCTGCGGCATCGAGGACCTCCGACATCATCCCGGCCGCGTCCCCTCCTCTGCCTTTGTACGCATACTCGCCGTGACAGCCGGGGAAAACCGCACCCGTTCCGTCCGCGGGGGACTTGGAAAGCCTCCTGATGCCGTCGATGTTCTCGTGCAGGAGCTCCAGCAGGCCGCGGACGTCTGCGATCCCGAACTCCATCCCGACCTTCGAAAGCCTTTTTGATGCATCAGCGGCGCCCTCTTCGGTCCTCAGCGCCCTCTCCGACGAGGACAGGGACAGGTTGCACCCTTCGCAAAGCGTGACGATCGACTCTCCTCCGTTCATGGAGTGCACCATGCTCCCGACGGACCTCCACATCTCCGGGTCCACGGACCTGAGGCCGGTAGGCTCGAAACAGCACATGTTGCACCCGGAGGGCGAAAGGTCTATGTCCAGACGTTCCGCGATGTATCTTACCGCCGCTTCTACGAACGGTAGCCTTGAACTTACGGTGCATCCGGGGAAGAGCTTCATTGCGTCCCCCTCCCTGACATGATTTCCAATTTGCCGGGCACCTCCGGGCCCCTGCATATTTTCGTAAGGCCCAGGGAGTTGCGCTCTTCGTCGACGGAGCCTGCTATGCTCATCGTATCCCCCGTCTGCCTGAAATTCCCGTACACCCTGCGGAACCTTTCCGGTATGTTGCCCGACTCCGCCTCCTTATTGCGAAGGGCCAATACCAGCCCGGCGACCTCGATGCCTTTGGGGCAGACCATGCTGCACCTGTGGCACATCAGGCATGTCCATGGATCTCCGTCGTATCTTCCTTCCCGGACGCCGAGGACCGCCTCGTTGGGGACGATCCCTCCGTGCTTCGCAGACGGGCAGTTGCGCGTGCACTTCTTACACTGTATGCATCTCTCCAGTTCGAACTTTTCAGCCAGGGTCCCCTGTTCCATACCGGAGTATCGATATCGGATTAGATAACGCTTGTTTTTTACCTATGTTTGGCCATGACCCCGTCATGACAATAAATTTCAGCGACTACCCCTGCGAGATCTGCGGTAAGCCTTCGACTAATTTCGTTTACGCCGCGTTCGTATGCGACGACCCCGAGTGCATCGAGAAGGCCCGTGTAGAGCGCGGAGGCCCGGGCGGGCATATGAAGAGGAAGGCCGAAGGGAAACCTATAATCCCGACGTACTCGGAAGACTGCGATAAAAATTGAGTGGGATTAAGTTGTTTTACGACGTGTGGCACTTTCGGGTCAGTGCCTGAACACGCGACATCCCGTGAAGACCATGGCAATCCCGTGCTCGTTGGCGGCATCGATGACCTCCTGGTCCCTGATGCTCCCTCCGGGCTGGATTATGGCCGTTATCCCGGCCTCCGCGGCCGTGTCGACGCCGTCCCTGAACGGGAAGAACGCATCCGATGCCATGACGCATCCCTGGGTGGGCTCGTTGGCCTTCATGGAAGCTATCTTGGCGGAGTCCACGCGGCTCATCTGTCCTGCGCCTATGCCGACGGCGCGTTCCGCCTTAACGTATACGACCGCGTTGGAAGTGACGTGTTTAGCGAGCTTCCATGCGAAAAGCAATGAGTGGACCTCCTCTTCGGTGGGTGCGCGGTCCGTCACCACAGTGAGCTTCTCCGGATCTATGGCCGAGTCCTCGTCGGTCTGCACCAGCATCCCGCCCTGCACCTTCTTCATCTTATATTCGCGGTGCCTCCGGTCGGGTCCGATGGGCAGTCCGGTCCTGAGTATACGGAGATTCTTCTTGGTCATCAGAAGCTCGAGCGCCCCCGGGGAATAGTCCGGACAGATTATCGCCTCCACGAAGTGCTTCTTGACCTCCTCCGCCGTGGCCACGTCGCAGTCCCTGTTGAGGGCGATCACGCATCCGTACGCCGACATGGGGTCCACATCATAGGCTGTGACGAAGGCCTCCGAGATCGTATCGGCCGAGGCGAGTCCGCAGGGGTTGGTGTGTTTCATGACCACCGCGGTAGGCTTCTCGAAGTCCATGGCTATGTCGAGGGACTTGTCGAGGTCCAGGATGTTATTGTACGATAGCTGCTTGCCGTGAAGCTGCTCCGCCTTCGGCACGGTGGTCCCGTCCGTGAACGGGTCCCTGTAGAATGCGGCCTTCTGGTTGGGATTCTCGCCGTATCTGAGGTCCTCCACCTTCTCCGTGGGGACGGGGAAGGACGACGGGAACCCTTCGCAGAACCTGCCGTGCATCCTGCTGGCTATCATGGCGTCGTAGTTCGCCGTGGCAATGAACGCCTCGGCCATCAGCCTGCCCAATGTCCCCTGCGACACCCGGCCGCTTTCCTTTATCTCTCTCAGTACTTCTGGATACTGGCTCTTGTCGGTGACCACCGCTACGGACTCGTAGTTCTTAGCCGCGGCCCTGATCATGCTCGGGCCGCCGATGTCTATGTTCTCGACGATCTCTTCGAAGGATGTCCCTTTCTTGAGGACCGTCTCCCTGAACGGATAGAGGTTGATGACCACCATATCTATCGGCCTTATGCCCATCTCAGCAATGGCCTTCATGTGCTCCGGACAGTTTCTGCGCGCCAGGATCCCCGCGTGGACATTAGGGTGCAGCGTCTTGACGCGACCGTCCAGCATCTCCGGGAAACCGGTGAGCTCGGAAACTTCGACCGCCTCCACCCCGTTGTCCTTCAGAAGCCTGTACGTCCCGCCGGTGGATATTATCTCGACGCCGGCAGCCGCCAGCTCCTTTGCAAAATCGACTATGCCTTCCTTGTCGGAAACGCTGATGATCGCCCTTTTGATCTCTACCAGTATTATTCCCCCTCGCTAGAGGTGCAAACATTTACCGTGTGCATTCCCCGAAGGGGCTCGCCCTACAAAAATATATCACCGGGCGGGCCCGGCGTCGCGGCCCGCCCGTAAAAAGTTTCAAGGCGTTTTCAGAGAAGCTTCCTCATGACGCGGTCGGCCCTGTCCTCAAGGGTCTCGATACCGGACACCCTGTTGGCTATCTTCGTCAGAGCAACGATGTCCTCGTTCTCGATCGAGTCCAGGGTGAACCTGCGGGTTCCCGCCATCAGCTGCTTGAGGCCCTCTCCGAGCCTGTCGTGCATGTATGTGTAGAGGGCCACGCCTCCCCAGGGGATGTCGGTCCCCAGTTCCTTGTCGGGATACATCTTCGCCACGGTCTTGGCGGAGATCATATAGGTCTCGGGCTTGTCCCCGTACTGCTTCGTGAAGCCTGCGGGGAGCTTGCCTTCCGAGGCCAGCTCCGCGAAGTGCTTTCCCTTCATGGCCGCCGTGATCGGCGCCCTCGCCATTGCAATGGACTTGCATATCGGCCCGTCGCCCATGTCCGAAAGTGCGAACGCCTTGTACATCTGGGACTCGTTGACGAATCCGCCCGCGAAGGATATGTCCGGCACGTACTTGCCCTTCTTCCTCAGATACCATGCGCACTGCATGACCTGAGAATAGAGCCAGATCGTCGGAGTGCTCAGCTCGTTCATGTGCATGACCGGAGACATTCCCGTGCCTCCTCCCGCCCCGTCGAAGGTCAGGAGGTCTATCTTGGCCTCGGAAGCGACCTTCATCGTGAATGCAACGGCCTCGGGCTTGTACGCGCCCGTCTTCAGGAACACGTTCTTGGCCCCCATGGACCTGAGGTTGTCTATGTCCTCGAGGAAAGACCTGCGTTCGGGGAATCCCACGCGGCTGTGCCTCTCGAAGCTCTTGAAAACTCCCGCCTTGAACGCCTCCTGGACCGATGGGTCCTCCGGGTCTGGCATGACTATATATCCGCGGGACTTCAGCTCCAGGGCCCTCTCAAGGGTCGTCAGCCTGACCTCTCCGCCTATGGCCTTGGCGCCCTGTCCCCACTTCCTCTCGATGACCTCGACCTCCAGCTTGGATAGCCCGTATTCGTCGACCCCTCCGCGCTGGTCCTCTACGTTGGTCTGGAGGACGATACGGCCGTTCTCTCCGTCCCAGAAGTCCATGTAGGACTTGACGCGGAACGCCAGGTCCTTGGAGGACTGGACCTTGCCGTTGGAGTAAACGGCGTCGCCGTCCATTCCGCAGACGTTCTCTCCGATTACCTCGCACACGCCGGACATCGCCGCACCGGACGCCAGCTCGCGCCAGTTGGACTTGGCCACCGCGGTGGACCCCAGGCCTGCGATGTGGAACGGAAGGGCCATCTTGATGGGATTCTTTCCTCTGGACCCTACTACGGTGTTGATCTTCGCGTTCTCGAAGAACGCCACGTCGGAGCTGGGCTCTATCCCCTTTGCGCCGAGCAGCTCGGCCATTATCTGGAAGTGCGACCAGTCGAGGAAGTAGTCCTTGTTGGACGCGGCGGTGCTCTTTCCGAAGTGCTCCGGGCTCGGGTAAAGGACCTCCCTGCCTCTGAAAGCGCCCTTGGCCACCTCGCATATGACATTACAGTCCTCCGTGCAGACCGGGCACATGCCGCTGACCGGGCATACGTCCTTTACGCGGGTCGTCGTTTCGGTCGTCGACTTCGAGTTTTCGATTGTATACATTTTTGATCTCCTTGGCAGCGTGGGGCTGTCTATACTCAAGTATGCACTTATCAGATATAAATCTAACCGTTATGTGTCGATTATTTTTGATAATATTAGACAAATGTCTAGTTGTGAATATAATAGCTAGACGATGAACCGCCGTATCTCGTAACGCGGCCGCGAATATCGTGGGTGCGCTTCGGGCGAAGGATATTAACGCAGAACGTATCACAAAGAGCAATGAAGAAAAAGGACCTGGCAATCGCGCTGGAACTGCTGGAGCCTGTACCGGAGCCGGATGCGTCGCTCGAGCAGTATCCCACGCCGGCCGCGATCGCCGCCGACGTGGTCTTCGAGGCCTACCGCAGGGGCGACGTGGAAGGCATGAAGGTCGTGGACCTTGGCTGCGGGAACGGGATCTTCGCCATAGCGGCGGCTTTGATGGGCGCCGGCGCGTCCTTCGGCTTCGATATCTCGGAAAAGGCCGTCCGTATCTCCCGAGAGAACGCTGTTTCGGCGGGCGTCGCCGCATCGTTCTCGGTTTCGGACGTTAAGGACGTGGAAGAAGGGGCGGACACGGTCTTCATGAACCCTCCCTTCGGATGTCAGAGCCGCAACGCCGACCGCCCGTTCCTGGACAAGGCAATGGAGCTTTCCGAGTGCGTATATTCCCTCCACAAGGCGGAGACGGCGGACTTCGTCACGGGCTACTGCGAGAAGAGGGGCATGAATGCGTCCCTTTGTAAAGTATATAAGTACGATATTCCTCACACGTTCGAGTTCCACAGAGAGACGAAGCGCAGCATTGAGATAGCTGTTGTTAACATAAGGTGATTTGACATGAAGAATAAGATCGAGGTTTTCCCAGGAGACGAGGTAGCGGTAGAAGAAGAATATCTTGCGTCGGACGGGACCTTCGCAGATAACGGTAGGATCTATGCGTCCCAGATTGGATATCTGGTGCTGGACGACGAAGAGTGCGTCGCCAGGGTCGTCACGCCGAACCCCCCCAACCTCCTGAGGTACGGAGACATCGTGTACGCGATCGTGGCGGACATCAGGAACACCATGGCGACGGCGGACGTGGTGGCCAAGGACGGCACCGAGAGGCAGGTGGGCGGCGAAACATACGCGACCCTCCATGTGTCCAAGATAGCCCCGGGCTACACCGACGACGTGGGCAAGGAGCTGAGGAAGGGGGATTTCATCAGGGCCATGGTGCTGGACACCGAGCCTTCGCTGCAGCTCACCACGAAGGAAGAGCACCTCGGAGTGATCCGCGCCCTGTGCGGGACTTGCAAGACCGAAATGGTCCGCAAAGGAAAAGGCCTGTACTGCCCGGAATGCAAGTACTCCATGCCCAGGAAGCTTGCGGACGATTATGGGAATGTCAAACTATGAACGGCGAACATGATATCGAGTCGCTCAAGGCCGAGGTCGTTGCCCTCAGGGCCGAGGTCAAGGACCTCAAGGAGATAATCGGCGGGCTCTACATGATGCTGGTCGACGAAGAGGAGTACGACGATGGCCCCGTACAGGCGGGGAGGTACGTAACCTGAAGCTTATCGCATTGATATCCGGCGGCATCGACTCGCCCGTCGCGGCCTATGTAATGGCCGAGGCCGGCGCGGATGTGGTCCTTCTGCACATGGACAACACCCCCTATGAAGACGGAAGGTCCTTGGAGAACGTCAAGGAACTGGCCCAACAGCTTAGACAGGCGACCGGTCAGGAGATGCCGCTTTATTCTGCCATGCACGGCCCGAGCCAGGCCCGCATCGGTGAGACCTGCGAAACTAGATACCAGTGCGTCATGTGCAAACGCACCATGCAGCGCACCGCCAAGGAGCTCGCAGGCAGACTGGGCTGTTCCGGCGTGGTCATGGGGGATTCCCTGGGGCAGGTCGCTTCGCAGACCCTCCGCAACATACGCGCGGAGAACGTCGGTCTGGACTTCCCGGTGCTGAGGCCTCTCATCGGCTACGACAAGCTGGAGATCGAGGAGATCGCCAAAAGCATCGGCACTTACGAGATCTCGATACGCCCGGCGGTCGGTTGCACCATTGTGCCTAAGGGACCTGTGACGGAGGCGGAGCTCCCTAAGATAAGGGCGTTCGACATTTCCTCGGACATCGGCGCCATTGTCTCCGCGTCCGCCGACTCGGCGGTAAGGATCTCGTGATCAGTAGAATGCCGGGCAGTAGTCCACGTCTTCCTTCTCGTACACCATGGACATGGTCACTCGGTTTATGTACCTGGCTTGAACGGCCGAGATGTACAGTGTGTTGTCCCCTATCTGTATCTTGAGGTCGTTGGTCTTCGGGGGCTTGACGGTTATCGGCACGAGGGCGGGACCGGTGCACGCCGTGCACACCCTATAGTCCCTGCCTTCAGCCAGGATTTTCTTCTTTACGTCTTCATCTACCTCGATGGGCATGCGGTTCACAAAGTTAACCTCGTATTAATTTTGTTCCCTGCCCCCGAAAAATCTTGCGATGTCCGAACACGGGTCGTCCGCCGCCACGGCATCTATCCCGTCCAGGGCCGAGGCCCTTCGGTCCAATATCACCGCTGCGCCCGCGTCGTCCTCGGACCTTATCAGCCTACCGATGGCCTGCCTTATCTTTCTGGCGGCAGGTATCTTGGAGGCGTGCTCGAAGCCGTCCCCGAATACGATCTCGCAGTACCGGGTGAAGGCCTTGTGCCTGGCTGTCGGCCTTGGATATGGTATTCCGATTATCACGGCCACCTCCAGGTCCTTGTCGGGGAAGTCCAGCCCCTCGCTTATCCGTCCTCCGGTCACTGCGAAAAGGACGCCGTGGGGAGTGCTCCTGAATCCTTCCACCGCCTCCATCAGATCGGTCTGGCTCATTCCTCTTACTTCGTAGAATATATCCCTTCCGATCCGTTCGGGGACCCCGTCGCGTATGAAGGAGTCCATAAGCTTGTAGGATGGAAAGAACACGGCGGCGTTCCGTTCTGTGCACCTCACTATGTCCACGGTATGCTGCTCGATCCTTCCCACGTTTTCGGCGTCCGACATCTCGTCGTATTTCGTAGATACGTCCGTGACGTATTCCACCATCAGGTTCCCGGGATCGAAGGGCGATCTGAACGTGCGGGCCTCCGCGTCCTCCAGGCCCAGTTCTGTAACGTACTCTTCCAGGGGGGCGAGGGTCCCTGACATGTGGATGGAGGCGTGGAACTCGTAAAGGGGCCAGGATGCCTCCCGTGGGTCCATGCAGTATACTTTGAGTTTGGTGTTGTCGCCGCCGACCACGAGCCTGACATAGAATCCCTCATCCGTAGAATACCAATGCTGAAGGAACCTTCCCAGGGAACCGATGTATGTGCGCGGGAGCTTCCTCCTCTTCTTCTTGGACTCTGAGACCGTCTCGCCTATGTCCACCAGGGCCCTCTGCATCGCCGATATGGTCCTGGAGCTCATGCCCAGACGTTCCATGAGCTCGTCCTGCAGGAAGTAGGGCGGCACCAGGCCGTCCTCCTCGACCAGGTATTCGTCTGCCGCCGCGACGATTATATCGCGGAACACTCCGGTCAGGTCCGTGACGGTAAATCCCTCGGCCACCTCCGGGTCCCCCCATTCCCTGGCCTCCTTCTCGGCAAGTGCCAGCGCGTTCAGGCCGTACTCGGCCGTCATGACCTCCCGGAGATAATCGGGCAGATTGTGCGCCTCGTCCACCACGGCGATCATGGAACTCAGTGGCACCCCTGCCCATTCAATGAAATGGCGCAGCACGGCCGGCATGAAGACGAACGGGTACGGGGCGACTATCACATCGGCCTCCGGCAGGGCGTGCTTCATCAGCTCGTAGGGGCAAAGGTCCCTCTTTTCGCAGTACGTGTTGAACTCCTCCTGCGTGGGGTGGGAGCTCCGTATGTAATCGATCACGGCCGTCATGTCGGCATTCTCTATGTTTTCGTAATATCTGCAGGTGGAGACGCCGTTCTCTTTGCGCTTGTACTCGGAGCACAGTTTGGAAAGCTCTTCCGGGGTCCCGGCAGAAAGTTCAGGGTCGTCGGCCATCATGGGGCATGTGGACGCCTTCCTTCCCTGCAGCGGCACACATAGGAGCGGCACCTTCTCCGAGATGCGGGCGCATTCGGTGACCACCTGCCTGTGCTGGGACTTCGTCCTCGTAAGATATATGACCTTACATCCGGTGGACTTGGCGGCG
Organism: Methanomassiliicoccaceae archaeon UBA354; assembly: GCA_002497195.1. Taxonomy (GTDB): domain Archaea; phylum Thermoplasmatota; class Thermoplasmata; order Methanomassiliicoccales; family Methanomethylophilaceae; genus VadinCA11. The sequence continues at coordinate 4,690 of DAMX01000097.1, read as the reverse complement.
TCGATCGAAGCCGCCAGAGACGATACGGTCTTCCCCGTGCCTGTGCCTGATTCGACCACCGCGGCCCTCCCTGCGACGGCGGCCTCCCTCAAAAAATCGACCAACTCCCGCTGTCCGCTTCTGAATGGATAGGGGAACAGGTCCATGCGGGAGTACCCGCATGGTAATAAAAAGCGTTTGGGAGCTCAGGACCTCTTCCAGATCTCGTCCGGAAGGTCCCCGTAGAACGAATCCTCGGCCTTGACCTCGGCCTCGACCTTTGTGCTGCCCTCGATCAGTTCCTCTATCCTCTTCTTTCTGAAGAGCCAGTAGTGGATCCTCCACTCCCTTCCGTCGTAAAGGGTGGTCTCCTCGCGCTCCGTTGTCAGGATGCCTGCGTCCTCGAGCATGTAGAACGTGTCGCGGTCCTCCGGCTCCAGTATGTTGTCGATTATCCTGTCGGAATAGCCGAAGAAATTGAGCACGTGAAGCGCCAGCTGGTTGGCGTACTCCTCCTCCATCTCCCTGTTCGCCTGGCGTATGCCGTTCTTTATTGCCTGTGTCAGCTCTTCGACCGTGATTATTACTTCCATACCTTCGCCTCCCTGCTCAGTTGTCCACTAGGTCGATGAATTTCGCTTCCTTCGCCCCGGACGCCCCGATTATATTGTCCAGCACCTTGGACGGCACGTCCTGGTCCAGGATCAGTACCATCATGGCGCATTTCCCGGACCTTCCTACCGCCATCTGCGCGACGTTGATGCCCGCTTCGCCCAGTGCCGTCCCTATGTGTCCTATCACTCCGGCCGCGTCCTCGTAGCGCACGTAGACCATGTCGCCGGACATGGGGACCTCGAAGCTGTATGCGTCGATCCCCACCAGCCTCGGCTGCCCGCCGAAGACCGTTCCGCGTATCGTGCGGGACTTTCCTGCAGAAACCACCTTGACCTCGATCACGTTCATGTAGTCTCTGGCCTCGTCGGTGGACGATTCCTTGATCGCTATGCCCTTGCCTTTGGCGATGGGCAGGGCGTTGATCATGTTCGCCTGACCGGGACCTATGATATTCTTAAGGACACCGATCACCGTGTATATCGTCAGCATCTTCGTCTGCTTGGACGCGAGTCCGCCGCAGTACGTTATCTCCAGCTCGTCGATGGGGACGTTGCCGTTGATCTGGTGCGCCAGGACCCCCATGCGCTCGGCCAGCGGCACGTATGCCTCTGTCTCCGGGTCGAGCTTTCCGCGGGGCGCGTTGATCGCGTTGGCGATGACTCCCTCTTTCAGATACTTCACGACGTTCTCGGCGACCTCGGTGGAGACCCTCTCCTGTGCCTCCACGGTGCTGGCGCCCAGGTGGGGCGTTGTCACGAGGTTGTCGAGCTCCAGGAGCTTCTGCTCGGCCTGGCATATCGGCTCCTCGCACCATACGTCGAACGCCGCGCCGGCTATCCTCTTGGTCTTGAGGGCCTGGTAGAGGGCGTCCTCGTCGACGATCCCGCCGCGGGCCACGTTGGCTATCCTGGCGTTGGGCTTCATCATATTGAACTGGGCGGTGGAGATCATGTTCCTGGTGTCGGGGAGCAGCGGTGTGTGTATGGTCATGAAGTCGGATATCTTCAGGACCTCGTCCAGCGTCGTGAGGCGCACGCCTATGCTGTCTGCCACGTCCTTCGGAAGGAACGGGTCGTATCCGACCATGGTCATGTTGAACGCCTTCAGGCGTTTGGCCACTTCCCCTCCCACACGTCCGACCCCGATGATGCCCAGGACCTTGCCGTTCATCTCGACGCCGGTGTACTTGGAGCGCTTCCATTCGCCCCTGTGCATAGAGTCGTGGGCAAAGGGTATGTTCCTAGCCAGCGAGAGCAGCATGGCGCATGTGTGCTCTGCCGCCGAGAGTATGTTGGCGGACGGGGTGTTCATGACGAGTATGCCTTTCTCGGTGGCCGCGGGGACGTCTACGTTGTCGACGCCCACTCCGGCACGCCCTATGACCCGCAGCTTCCTGCCCGCTTCGATCACTTTCTTAGTGACCTTGGTACCGGACCTTATGATGAGGCATTCGTAGTCGGCGATCTCTTTGCACAGATCTTCCTCCGAGAGGTCGGGCTTCACGTCTACCGGGAAACCGGAGTCCCTCAGGATCTTGAGGCCCTCTTCGTTGAGAGGGTCGGAAACCAGGATTCTAGTGGTCATTTCATATCCTCCAGTATTTCGTCCATGACGGACAGGAGCTTCTTCACCCTGTCGGCGGTGAGGTCTCCCATGTGCCCGATCCTGAACGTTTTCTCTTTGACGCCGCCGTAGCCGTTGGATATCTCGTACCCGCGGGACTTCAGCGATGCGTGGAACTTGTCGAAATCAAGGGCGCCGCGGTTGAGGACGCCTATGGTGTTTGACTGGGCCCCTTCCTCGGGGAATATGCCGTTGAGCTTCTTGGACCAGCTCCTGACCAGGTCGGCCATCTCCTGATGCCTCCTGTACCTTGCGGGCATTCCCTCGGCCAACGCTTTGTCCAGCTGGAAGTCCAGGCCGTATATCAGCGATACCGGGGGGGTCGTCAGCGCGTAGTTGTCGTCGCTCTGCTTCTTGATCTTCAGCAGGTCTGTGTAGAAACCGCGGTTGGAGACCGTGGCGGCCTTTTTGAGCATCTTATCGGAGCATAGCATGACGCCCAGCCCGGGCGGGAGGGCCAGAGCCTTCTGGGTTCCGAATATCAGCGCGTCGGGCCCCATCTTCCCTATTTCCAGGTCCATTGCGAAAGCGGAAGTGACCGCGTCGACTATCACGAGGGCGTCGGAGCTCTGCCTGCGGACCTCGTCCGCTATCGCGGTCGAATCGCTGAACACTCCCGTTGAGGACTCGTTGCTCACCCAGTGCACGGCCTCGATGTCCTTCTTGACGCGTCCTTCTATCGATTCGGGCCTGATTCCCTTGCCCATGGGGACCTCGACCTTTTCTACCTTCTTACCGTTGAGCTCGGCGACCTCGATGGACCTGTCGCCGAACGAGCCGCCGGTTATCCCCAGCGACCTTCCTGCGATCCCGTTCCTCACCGCGCCCTCGATCATGACGGTGGCGGACCCCGAGACGATAAAGACGTCCATGTCTGTGCCGAGGGCCTTCCTGGTCTTCTCGACGACAGCCTCATGGAGCTTCTTGTATTCTTTGGACCTATGGGTTATCATGGGCCTGGCCATGGCCTGGAGGACCTCCGGTTCTACGTTTACCGGGCCGACCGTGAAAAGTTCTCTGCTCAAATGGAATCCCTCTGCCCACCCTGCCAGACGCAGGCGGACGTGGACGGCTATGCCCTAACCTATATTTATTTTGACGGACGCGCGTGCGTTCAGAGGTCGGCGAGGAACTTCTTGATCCTTTCGAAGCCCACCCTTATCTGCTCTTCGCTGGTGGCGTAGGATATCCTGAAGAATCCCTCTCCCGCCGGTCCGAAGGCGGACCCGGGCGTCACGGCGACGTGGGCCTGCTCCAGCAGCCTGGTCGCAAGAACGGCCGACTTTATGTCAGGTTCGTACCTGGGGAACAGATAGAATGCGCCCTGAGGGGAGTTGACGTCGAGGCCCTTCATCTCGGTGATGAGGTCGATCGCGAGGTCCCTGCGCTGCTTGAACTCCCTGACGAACCTGCAACGGTCGTCCTGTCTGCCCTTGAGGGCTTCGACGGATGCCTGCTGTGCGAAAGAGACGCAACAGGATATCGAATGCGACTGCAGCTTGTTCAGGTTGGAGATGCACTCCTCGCTCGCTATCGCCCATCCTATCCTCCAGCCGGTCATGGCATAGGTCTTGGAAAGACCGGAGACAGTGATGGTCCTGTCGAACATGTCGGGGAAAGACGCGATGGAAATGTGCTCCCCGTCATAGATTACCTTCTCGTAGATCTCGTCTGAGAGGACGAGCAGGTCGTACCTTACGGCGATGGACGCTATCTGTCTGAGCACGCTTTCCGGCAGGACGCAACCCGTGGGGTTGGAAGGAGAGTTGATGATGATCATCCTGGTCTTGGGCGTCACGGCGGCCTCGATTAGCGCAGGGTCCACGATGAACTCCTCCTCGAACTTCGTCGGAATGAAAACCGGTACCGCGCCGGCGAGACGTATGCACGCCTCGTACGACACCCATGCCGGGTCGGGGAGTATCACTTCGTCCCCTGGGTCGAGGTAAGCTAGACAGGCCATGAAGATTGCCTGTTTCGTGGGGGTTATCAGGACGTTCGCGCCCCTGCAGGGGATCTTGTTCTCGGCGAGCGCCGTCTCGGCGACCGCTCTTCTCAGCTCGGGGATGCCGGGCGAGGGGGTGTAGTGTGTGAAACCGTTGTTCAAAGAGCCGATGCATGCGTCGACGATGTTGGCCGGCGTTGTGAAGTCTGGCTCTCCCATCGAGAACGAGATGATGTCCTGACCTTCCGCCTTCAGTCTGCTGACCTTGTTAGAGATCGCGACAGTACCCGATGCCGGAATATTCTTGAGTCTCTCTGAAACCATGTAGCGCCTCTCGGTTTACCCTACGGTTATCTTTTAGGTGTATATAATGGACCCGCCGCCTCATGTCAAAATGGATTTCAGCCTTCCGTTGTCCGCGGAGTTCTTTATGTCCATCGCCATGCGCCCGGCGGTGCTCAGCCCGGGGTATACGAAGTCCGCGTAGGGCGATCCCGACACGAACGGGTTCGTGCCGGCGACGATCCT
>DAMX01000007.1:0-3980 GCA_002497195.1 Methanomassiliicoccaceae archaeon UBA354 | reverse complement strand
GAAATGGAGATGACCGTAATGATGGGGAGCAGAGAGTTGCGCACTATGTCCCGTATGATGATTCTCTTTGAAACCCCGCAGGATTTCGAGAAAAGGGTGTATGCCTGTCCCATTTCGGTCAACGAAGTGGCTCGGACCACTCGTATGGTTCGAGGCGCATTCGTAAGCGCCGCGGCCATAGCTGGCAGCCACACTCTGTAGAGGTTGATATCGCTGCTCATTTCGTAGATTCTGTATCTAACAGCAAAAAAATACACGAGCGAAAGAGAGAGCACAAAGCCGGGCACCGACGCAAGCATAACGCATAGTAACCGTATGACGTTGTCTTTGAACCCTCCCGCCCGAACAGCGGAAAGGATACCGAAGCCGATGCCTAACACCACCTGGATCACCAGGGCGGCAAAAGCCAGAATCAACGTTGCCTTTAATGCGGTGGTTATTTCTTGAGCGACGCTTCTTCCCGTCCAGATGGACGTTCCAAGATCAAGGCGAAGCACCTTGGTAAACCAGTTCTTGTATTGCACGAAAACGTTGTCGTTCAGACCATGAAGTTCCCGCAGCTCCTGTTTGCGCTCTTCGAGCAGCGACGCGTCGTTGATGCTCAGGTCTCCGGGCTGCTCCAGCAGCAGCGTTATGGGATCGCCGGGAGCCTGTCTGATAAGCACGAACAACACGATGCTGGATAAAAATAAGGTCAATAACGCTCCTAAAAATTTACTTGAAACGCCCCTCACGATTTTTTCCCCTTTCAGTAAGGAAAAGTAAAAAGGCATAGACAGGTGTACCTGTCTATGCCAAAAGTATCTTACTGTCCCTTCAATCTCATGTCCGCATTCACAAGATTTTCGAACTGTCTGAAGTGCGGTACGAACCCCTCCAGCGAAGTGCTGACCGCCGTAAGCTGAGCTCTCGGACAAATGTAAATAGCAGGAGACTCTTCGGCTATATGAAGGGAGAGTTCTTCAACGAGCGCTTTTCTTTCTCCACTGTCCGAAACATTGGCGATCATCCCGATGAGTTCGTTCGTCCTGTCGTCCGCGTAGCCGCCGTAGTTCCCGGCGCCGCGGGGAGAGTACTGCCCCTCCAGCATGGGGACCACGTTGCCGAAGGTCGACCAGGCCTCTATCGAGGCGCCCCAGTCTCCAGTCTTTCGGGCATCTTGAATCAGGGAGTAGTCCCCATGTCGGACGGCTACCTTGACGCCTAATCTATCCCACTGGATTTGCAGCGCCTCTCCCATGGCTTTGTCTGTCCTGAAAGTCCTGAGCACGATTTCCAGAGGCTTGGAGTCCTTGTACCGATATCCGTCCTTTGCCTTTTTCCATCCCGCGCCGTCCAGGAGTTCCTCCGCTTTCTGAGCGTTATAGGAATCAAAGAACATGTTTTTAAAGTCGGAGTAGAACGGATTGGAAGCAATCCAAACAGTGACCGGCGTGCTCAATCCCTCTTCTCCCAGGAGATTCAACTCTTCTCTGTCCACCCCCCATGCAAGGGCCTGTCGTACTTTGGGATCATCCAACCCCGGCTTCTTAAGGTTGAGATAAATGGTGTGCGTATTCGCCGCAGGCACCGAGACGATCTGCGATGTATTGCTCGTGTCAAATTGTGCTTTTGAGGCCACAGGGATGTTCAGAACAATGTGATATCGTCCGCTCAAAGCGGCAATAACCCGAGCATCGGCGTCTCCTATCTCTTCGTAGACAATCCGCTTCGTCTTCGGTTTCTGCCCCCAGTAACTCTCGTTTCGCTCGTACACTATTTTCTTGTGCGGTTCATATTCGACGACTTTGTACATTCCGGTGTAATCGGCGGTGTCAATGCTTTTATAGGTATATTTTTCGTTTGTGTTGTGAACGACCAGCGTGTAATGGGATAAGTTCATGGGAATATCAACATTCGGGGTTTCTGTCTTTGCCTGGATGACGTAATCGCTTTTTATGGAAAACTCGATGCCCTTTAAATACGGAGAAGCCTTGGGGTTCAGCTTACCCTCTCTTTGAATGGAGCGTATCACGGCATCAGCCGTTACGGGTTCCCCGCTCCAGAATGTCGCCTCGGGGCGTAACGCGATCTCCCAATTATATTCGTCAATTTGCGTCGCATCCTTTGCCAGTGAGGGCTGTACGCTCCCTTTGGGATCCGCCTTGAACAAAACCTCCGCTGCGCCAACCCCCATCATGGTGTCCCCCGAAGGGTAGCTGGTAGGATCCAGGCTGATGGGAATTTCATTGCCTGCAATGACGATAGGGGCGTTTGCAAAGGCAAGACCGCAACCACACAGGAGCAAAGTAAAACTCAACAGGAACGAACCAAGAATGCTTCTCCCTATTTTCATCTGTATTTCCTCCCTTTTGCCGGAAATTATTCAATCCACCTCGCATCTTCTTCTGTTTTCAGGGGGTTCCTAAAAAATCGACGGCAAATTGTGCATAAAAAGAAGAGGCAATTTCCAGAACACGTTCGTCCACATTGAACTTCCCATGATGTACCGGATAGTCCAAACCTGCCGAGCTGTTCCTGGTGCCGATGAAAGCGAACACGCCCGGAACCCTTTCCAGGTAGCTTGAAAAATCCTCACTGGCGCTCCACGGAGGAAAATGTACCACCGCATCCCTTCCTACTAGTGACTCCGCAGTCTTTTTCGCTCTTTCAGAAAGTGGGAAGGAGTTTACGACAGGAGGCCCGTACCCCTCCACGGACACCTCACAGGACGCCCGAAATGTTTCCGCTGTCTTTTTCGCAACCCGGGTTATCCCTTCCGATATGCGATCTCTCAGCTCTGAATTAAAAAACTTGATCGTCGCCGCCAAATGAGCGTCTTGCGCAACGACGTTGTGAGCCTCTCCGCCATGAAACAGCCCCACTGTTACGGCTACCGGTTCGAATACAGGGAGCTCTCGGCTCACAAGAGTTTGCAGGTTCATGACAATAGCACTCCCAGCGACAATAGCGTCGATGGTCTCATGGGGTGCCCCCCCATGTCCGCCCTTTCCCTTCACATGAATGTGAGCCCGAAGAGAAGCAGCCATTCGCGGCCCGGGATCAACGGAAATGGTGCCGACATCCATATTCGGCATGACATGAAGCCCGAAGATGCCGTCCACATCGTCCATAATCCCATTCCGCACCATGATTCCAGCTCCGCCGGGCGCTTTCTCCTCGGAGGCCTGGAAGATCAACTTTATTTTTCCTGCAAAAGCTTTTCCATCGGTTTTATGGAGAGTGCTCAGGATTTTCGCTGCTATCATCAGTCCTGATGTATGGCAATCATGGCCACAGGCATGCATGACTCCGGGGACAACGGACGCATATTCGACACCCGTCTCCTCGTTGATAGGCAGAGCGTCCATATCCGCCCGCAAAGCTACCGTCTTTCCCGGGATTCCGCTGTCAATAATGCCGACAACACCCGTGTCTCCCACTCGAAAGTTTGCGATCCCCCACTCGGAGAGCTGGTCTTCAACGAACTCGGCCGTGGCGTATTCCTGCCCGCTCAACTCGGGGTGCTTATGTATCATTCTTCTATACGCAACGCCCTCTTCGTGAAAGCTCCTCGCCAAATCGCGGATATTCATCCAGACCTCTCCTCATTCAGACATTCAGAAAGTACTCGGGACATACCAGCGGCAATATCATGCGAACATAAATTCTTCGTGTCCATCTCTTTGCATTTAGCTGATCGCCTCAATATTGGGAGAACCGGAAAGTCCTGTGAAAAAACCTGAAGTCTCGATATACAACCCAGTGATCCCGTCTGATGCAGAGATGAAACCAGAAGCTGTATGAGCTGATTTGCATCGATGAATCCGTGGCCCCAGGGTGGTGGGATTCTCCCGGCGTAGGGACTCAGAGGAAGCAGTGAAACTCTCGGCGCTCTCCTGAGGCCACGAACTTTAACGGATCAGTGATATCGGTTACTTGTACGCCTTCTCCAGAGCACCGAGGAAGTCCTTGAGCAAGTCCTCTTCGTTCTCAATGCC
>DAMX01000070.1:8098-39896 GCA_002497195.1 Methanomassiliicoccaceae archaeon UBA354 | reverse complement strand
GAGAACAGGCACCAATTCCTGCAAGGCAGGGAACTATCTTCCCACGCTGTGCTCCCAGAATGTAATGTGCAGGGATATCGCAGATCTGCTGAGGGTGATATCATGATAATCCGGGGAAGGACCATATCTTCGGGGAAGGCAGAGGGGGAGGTCCTGGTCATCAGCGATGCGTTCAGTTTCCTCGGTGGCGTTGATGCATCCACAGGGGAGCTGAAGGTAAGCCCCGGAGGCAACATCGCAGGCAAGGTCCTGGTGTTCCCCAGCGGTAAGGGCAGCACTGTAGGTTCCTTCGTGATGTATGACCTTAAAGTTCACGGCAAGGCTCCGGCAGCGGTGATCAATGCATCCGCTGAGACGATAGTCACCACAGGCGCCGTGATATCATCGATACCGATGGTGGATCATGTCGATGTGGCACTGTTCAAGACAGGCGACATTGTGAAGGTGGATGCCGATCAAGGGATCGTAGACATCGAAGGCGTTACGGTAACAGATTCTGTTTCCTCCGTGGTCCTGATCGACGGCAGGATACTCATGCTCAGGCGCCCCGAGGGAGCCAGCTCCTATCCCGGCCGCTGGTCCCTTTGTGCAGGGAAGATCGAAGAGGGAGAGGATCCTGAATCTGCCGCGGCCAGGGAGATAATGGAGGAGACCGGCATAGAGGTGGGCAAGCCTCTGGGGAGCATAGAACCTATACTCGTGCGCGAGAAGAACAGGATATGGAGGGTTCGCCCGTTCATATTCAGGGCGGACGGGACGGTCCCGTCCCTGAATAAGGAGAACGTCGCCTACAGGCTATGCCACCCGGACGACGTCATGTCATGCGGCAAACTGGTGGAGAGGACCCCGGAGGCCGTAAAGTCCCTGTTGGAGCTCACACGCTGATCGATATGCCGATCACGATCTCCTTACCGGAGACGTCCCAGGCCTTGACGGATTCCCCTCCGGGGCTGTCCGTGAAGACCAGCTTCTTGGACCTGACCTCCCCGGATATGTGCTCCTTCCAGGATGAAACAGACCTCTCAAGATCCTCTTCCGCCTTTATCTCGCAGTTTATGTAATCCTCCACATCCAGCTTCATGTCCTTGCGCATCTGCTGGATACGGCGTATCAGCTCTCTGGCATATCCTTCGGATTCGATCTCCGGGGTCACCTCGAAATCCACGAAGACATCCCCGGGGCCGAAGCTGACCGCGACCAGTCCCTTCTTTCCCGGGGCTTCTCCCGTGTATTCTACGGATTTGATGTTGCCCTGCTGTGCCAGCACAGCGCCGAACACTCTGACGGCGTCAACGGTCGTCTCATCCCCGCATATCGTCACGGACTTCAGGGGCCATCTGAGCTTGCTGCCCATCTTCTGCCTCTCCGCGGCGATTATCTCGACTATATCCTGGACGAGCTTCATGCTGTACTCCAGGTCATCCCTTATCAGCCCCTCGTTCCAGGATGGCCAATCCTCCATATGCACGGACTCAAGGCCGCCTCCCATGTGGAGATAGACCTCTTCCGCTATGTGGGGGCATACCGGGGCGAGTGTCAGGGCCGTGCTCATTATGGCGTAGTGTAGGGTGAAGTAAGATGCATTCTTGTCCTTCGCTGCGTCCTCGTCCTCTGACCATGTGCGGTCCCTTACAAGACGGACATACCATCTGGAGAGGTCCTCCAGGATGTACTCCTCCAGAACGCGGGTCAGCTTGTGCAGCTCCCTTCCTTCCAGATGTGCGGTGGCATCCCTCTTCATCTTCTCCGTACGGGAGATCATCCAGAGGTCCTCATCCCTAAGGCTGTCCCTCATGGAATCGAAGGTATGGGCATCAGGATCGTAACCGTCTATGTTCATGTATGTGGATGCGAAGTTCACCACATTCCAGTACGTGTTCAGTACTTTGCGCCCGTTCTTCGGCCCGTCCTTCTGGAAGGCAGTGTCGTCCCAGGGAGCATTAGCCCTCAGTATGTAGAATCTGAGGGAATCCGCTCCTGTCTGGTCTATTATCTCTATCGGATCAATGACGTTACCCTTGGATTTCGACATCTTCTGGCCCTTGGGGTCCAGGACCCAGCCGTGCATCATGACCTCGTCGTAAGGCGCCCTGTCGAAGGATATGACGCCTGCGGCCAGCTGGGAATAGAACCATCCTCTTGTCTGGTCGTGAGCCTCCACGATGAATCTCGCAGGCCACCACTTCTCGAATTCCTCTTTATCGGAGGGCCATCCCAGATCCGCCCATCCGGCGACCCCGGAGTCGAACCATACGTCGAGTACATCCTGGACGCGGTGCATCTCGCCGCCGCATCTGGGACATTCGAAGGTTACGACGTCTATCCACGGTCTGTGAGTGTCCATGCCCTCCGTGTAGCCGTCCCCTTCCCTTAGCTCATCGTAGGTCCCCACGACGCGCTTCTCTCCGCAGGGGCATGTCCAGACCGGCATTGGGATCCCCCAGTACCTCTGCCTGGATACGCACCAGTCCCTGGCACCTTCGACCCAGTTCCTCTCTCTGGAGGTTCCGGCCCATTCCGGGACCCATTTGACCCTGTCCACTTCGGCAAGCATCTTGTCCTTTATGTCGGTGACCTTGAGGAACCATTGCTTCGTGTTCCTGTATATTATGGGGGATTTGCATCTCCAGCAGTGCCCATAGCGATGCTGGGTCTTCTCCGATGCGAAGAGTATGCCCTTCTCCTCCAGATGTTTCAGTATGTCCTGGTCAGTGGTTTTCACCTTCTTACCGGCCAGGAGCGGGAAGGCTTCGGTGAACCTCCCTGCCTCATTCACGGGGCAGAAGGGGTCCAGCCCGTATCTCTTCCCCGTCTCGTAATCATCCGGCCCGAAACCCGGGGCCGTGTGCACCAGCCCCGTGTTATCCTTCTCAACGTAGTCTGCAAGGACGACCCTGTGCCTCCATTCAGTCTTCCTGCGGTATCTGTCGTCGATATCGAACGGCGGCAGGTACCCGAGACCTTCCAGGTCCTTGCCCTTCATCCTTTCGAGGGTCTCCGTTTCCGTGAATCCCCCTTTGGATGCCACGTGCTCTGCCTGGGACTCGAGGATTATCACGGTCTTGGAGCGCTCGCCGTCCTTCATCCTTATCTTCGCGTAATCGAAATCCGGATGCGCTGCCACCGCCATGTTCGACGGGAGCGTCCAGGGGGTGGTTGTCCATATCAGCAGGGAGCCCTCCCCTTCCGTAAGGGGGAACTCCACCATGACCGACGGGTCCTTCTCGTCCCAGTACTCGATCTCCGCCTCGGCCAGTGCAGTCTCGCATCTGGGGCACCACGTAAGCACCCGGGAGTCCGATACGAGGAGGTTCTTGTCATATGCCTTTGCAAGAGTCCACCATGCGGCCTCTATGTAGCTGAGCTTGAGCGTCTGATACGGATCCTCCCAATCCATCCAGACACCCAGTCTTTTGAATTGCTCCGTCATGCTTCCGCGGAGCTCCTGGGCGAAGTTCTTGCAGGTGGTCACGAAATTATCTATCCCGAACTCCTCGATCTCCCTCTTGGAGCGGACGCCGATCTTCTTCTCCACCTGTACCTCGATGGGAAGGCCGTGCATGTCGAATCCGGGCTGGTCGCGGACGTTGTAGCCCTTCATGCGCCAGAAGCGTATGAGGGTGTCCTTGATCGTCTTGTTCATAGCCGTCCCGAGGTGGATGGAGCCTGTTGTGTACGGAGGGCCGTCAAGGAAGTAGAAATTCTCCCCTTCGGACCTGAATGCCCTGGTCCTCTCGTAGATGTCGTCTTTCTCCCAGAAATCCTGGACGCCTTTCTCTATTACCGGTGCGTTATAATCTGCTCTGACCTGCTTTATCATCGCCAGCCACTCCGGACCGGGTATATCTTGCCCGGCCGTGGGCTCCTGATTGCGGAGGTCGTTTATAAAACAGCACCATACGACTCAAAGAGTCAGATGATCCGGGGAAGGCGATTCGCTTATTCCCAGCGCGCTTCTGCCGCGGACGATCAGAACCAGGAGTCCAGGGATCTCTGCTGCCTTCTGGCCCTATTCGCAGATCTGGCACAATCGATCTTGTCCAGAGCAGAGATGACCCTGCTCTCCGTGAAATCATATCCTGTCAGCATGTCCACTATGCCGTCCCGGTCCATATCCCCGGGTGACAGATCGTAAGCGTCCGTATACTCCCCTTCCAGGAATATCTCCCTTACCTCCCGGTATTCGGGTATCTCCTCGCCTATGTGCCTCAGAGCGGCCTCAAGGCTCCCGTGGTCCCTGATCAGCTTTATGCCTCTCTTGGGACCTATGCCGGATATGCCGGGATTGAAGTCCGTGCCCATCATTATGCAGGCATCCACCAGCTGCTCGCGGGTGAGACCTATCTGCAGTAGCGCGTCCTCCGACTCGATTATCTCGGTCCGGACCGTCCTGTACTCATCCCTGCCCGGCATCTTCCTCCTCCCGGTGATCGTCATATTCCTGACGAGCCTGGGCGCTCCGAAGAGGATTGAATCGTAATCCTGGGATGCGGATGCCCAGACGTCGCCTTTGGCGCACATGTAAGCCGCCTGCGCCTCTCCGTCGCTGGGCGCTTTGATCAGGGGCATGCCCATGAGCTCCAGGAGCTCCAAGGAGGAGGTCCTTATCTCGTCCGTCATCCTGGATGTCTGCTGGGCTTTCGAGAAGGCCTTCTTGATGTCGCCCTCCTTGATCGCCTTCTCCCATTCCTTCTCCGCGTCGTCCCTGCGGGTTCTCCGCCGTTCCAGCGTGGTGTACTTCAGCTCATGGGGGACGCCGTCGAATACGAAGGACGGCTCTATGCCCGATTCGATGAGGTTCGCGGTCCTGTAAAGAAGCCCCGAAAGATGGGAGGTTATCCTGTTCTTGGAGTCGCACAGGGGGTAGCCGTCTGGCTGCCTTATGATCGAAAGGAACTGGTAGATGGTGTTGTATGCGTCGATGGTGACCTTCTTGCCGCTCAGGAAGCTGAGGTCGACCTCGCGGCACTGTATGACGCCAGAGAGGTTGACTCCCATGGATGCACCTATCCTTCCCTCTCGGATATGCCCGCAGCGCCGAGGGCCAAGGCGGAGAAGAGAAGTATCAACGAGATGAACGCGGCGTACAGGACATCGGTCGCAACGAAGACGACAAAGAGTGCCAGGAACAGCACGGAGATCAAAACGGTCAGGTACCCGCCGGAGACGGCGGACCTCAGGGACAGCTTAGCCATGACTGCATAAAAGGACGGGTCTTAGATTAATCTTTCCCGAAGGTCTTCCAAAGCGCTATCTCTGAGGCCATGTCCTCCAGGCGGTAGAGGTAGCTTCCGGCCGCCAGGACCGTCGCTCCCGCTTCGGCGCACCTTCTTCCCGTTTCGCGGTTGATGCCGCCGTCAACGGATATCTCCAGCCGGGGATTGCTCTCTTCAGCGTATCTGCTCGCCGCTGATATCTTGGGCAGCCCCTCCTCTCTGAAGCTCTGCCCTCCGAATCCGGGCTGAACGGTCATCACGAGAAGGACATCCACACCATCAAGGTACTTCTCGACAGCAGAGAACGGGGTACCGGGGTTCAGGGAGATGCCCGATCTGAGGCCCCTGTCCTTTATGGCCTTCAGAGCCTCTCTGAGATCGCCCTCCGCCTCCGTATGCACGGTCAGTATGTCCGCTCCCGCATCGGCGAAGGCACCGACATATCGGACCGGTCTCTCTATCATCAGGTGCACATCGAACACGATCCCGCTGAGGGGTCTGAGAGCCTCCACCACCAAGGGACCCACGGTTATGTTCGGCACGAACATCCCGTCCATGACGTCTATGTGGATCCAGTCCGCCCCAGCACGCTCAACCCGGAGCAGTTCCTCTCCCAACCTGGAGAAATCGGCGGAGAGCATGGACGGAGAGACCTTTGTCATGAGGAGGCCGATTATCCTACAGGGATTTAACCTTTGAAGTTCCCCGTTCCCCGTTCGAACGGCCCTTCGTCGACCTGTTCGCGATCACGATGCTCTTGGCGAACGGGAAGGAAGCGGCGATCATCAGTAAACAATAAATCTGTTCTCCGGGATTGGCTGTACCATGAGCAGAGATTCCGCAGAGCATACGTGCGATGTGCAGGGATGCACGGCACAAGCCGAGAGATCCGTGTCCGGGAAGAAGGTGGAGATGACGGGTCTCGCCCTCAGGAGCGAGGGTATCAGACAGGTCCACCTCTGCAAGGCTCACTACAGGGAGCTGAAGAAGGAGACGAAGGGCATCATCCCGGACTACATGGGCTGAGAGATGATCGAGGTTCTTTTCCTGGGGACCGCTGCCAGTACCCCTTCCAGGAAGAAATCCCTTCCCTGCGTTGCCGCCAAGCATGGTGGCGATGTTCTGCTTTTCGATTGCGGAGAGGGGACCCAGAGGCAGCTGATGATCTCGCCGTTCTCTTTCATGAAGGTGAGATCCATCTTCCTGACACATCTGCATGGAGACCATATAATGGGGGTCCCGGGACTATTGCAGACCATGGGCCTCTCGGGAAGGAAGGACCCGGTATTCGTTCATGGTCCGAAGGGGACCTCATCCTCGATAGATATGCTCATGGGCTCGTGCGAAGGAGAGATCCAGTATCCCATCGTGGTGGAAGAGGCCGAGCCCGGCTTCGTTTACAAAGGCAAGGGGTACAGCGTGAAGGCCGTTGCCTCCGATCACGGCACCCCGTCATTGGCGTATGTGATGGAAGAGGACAGTCTGCCGGGGAAGATAAACCGGAGGAAGGCAGAGAGCCTCGGCCTGGAACCTAAGGATCTGGCACTTATAAAGAGCGGCGTCACAGTCAAGGGCGTTGAACCGGAGAAGGTCACAGGCCCCGTGAGGAGGGGTGCCAAAGTGGTGATATCCGGGGACACCCGCCCCAGCGAGCACATCAGGGAGGCCGCGGCCGGAGCGGACATGCTGATACACGAGGCAACGTTCATGGAGGAAAGCGCAGAGCTCGCGGACACCCACATGCATTCCACCGCCATGCAGGCCGCCAGGATAGCCAAGGATTCCGATGTCGGTATGCTGGTGCTTGTTCACATAAGCAACCGCTATGAGGACCTGTCTTTGCCCGAGGAAGAGGCGAGGTCGGTATTCCCCAACACCGTCGCCGCAAGGGACATGGATATGTACCAGGTGTCCGCGACGGAGATCAGATCAGCTTGAGCATATCGGCGTTCGTTATTATCCCTATGACCGATCCCTTCCTGGAGACCAGGATGGCATCGCAGCCGCTTATCATGGCGGTTATGGTAGCCAGCGGTGTCGTCTCGGAGACAAGGGGATAAGGGTCAGACATCACTTTCGAGATGGTGGTATTGGACAGCTCATCCATGGTCAGGCCCTGCCTGAGAAGACCCAGTATGGATTTCTCGGATATGCTGCCCACGGGCAGCTCTCCCGTAAGGACGGGGACCTGGGAGAATCCGGTGGATTTCATGAGATCGGAAGCGGCTTTGACATGCTCTCCGGATTGAATGGAGACGACACCTTTGGATGCTATCTCTGCGGCCGTGAGTCCCTTCCCGTCGTCATCCTTCATGGCTTCCATGGTCTCGAACAGCCTGACTATCGTGTCGTAACCTGCGGAGATGGTGTTCTTCTCTATCTTGGCTATGGTGCTCTGGCTGATACCGGATGCTGCAGCCAGTTGAGTCTGGGTCAGATCAAGGGCCTTCCTCATCTTCCTGATCTCTGACGTCGGGGGGAATCTCATACAATCAGGATTGTAAAATTCATATATGAATATTTGTCGCAATGTCCTTTATTTACTGGTAGAATCTGCCTTCTCTGATAACCTGCCCCGGAGGGTTGAAGACACATGAGCAAGAACATTTACGTAGAGGGCATAAACGAGGTGCCCACGCCTAAAGGCAAGATCGAACTGGTTGAGAGGAAAGGGATAGGTCACCCGGACAGCGTCGCGGATGCCCTGGCCGAGGAAGTATCCAAATCCCTGTGCAGGATGTACAAGAAAGAGTTCGGGACCATACTGCACCACAACACAGATGAGACCCAGATAGTCGCCGGCATGTCCGCCCCCAAATTCGGCGGAGGGAATGTGATCTCCCCCACCTACATACTTCTGGTAGGACGTGCCACAACATTCATCGCCGAGAACAACGGCCTCAGGGAGCTGCCCTGTGCGGCCACAGCCCTCAAGGCTGCAAGGACGTACATGAGGAACACCTTCCCCAACGTCGACATGGACTCCGACGTCATAATCGATGCGAAGCTGGGCCAGGGATCCGACGACCTCAGAGGCGTTTACCAGA
The DNA here is from genome assembly GCA_002497195.1 of Methanomassiliicoccaceae archaeon UBA354. Classification (GTDB taxonomy): domain Archaea; phylum Thermoplasmatota; class Thermoplasmata; order Methanomassiliicoccales; family Methanomethylophilaceae; genus VadinCA11. Next base: position 31,633 of record DAMX01000070.1, on the reverse strand, counting down.
CATCCAAGATCCTGGCGAACGACACCTCCTTCGGAGTGGGCTACGCACCGTACTCCATAACGGACAAGGTGGTCTATGATACCGAGAAGTTCATAAACGGCAAGCTGAAGAGCAGCCTCAAGGAGGCAGGCCAGGACGTCAAGGTCATGGCTTCCAGGGTCGACAAGGATATCACCCTTACCGTGGCCTGCGCCATGGTGGACAAGTACATCGATGACGCGGAACACTACAAGTCAGCGATCGAGCAGCTTAACGACAGAGTGTACCAGAACGCACTCGACATCATCGACGGCGAGGACGTGACCCTTAATCTGGAGGTCAACACCGCCGACGATTACGACCGCGGTGTGTACTACCTCACCTGCACGGGCCTCTCCCAGGAGATGGGGGACGACGGATCTGTGGGAAGGGGCAACAGGGCCAACGGGCTGATAACGCCTTACAGGCCCATGTCCATGGAGGCCACCTCCGGTAAGAACCCGGTCACCCACATCGGTAAGATCTACAACATAATGTCCCTCCGCATGGCAGAGGACATAGCGGAGAAGGTCAGCTCCGATGTGGAGGTTCGCGTCAGGATACTGTCCCAGATAGGAAAGCCTGTGAGCCAGCCTCTGAACTGCAGTGTGCAGCTCGTCACGGACAGGAAGGAGCCCAAGATGAGATCCTGGGAAGCGGAAGCGAAGGAGATAGCCAACGATTGGCTCAGCAACGTGGACAAGATAACAGACCTTATAATATCCGGTAAAGCATGCACATTCTGATAGAATGAAGATCATGAGCATACCGGATTACGGTCCCATGTTCCGCTTCAACGACGCGGACGTCTACTGGGCGCTGCACGTCCTATCCGACGGGAGAAGGATGGGCCGAAAGCGCCTGGCAGAATTGCTGGGCATCGGAGAGGGCAGTGTGCGAAAGATCGTGGAGACCCTGCGGGATTGGGATATGATATCCGTCCATCAGACGGGCATAACCATAACCCGTTCCGGCCTGGGCTTCCTGGCAGAGCTTCCCATAAAGGTGGTGGACATCGATCTCGGGGATGCCGTGGTGGGAAAGCATCAGCAGGCCGTCCTGGTGTACGGGGTGGGCGGCAAGATCGAGAACGGCATGCAGCAGCGGGACGTCGGCATCAGGGTCGGCGCCTGCGGCTGCACCACCGTAGTCATGAGGGACGACGTTCTGCTGATACCTCCGGACTGGAACCTCGACGAGGAGCGTCCCGACATAGCGGATAGGATACGGAGCACCACGGATATGGGCCCCAACGACGCCATAATAGTGGGCAGCGGGCAGGACATACACACTGCGATAAACGCCGCCCTCATGGCAGCGTTCCAACTGTTCTGATATGAAGCATCTTCTGGGATACACCATATACGGCAATGTCGCCGACATACCAGGGAAGGGCACTGCCGCCGAGAGGCTCAGGGGGGCGGGAGCCGACGGGATAGAGCTTCTCACGGGATATCAGAGCATACCCGAAGACGCCGCCTCCGTAACCGAGGCGGTCCATCTGCCATACGCCACAGACTGGTACGGCGTATGGTCCGGCAGGATAATCGTCGGTGAGGATATGCCGGACGATACGGTTCGTCATATGTTCTACGGCAGGTCGAGGGAGGGGATATGCGATACGATACTGGAATGCATATCAGGCGCTTCGCGCCTCGAGCCCGATTATGGCGTGCTGCATGCGGGGAATGCCAACACGGACGATCTGCTGGTAAGGGAGCAGTCGGACAGCGATACGGACGTGCTCAGGGCATTGGCGGAAGCGGTCAACGATGCCGTCTCCCGTCTCGGGGGGGAGCCTCCCATGAGAATACTGTTCGAGAACCTGTGGTGGCCCGGCCTCAGGATGACGGACGCATCAGGGTACAGGATCCTGGAAAGGGAACTGGAATTCGAGGATTGGGGATTATGCCTGGATACAGGGCATCTCCTCGTTTCCCTGGGAGGGGTTCGCACGGAGGATGAGGCCACAGATATCCTGCTGAGGACAATAGACTCCTATCCCGGGGACATGATCGACAGGATAGGCGCGATGCATCTCCATCTCAATACCTCTGCGGATTTCATGAGGTCCTACCGCAAGAACGGGGAGGTCCCTGCCAAAAGGGAGGACAGGATATTCGCCGCGTACGATCTGATCTACGGCTCGGACAGCCATGATCCGTTCACGTCATACGGGGTCAGAGATGTGGTCGAGGCGATTCGCCCGGAGACAGTGACCCATGAGATGAAGACAGGGGATCCGGGAAGGATGATGTCCGACTTCATATGCCAGAGGTCATTATTCGGCTGACATTATGTTTATATCCGCCGAATACCTGCTGTGGGTCAGGAGGATGGATGCATGGATAATAGGATAGAGGACACGTTGGTTCTTATTCTGATGCTCATATTGGGCGTCGCTCTGATGCTGGCTCTCACCCTTCTGGTGGTCTTCGTCCTGGCTACGGCCTCGGACCAGATAACCGGAGGCGCAGGGGTCATCAACGCGGCGGCCCTTCTCATGAGCGCGATGATGATCTCCGTGACCGTGTACATCGTCGCAAGGAAGAGATAACCGTACCGTTAAACACCTTAACCGAAATCTATAGCACCTTCTCCAGTGCCGATACCACGTCAAGGCACAGTCCGGGGCAGAATTCCGTATAGATCCTGTCCCTCTGCGCTATGAAATTGTCCTCCTCCTTCCTTATATCCAGGCCCATGATCTCCGGACACGAGATCCCTTTGCCGTGCTTCTTCCGGAGCTCTGCCATGAACTGCTCCTTCTTGATCAGGGCGAGTCCTTTGGCGGAGAAGTCCGGCCTGTCGTTCCCGTACTTCAGTCCGATTAACACATATGCGGCAAGCACCGCTCCGCAGGCGCTGCCCTCGAACAGTCCCATCCCCAGGCACGATACGGAACGCATAAGCTCGTCGAAGTTGCTTACCTCGATACTGTCCTTCATTGCGAAGATGACGCATTGGGCGCAGTCGTAGCCCTCGTCGTACAGTTTATTGAGGTCAGCGATATCCATCGCAACACGAATCAGCAGAGCGGGTTATTACCTCTTCGCCCTTCTGATCGGGTTCGCACGCATCGGTTTGATGCGCATCCAGACCTTAAAAGGCATTGCTCAGCACCTTTCATTGTCCGCCCCTGTCGAATCATATTTATAATAGGTCATTATTGGACACTCCAGAGGAACAGGAATGGCACGCTTCAAAGAGGCAGAGAGCAGACTTCTCGACAAATCGGTTTGTATGAGCTGCTACGCCACGAACCCAAAGAACGCCAGCAGGTGCCGCAAATGCGGGTACAGCAACCTTAGGCCCAAAGCTAAAGAGAGCAGGAAGCAGTGATTCAGCCCAGGCCTTCCCGGCCTGTGCCAGCTTCTCGACCGTCCGATCGGTCGTTCCCTTAATTTATATAGTCCGTGGACCGTAAGGAGTTCTGGTCTCACCTGAGGTTATCTCATGAAGGTCTTGGTTGCCGACGACAATGTAGCCATACAGGAAATATTGAGGGAGATTGTAACCAGTACGGGCAATCGCGTTTTCCTCGCCTCCACCGTTTCCGAGACCGCGGATTCGATACTCGACAACCGTCCCGACCTGATATTTTTGGACATGTACTTGGGCGGAGAGCCCGGTATGAAGGCCATAGACATCGTCCACGAAGAGGACGTGGCCATGAACATGAAGGTCTACATCCTGAAAAACAGCAAAGAATTCATCCCCAAGGACGAGGCCTTTGTGGTGGGGGAGATCGAGAAGCCCTTCAGGAGCGCAGACATAGTCGAGATACTCTCCGGGACGAAAATAGCTCCCGAGTCAGAACCGCAACAGGTCCCCAGACCTTCAAGGAGGGAGAAGAGGCGCAAAAGCAAAGACACGCAGTCGGCCGAGGAACAGACGGGGCTGCCGTCCGGAAGCGCGCATCTGATCCTCGAAGGGAGCCCTGTGGGAGTCTACAAGCACGCATCGGATTTCGCCGACGCGGGTTACAACATGCTCATAATCACCAGCAACAAGATCAAGGCCGTAAGGGAGAAGATGAAATACGGCAAGATGAACGTCATTGCGCTTTCTGCGAAGCCCAGGCTCGACTACAAGGACATAAGGGCGCTCGGGTCGCTGACGGAGTCGGTGAACCGTTTCATTGCCGACAGCGCACGCCCGGTGGTCGTATTGGACGGTCTTTCCGCCCTGATCGAGAAGAACGGTGTAAACCGCACGCTAACCTTCATCCGTCAGCTCACCGCGAAAAACGCCGGTGCCGCGACATTTTTAATCTCGCTGAACGAAAACTCCATAGACAAAAAAGGACTGGACATACTCGTTCATAACATGGAAATCCATAAGACCGTCGACTGAGGCTTTTAAATGAAGATCGAGAAAGTATGGGCAAGAGAGGTTCTTGATTCGAGGGGTAACCCCACGGTCGAGGCCGAGATCACTGTAGCAGGACACAAAATCAGGGCCATAGCTCCCTCGGGGGCGTCCACAGGCACATGGGAGGCCCACGAGCTCAGGGACGGCGGCGAAAGATACGGCGGGAAAGGAGTCCTCAAAGCTGTAGGAAATGTCAGAGCGGACATAGCTTCGCGCATCGTGGGGATGGACCCTTCGGACCAGGATGCGGTGGATGTGGCGATGATAGACCTTGACGGCACTCCGAACAAGAAACGGCTCGGTGCGAACGCCACGGTGGCGACATCGCTGGCCGTCGCAAAGGCCGGAGCGATGGCTCGCCACATGCCGGTATACGAGCATATAGGCGGCGACCATGCGACCCTCCCGGTCCCGATGTTCAATATAATCAACGGCGGAAAGCACGCCGGGGGGAACCTGAAGATACAGGAGTGCATGCTGGTCCCTGCAGGGGCCCCGAACTTCTCCGAGTGCCTGAGGATGGCCTCGGAGGTGTACATGTCCCTGAAGAAGCTGCTGTCGAAAAAGTACGGAGCCTCGGCTGTGAACATCGGAGACGAGGGAGGTTTCGCGCCTCCAGTGGACACGGTCGCCCAGGCCCTGGAAACAATATCTCAGGCGGCATCCGACGCAGGATACAGGCCGGGGAAGGACGTATTCCTGGCAATTGACGCGGCATCTTCCGAGTTCTTCATCGACGGGAAGTATGAGGTGGACGGCCTCAGCCTCACCGCAGGCGAGCTCACCGACCACTACATAGAGCTTTCCAAAGAATTCCCGATAATAAGCATCGAGGACCCATTCTTCGAGGACGATTTCGATTCCACCGCCGACCTGACGAGAAAAATCGGCAAAGACGTGCAGATAGTGGGAGACGATATTTTCGTAACCAACACGGAGAGGCTCAAACGCGGGATAAGCGCCGGAGCTGCGAACGCCCTCCTGCTTAAGGTCAATCAGATCGGAACGGTCACCGAATCCGGGCAGGCCGCAGAGACGAGCTTCGCCAACGGCTACCACGTCGTGGTGTCCCACCGCTCCGGGGAGACGGAGGACACGACCATAGCGGACCTGTCGGTAGGATGGGGTTCCGGACAGATCAAGACAGGGGCCCCCGCCCGCGGCGAACGCACGGCCAAATACAACAGGCTTCTTAGGATCGAGGAAGAACTGGGCTCTAAAGCCGTCTTCCCGGGCATCAAGGCATTCAGGTTCTGATACAATGGATAAGCTCTTCATCGCCGACGAGAAGGATATCAGAGACGGATACACGATGGATGTGTACTTCGATCGCACAAAACAGATACTTAAGGCCAAAGGGTTGGACGGTACGAAGGTCCGCGCAGAGTTCACCAGCAGCTCGCTGCCCCGCGGTTGGGAATGGGCGGTGTTCTGCGGCCTTGAAGAGGTAATGCGCCTATCGGAGGGAAACGATGTCTCGGTATACGCGATTCCGGAGGGGACGATATTCCGTGCCCGCACCCCCGCAAGCGTAAGGGTCCCCGTAATGAATTTCGAAGGCAACTATGTCGACTTCGGAGTCATGGAAACGGCAATCCTGGGCATGATATGCCAGCCCACAGGCGTTGCCACCAAGGCATCGAGGGTGAAAATGGCCGCCCAGGGAAAGCCGGTAATAGCATTCGGCAACAGGAGGATGCACCCGGGGATCGCAGGCGTCCTGGACCGTTCCGCATACATAGGGGGATGCGACGACGTATCTTCCGGTATAGGGGGAGACATCATCGGCAAGGAGCCGCTGGGGACCGTGCCGCATGCACTCACGCTCATGATGGGCAGCAACGACGCCGCCTTCAGGGCTTTCGACGAGGTCATCGACCCCAAGGTCCCGCGCATCATGCTGATAGACACGTTCTCCGACGAACGCAGCGCGGCCATCGAGGCCTGCAGGTCCGTAAAGAACCTGGTGGGCGTCAGACTCGACACGCCCGGTTCCAGGAGAGGAAATTTCAAGGAGCTCATCGACGAGGTCCGCTGGGAGATGGACATGAACGGGTTCAAGCATGTCAAGATAATCGTATCCGGCGGCCTGGACGAGGACACCGTCGCGAAACTGGCAGACACATGCGTCTCCAGCTTCGGCGTGGGAACGTCTATCTCCAACGCCCCGACACTGGACTTCTCGATGGACCTGGTCGAGAAGGATGGCGAACCGATATCGAAGAGAGGGAAGTTCGCCGGCCGCAAGTACCCCTACCGTTGCCCGCACTGCTACACCATGGGCGTATCTCTCGCTCCGGACGACGAGATAAGGTGCGAGTGCGGCCACGCGATGGAAATGATCGAAAGGCCCGTGCTCAAGGATGGAAAGAGGATTACCCCTGAGGTTAAGCCCAAGGATGTCCGCGAGTACGTGCTCAGGCAACTGGAGCACATGAAGCAGAACGGACTGCTGTAAAGCACACCAAAATAGGGCGCCTCAGCCCCGAATATTATTATTGTGTTACGAAATAATATACACTATAATACACTTTGGGAGCATCGTATGCACCCTCCCAGATATGGTAACAGAAAGCTTATATCCGCTCTAAAGATAGGAAGTGAAGGCGCTTCCCGAGGCATCTGTGGATGGGTGTAGAGGCCTTGTTTGGAGCCTATCATCGGGGGAAGTAAGATAGGGGACTCAGCATATTCGGCAGGGCACTGCATCGACGGACTGCCGAGTTACACGTTGGACAGGATACGCATCGACGGCATGATGAACGTCTACTGCGAGTGTGGCAGGATAGTCTGGCTTGACCGGTCGGAGATGGGCCTGAAACTAAGCATAGGCAAAAAGCTGGAATGCACCCACTGCCGCAACAGACGAATCTCCGAAGAGATCGACTCCATGAACAGACACTTCAGCGGCGAAGACCCGGTAGCCGAATTCTAAACTCACTCTTTTTTGACGGGAACGGCCTTTTTGACAGCCGTCTTCTTCACTGCCGCTTTTTTCTCGGGCTTAGCCTTCTGCTTTCCCGGACAGTCGGGATTGATGCAGTCCTCGGACTTTCCGAACAGGATCACAGGCGATCCGCAGAGTTCGCATTTCTTGTCAGTGGGAACTATGCTGCCCCTCGGCCTGAGTGGATAGGTCTGGGTGCAGGCCGGCCATTCGGTGCAGCCTGCGAACCTCTTTCCCGCCTTGGAATACATCATCCTGATCTTCCCCTTGCCGCAAGTCGGGCAGTCGCCGAGGAACGTGCGTTCGGTATTGGAAGAGCACTTCGGATCGATGCATTGCATGAGGGGAGGATTGCCCTTCCTGATGACCTTGAGCTGGGGCAGTCCGCAAACCGGGCACACGGATTCGGTCGTCTGGACCATGGCTCCGCGCGGAAGCGGGTAGGAACAGGTGCATTCGGGATATCCGTCGCACCCTATGAAGTTCCCGTTCTTCGATTTCTTGATCGTTAGGTTGTTGCCGCAGGCCGTGCAAAGTCCAATGTGCTGCTGGGTCCTGAGGGCCGTCTTGATCTCGTTACCTATGGCCTCTTTTTCTGCAGAGATCTTCTCTGAGACGGTGAACAGCATGTCCTGCGATTCTTTCACTACGCCGTCGAGGGTGCTTTCGCCGTTGCCGATCTTCACCATGTCAGATTCGAGTTTGGCGGTCATGTCAGGTTCGGTTATCCCTCCTCCGTGTCTCTCAAGCGCTTTGGTCAGCGCAATTCCGCCGGCCGTGGGGATGAGGTGGTTTCCCTGGACATAGTTCCTGGAGAAAAGCTTCGCGATAATGTCGTGCCTGGTACTTTTGGTGCCCAGCTGAAGCCTGTCCATCTCCTGGATCAGCGAACCCTGGTTGTACCGGAATGGCGGTTTCGTCTCCGATTCTTCGATGGATACGGAGCGCACATCGATGACATCTCCGACCTTCATTTTCGGTACCGAGGAATCCTTTGACTTGATGTATTTGCCGTAGTATTTCTTCCAGCCCTTTGATTTTTGTTTATAGCCTTCGCATTTGAACTCTTCTTCGTTCACTTCGACGGTGCATTCTGTGATCTCGGCTACGGCCGAAGGAGCGACGGTGGCCATAAACCTCCGTACTATGAGCTCGTACAGCTTCCATTTGTCGCCCTTCATCTTTGCCGAGCTGGCGGCCGCGGTGGGGTAGATGGGGGGATGGTCGGTGGTGCGCCTCTTTCCTTTGGAGGGGTAGATCTTCTCCTGTGCCAGTATCTCTTCTACCTCGTCTTTGAAGTCGGACTCCCTGAGTTTCTCCAAGACGCCGCGTATGCTGATGCTCTTCGGATATTCGGTGTTCTCGGTACGTGGATATGAGATATATCCTCCTGTGTAGAGGTCTTCTGCCAATTTCATGGCTGTCGTCGGGGGGATCCCGATCTTGTTCGCCTCGACCTGCATCTGGGTGGTGTCGAAGGGCGGGGGCCTGTACTCCTCCTTTTCCTTAATCTCGAATTCGGTCACCGTTCCTGTTTTTGCAGAGGAAGTGCGGGCCAGAACATCCTTGGCGTTCCCCTCTTCCCAGAAAGGGTTGCCGGCGTGCTGACCCTGGAACGCCAGGATGCCGAAGCGCCCGACGACGTTCCAGAAAGGCTTGGACTTGAAGTTCTCTATCTCCTCGTTCTTGTCGACGAGCAGTTTGAGAGTGGGGCTCTGTACGCGCCCGACGGACATGAAGTTATTTCCGACCTGCCCTGACGCTAGGGAGATCTGTCTCGTGAGAACGGCGCCCCAGGTCAGGTCAATTATCTGCCTGGCCTCTGCGGCGTCTGCCAGGGGTTTGTCCGGAAGTGCGAGGTCCGAAAAAGCAGCCTCGATCTCCGACTTAGTGAGCGCGCTGAACTTTGCCCTTCTGACCTTGGACATATCGACGCCCGCGGCGACAACTGTCTCCATGCCGATGAGCTCCCCTTCCCGGTCGTAGTCGGTGGCGATAATGATCTGATCTGCAGAGTCAGCGGAATCCCTTATGTTTCCCAGAATGGATTTGACGCGGACGGTCTTCACCTGTGGCGCATAGACCAGATCCGTGGGGGTCCCGTCGGACCAGTTGTTGTATTCCGGAGGATAGTCGAGCTCCAGTATGTGCCCCCTGAGACTTATGACCTCATACTCATCGTCTCCAGCAGAGAAGGAAATCACCGAAGCCCCCCCGACCTTTTTGGTGGAATAATTGCCGTCAGAAAGGATAGTCGATATCCTCCTGGCAGCGTTGGCTTTCTCGGTGATTATCAGTTTTTTCATCGGACAAGCGACACATTAGGCATTATTTAACCATTGGCGATTGGCATTATGCATGCGTAATGATATCTGATTAAGTACTGCGCACGCGGTACGACACTGTATGTCCGTAGAAGCGATAATCGAATCCCTGAGTAAGCATAGAGGGGTCAGGCAGATAGTCCTCATCGACGAAGAACTGATCAATGTCATAAAAGACGAGGAGAGCCAAGTGGTGGGCGCCCTCGGCATGCCCATCGAGAACGAGGCGATGCTTGAGTGCCTTTCGAAGGAGATCAAGCTGTGCATCTACTGCGATTATTCTTTCGAGCATCCCGATGACAGCATAATGTTTATGAAAGACGGAGAGGGGAACATCGTAGGCCAGGACGTCGCCGAATGCAAAAAGTCCCAGTTCGAGGAGAAAGAAGGTCTGATCTGGCTTTCGGAAGACTTCGTTCTGTACCCCAATGCGGACATGGGGTCGGAGGTCCGGATGGTCATGGTCTCGCAGAGATACCATGGATTCTCAGAGGAAGACGGCGTTTCGGAGGCCCTGCTGTTCTTCCCCGCTACCAGTACCGACTGCATCATCAAGTCCCGGTACGGATACCCTCAGGACCCGGAGGTAGGAACGGCCATAATGGGCCTCAGCCTGATGTAAGGTCACTTGCGTGCGCCCAGGTGGTGCATGTTGCCAGACTTGGGGGAGACCATCGTGAGCCTTCCCCTGAGCACGCCCTTTATCGACGTTATCTCCGAGGCCAGCTTCTTGAGGGAACCGAGTTTTCCCTCTACAATGAGTATCTCCATGCAGCGGTCGTGGTCCAGGTGAACGTGTATCGACGTGTTCACGTTGCCCGAGTGGTCGTGCTGGATGTTGGTCAGTTTGTCCCCCACGTTGGTTACGTTGTGGTCGTACACCATCACGATGACGCCCACCATATGCTCTTCCTCGTTCTTCCACTCGCTTTCCGCCAGAGAATCTCGGACCAGGTCCCTTATCGCCTCGGACCTGCTTACGTATCCTTTGCTCGATATCGATTCGTCGAACTCCTTCAGAAGCTCGGGCTCAAGTGAAACACCTATGCGGGTGACGCCGTCCATGGCCCCCAATCGCAATCAGGCAGTAATAATACTGTCGGAAGTCTTGCACTCTAAGCGCATAAAGATAGGCGACAGCGGGTTTTATCATCCGTCGACGGGATATGTGGCCGTGAGCGTATATTCTGAAAGGGTCGGCAAGGCCCTGGATTCGGCAGTAAGAAGAGCTGTATGCGGCAAGGATGTCGCAGTGGCGTTCTCGGGAGGTCTGGACTCCGGACTGGTCGCTGCCCTGGCATCAAAATACGCCCGCAATGCGGTTCTGTACACGGCGGGGTCCGACAACTCGTACGACATGGAGAATTCGGAAGAAGACCATACCAAACTCGGCCTTCAATGGAGGCGCATACGCCTTTACGAAGGGAACATCGAGGACATCTTAAGAGAGATGGTCCGTGTTACCCGCACGACCTCCCCGCTGACCCTTTCGTTCGAGGTCCCGACGTTCTGTGTCACCAAGGAGTCTTCGGAAAGGACAATACTGGGAGGAATGGGCTCGGACGAGCTCTTCGCCGGATATCATAAGTACATCGGGATGAGAGAGGACGAATTCAGGAGGAAAAGCTCGGAGGACATGGAAAGGCTTCTCACCGAGGTCGTCGAACACGAAGACCGGGCGGCGGATTTTTTCGGTAAGGAGATCGTCAGGCCCTTCACGGACCCGGACGTGATCGAAGCTGCCCGCTCAATACCGTTCGGAATCCTCGAGCCGAGGGACGAGAGCTCCAGGAAGGCGGTCCTGAAAGAGCTGGCCTCAGAGATGGGCCTGGATTTTCTTTCGACAAAAAGCAAAAAGGCTGCACAGTACGGTTCAGGGACCACAGACCTGATCAAAGCATCAGCCAAGAGGAGAGGCATGACCCAGTCCCAATACATCTCCGAGATATGCAGAGAAGAGCTGGACTGATAGTTTATATCGGATTCCTGTAATCAGCTTTCGTGAGCATTGAGAAAGCAGACAAGGAGAAGTTCCTTGACTGGCTGTACGGTCTTAGCGTGCACGGGATAAAGCTCGGGCTCAGAAACATCGCTGAACTGCTTCGTCGCATCGGTAATCCCCAGGAATCATTCAGAAGCATCCATGTGGCAGGGACCGATGGAAAGGGGTCGGTCTGCGCGATGATATCCGGGGTGCTTATCGACGGAAAGGTCAGGACAGGGCTGTTTACGTCCCCCCACATAATGAACTTCAACGAGAGGATATCTGTCGACGGGACACACATAACCGACGAGGAGCTGGCATACATGGCTTCGGTCACCGTCCCCCATGTCAGGTCAATGGCCGGAGAGGGCATGCTGTGCACCTTTTTCGAGGTAACCACGGCCATAGCTTTCCTCTATTTCAAAGAAAAAGGAGTAGAATACGCAGTTGTAGAAGTGGGGATGGGAGGAAGATACGATGCAACCAATGTCATAGTGCCAGAGGTCTGCGTCATAAACAACATAAGCATGGAGCACACCGAATATCTCGGCAATACCTTAGAGGAGATCGCTTTTGAGAAGGCGGGCATAATCAAGGAAGGTGTGCCCTGCGTAACGATCAACCCGGAGCCCGCATTCTCGGTGATAAAAAAGGTCGCAGAGGAAAAAAATGCACCACTTACGCGCGTTGACCCGGAAGACATCGGTCTGATCTCGGTCTCCGAGGAAGGAACATGCTTCACATACAAGGAAGAAGAGTATTTCGTGTCGGTCCCCGGAAAGCACCAGGCCAGGAACGCTTCCTTGGCGATAGAGGCTCTCTCCAAGACAGGCATATACGGTTACAGGTGCAGGTGCAGGATCAAACCGGGGCTCAGAAACATCAACTGGCCATGCAGGATGCAGCGGGTCGAAGGTACCCCCTTCATCGTGGACGTTTCCCATACCTTCGCCGGCTCTTCGTGTCTGAGCTCGGATGTCGGCGACATATACGGAAAGGTCCTGGTCGTCTTCGGGATACTGGGCGACAAGGACGTCGACCATATATCCAAGAACATATCCGAAATTTCCAAGAGGATAATACTGACAAAACCCGACTCCGTCAGAGCTGCGCCGTTGGATAAGATATCGGAGACTATGGCCAGATATTCGGATGTTGTAGCAGTGAAGGGCGATGTGGCAGAAGCCATGGAGCTGGCCCTGGCAATCCGCGAGTCCGATGAATTGATATTGGTGACCGGCTCTTTCTACATGGCCGGAGATGCGCTGAAGTGGTTGGAAAAGACATATCCTGGATCCTCGACACGCTGTCTGAGGAGTACAAGGTCGGGGCATACCCCGGAAGGTCCTCGGAAGGTCTGAACCCGGAGTGGCCCTGCGACCCTTTCCACGTGCTTATAGCGACGATACTGTCCCAGAGGACGAAGGACGACAACACCCGAAAGGCCTCCGACCGACTTTTCACAGCATTCCCCACGATGGACGCTATAGCGGAGGCGGACGTCGGAGAGGTGTCCAATCTGGTGCGGCCCGCGGGATTTCCCAATCAGAAGGCCAAGGCCATCGTCGATTGCTGCAATATACTTAAGTCGGAATATGGCGGGAGAGTGCCGGACGAGACGGAGGAACTCCTCAAGCTGCCGATGGTCGGAAGGAAGACCGCAGCATGCGTAAGGTCCTATGCCATGTGCATACCTGCGATATGCGTCGACACCCACGTCCACAGGATAGCGAACCTGATGGGTCTTGTGAAAACGAAGACCCCGGAGGAGACGGAATTCGCCTTGATGGAGATCACCCCCGAAGACAGGTGGACCGACATAAACAGATACCTCGTGCGCCACGGACAGGAGGTATGCAGACCCAACCGTCCGCAGTGCCATATCTGCAAAATAGCATCGATGTGCGATTCCTGCACCCTTTGAAACGCGCTCTATTTAATAACTTACGGTGTTACACAGCCTCGTGCACGAGGTATCTGTCATATCGGGCATGGTGAATGCCGTTATCGAGGAATTGAAAAAACATGACGTCGCGTCGGTCACAAGCGTCGAGATCGTGATCGGCGACCTTACGCAACTGGGCGAAGAGCAGCTTTCGTTCGCCTATGAGATAGTCACAAGGGGCACGATACTGGAGGGGTCGGTTCTAAGCATTGAGCACGAGCCTATCGAGGTTTCGTGCGACGGGTGCGGATACAAAGGCCCCGTCACTATGCTGGATGCCGGAGATTTCAGTTCGCACGCGATACCTGTGCTCTCCTGTCCGGAATGCGGAGGCCACGTGAAGGTCACGTCGGGACAGTCGTGCTGCGTCAGGTCTTTGGAGATAGAGGAGGCGGATTGATGTTCAAATACAGGGACGAGGCGACCGCGAAGCGCATCGTGGAAGGCATCAGAGAACTGAATGTCGAATGCAAGATAATGCACATATGCGGCACGCATCAGGATACCATCGTCCGTTTCGGCCTTGACCAGATGCTGACAGATTCCGGCATTCAGATCTGCCAGGGACCAGGTTGCCCGGTCTGCGTCACGACCAGCAGGGAGATCGCAGAAGTTATCACTCTGGCGAAGAACGGCGTCACCGCCACCGCTTTCGGGGACATGATGAGGGTGCCGACCCCCATTGGTTCTTTGTTCGATGCCAAAGCCGGCGGGGCCGACGTACGCATAGTATATTCGGTGGAGGACGCCGTGAAAATGTCCAGGGACCTCGGCAAAGACATGGTCTTTGTGGGAGTGGGCTTCGAGACGACCGCCCCCTCAACCTGTGTTCCTCTCAACAGGGACGATGTTCCCGAAAACTTCTCGGTATACAGCTGCCACAGGATATGCCCTCCCATAATTCAGGCGTTGCTGGACATGGGGGAGAACAAGATAGACGGTTTCATAATGCCCGGCCATGTTGCAGTCGTGACCGGACTTGACATGTTCAAGCCATTCTCGGAGAAATACAAAGTGCCGCAGGTCGTCGCAGGTTTCGAGCCTCTCGACATTTTGATGTCATGTTACATGCTGGCAAAACAGATATCCGAAGGGAGGTCGGAAGTAGAGAACGAGTACACCCGTCTCGTCAAAGAGCACGGCAACAAGAAGGCCAGGGATCTGATGGACCGCACATACGAGCCGGTGGACCGGACCTGGAGAGGATTCCCTCCGATCAAGAAAAGCGCTCTGGCACTTAAGTCTGCGTACGCAGACCACGATGCCACCAAAGTGCACGAGGACATAATATCCAAGACTCCGCAGGTGGAGGAGGAGGCAAGGGGATGCAGGTGCGGAGAGGTGCTCCGCGGACTGATAACATCGGAGCAATGCCCCATGTTCGGGAGGACCTGCAGACCCAGCAACCCCAGCGGACCATGCATGGTGTCCGCGGAAGGCAGCTGCAACATAGCTTACAGATTCTCAACAAAGAGGTGAAGATCATGGAACCCATATGCGCGCCCAAGATGGGCAAGAAGAACGTTATGATTGTGACCAACGACTCCGAAGTGTTCCTCTCAAAGAAGCTGGAGGCGGCCGGGGACATATTCGGGGGCCGTGTAACCGAGGTAAGAGATTTCTACAAGAGCCTGGAAGCCGAGTTCGGCAAAGAAGGGAATGGGAAATGCAACATATCTTTCGGTATAATATCCACTTTGTTCGGGCTCGTTCCAAGCACATATGCCATTTCCTGCTACACGTATGCAATGTCCAACAAGGAGCAGTACGAGGCCGCTCAGGCGAGAAAAGACTATGCGGGCGTCCTCGAATATGTCTCCAGAGGATTCGACATGGTGGTCGTCTGCGTACCGAAGGAGATGTTCAGGATACTTCTGAACAACAACGCCCTACACGACGGCAAGGTCGTCGCCGTGACATCGAAGGAGTTCGAACCCATATGCAGGGAGAGGAACTGGACATTCCTCGAGAGGAAAGGCGCAAGGATCGGGAAGGAGAACGCGGAGAAGATAAGGCAAAAGGTTTCAGAGCTTAGCGCCTGAATACCCTCACTCTTTCGCGCATCGCACCGTCCGCACGTCGAGACTCCCTTACTTTGCGTACCGTAAGGTTCTGGACCTCTTTGTCGAGCCTGCCCGAGCCGAGAAGCTCCTCGGTCTTTTCCTGATATTCCAGGTAGCAGTAGGACAGCGCCCAGGCCGCCCCCATTTTGTAATAATATCCATCGTTGCTGAAAGCCGACAATCTTCTGAGGACGCCGTCTATGTGGTCGTCGTCCAGGAATTTGGCCAGCATCATGACGGCACCGAATCGCATCTTGAATTCTTCGCCGGAAGATATCATCTCCCCGCAGAAATCCCAGAGTTCACTCCGGATTTCAGGAGAGAATTTCCAATCTCCGCAAAGCATGTCGCAGACAGCCCAGTTATCTATGGAAGGAACAAATTCTTTTGTAAGTGCCAGCCTTTCTTTCTGGGGCATTTCGGCATTGGATATTATCAGTGCGGCGACGATGTCCTCCTCCAATACCGAGGCCTCTTCGGAAAGATATGAACGCCAGTCTCCTTTCATCAATTCGGATGATATCCTTCTCAGGTCGGGCATCCTCACGCCCACGATCGGCTTTCCGCTTTTGATTATGGTGCTGTTGAATTCCCTGTATTTTCCGTCGCTCTGATCATGAAGCATCCCGAGGATACGGGTCAAAGGAATTCTGCCTCCAACTTCAGAAGCTTGTTCTTCATCATCTTCCCTCCGGCATACGACCCGATGCCACCGGAAGATGGCACGACCCGGTGGCAGGGTATGAAGACGGGTATCGCATTCTTACCGCAGGCCGTTCCCACCGCTCTCGATGCCCCAGGGCTTCCGATGTCTGAGGCGATCTCGCTGTAGGTGACCGTCTTACCGTAGGGTATCTCCAATATTCTTTTCCATACCGCTTTCTGAAAATCAGATCCATCATAGGAAAGGGGAACGTCGAAGGCCCTTCTGCTTCCCGAAAGATATTCTTTGAGTTGAGATGCCGCCTCCGCTATCGCGTCAGTCTCCCGGTCTATGGCGCAGGGAAGGTTGTTGCAAGGCAGGTATAGCCCGCAGATATTGCCCTCGCCGTCTTCGCTTATGCTGAACTTTCCGAAAAGCGTCACATAAGTGAAAGTGTACCTGTCTGTTGTCAATCGGTATCCTCCTGAATGTTTATCTTGCACATCACATATAGGATTTTGTGATAATCTGCGCCAGCAGACGTACAGATATACCTGCTTTTCACTCGGAATGGCTTATTAACAGGTTGAGGGCAGGTTACGCCATGGTCCGTAACCCCGTATGCGACGAGGTCGTCTACAGGGTCGACCTGGACCGCAGGAGCGCAGGATGCCTTTATTTCATCTCGAAGGATCCCAGGCCGATATTGCCGTACCTTGATGAAATCATCGGAATGGGTTACGAAATGATATTCCAGGTGACGATAACTCCGTATGGCAGGGACCTTGAGCCCGGGGTTCCCAACAAGGGGTCCGTTGCAGACGCGTTCAGAGAGATTTCGGAGAAAATAGGGATCGAACGCACCATGTGGCGCTATGACCCCGTGATAATCGACGAAAGGCATAATATGAGATATCACGAAAGAAAGTTCCGGCTTCTCTGTTCGGAGCTATCGGGTCATACCGAGAGATGCATCTTCAGTTTTTTGGACATGTATCCCAAGTTCGAGGAACTGAAAAGTGCCAGGCCTCTGTCATCGTCCTCCCCTCTCCAGAGAGAGGACTTCATGAGGATGGCAGGTGCCATATCGAGAGAGCACGGGATCCATGCGAGCGTCTGCTGCTCTCCCCGGGGATATCCCGAGTACGGGGTTGATAACAGGGGATGTATCGATCGGGAGACCATGGTATCCCTGGGGATCCCCTTCGAAGATATGCCCGGGAATATAAGAGACGGTTGCAGATGCGTGAGGAACATCGACATAGGCGCTTATGACACATGCATGCACAACTGCGTCTACTGCTATGCCAACCGGGCCACGGAAGACCGGCGGGCATCTAAGATATACGACCCCGCTTCGGAGATGCTCTACGGAAAAGTCAGAGATACGGACACCGTGACCGAAATCACGGAAAGGCGCTCACGTATCACCGATTTCTGAGCCGATCTCCCTTTGCATCCTCCTTTTAGAGAACAGCGCGGAATCCATGAATATGACCCAGCAGATCTCAACCACGATCGAGGTGGCTATTGCGACCATCGCTATTCCTACAGCGGGCCCCATCGTCGCGGCGCACATCGCTATGGCAATCCCCTTGTTCCTGTAAGATACCATCAGGACATCGGTAACACGCTGGTGCCAGTCGATCCCCATTCTCTTCTCGGCGTACTCGACTCCGGATCCGAGGGCGAAAGTTCTAAGGCCTGCGATCAGCACGAAGAGGAGGAGAGGCGTAAGTTCTCTGGGGAAGTTCGTGGAACTGACCGAAAGTATAACCAGGAACGAGATGAAGAGGTTCATCATGATGGACATGGTGGCCCTTTCAATCTTCACCTTGGTAAGCAACCTGGAAAGTACCAGTGGCACACCGATGATCTCCACCACGGTGATGATCACATCGGTCATGTCCACCGTCTTACCCAACGTGACGTAGATAATGAAAGGTATCCAGAGGAGGGATGCGATATACACGAGAATCGTTCCCCTTGCGGCATGTTCCATGTCCCCTCTGAGGATGTAGGAAAGAGGGGCGACAGAAGCGGCGAAGGGAGCAGCGGCGACGAAAACCAGGCCGGCCGAGTACCCTCCCCAAGAGGTTTCTTTCATCAGGAGATAGCCGGCAAGGGGGATGACGGCCGCAACCACAAGGCCCAGCAGCATAGCGCGGGTCACGGAGCGGCGGTTCTTCACCGGGTCTAGATTCTTATAGGGTATGCGCGAGAGCGAAATGGTCATCATAACCGCAAGCACTAAGACCGTTATGTCGCTCCTGACCTTCGGGACAAGCACATCTCCCGGAAAATAGCCGGATACATTAAGCAACAATGAAAATACCAGAGCGACGGACATCACTATCGCGCTGCTAGCGAGAACCTCTTTTGCCCTCATGCAGTCCGTCAGGTTAAGGTTATGTAAAAGGATTGCGTACGCATCGAAACATGGCAAAGGTTGCACCCGTGAAAGCAGGGTGGTATAACGCGTTCAGGCCCTGGACCCTTCACGGAGCGGTCGTACCGGTGGTGCTCGGAGGCGTTGTGGCATTCAACGACGGGTTCTTCAACTGGTGGATTTTCATATTGGTCCTGGCCGGCGGGATACTGTTGCAGTCTGCGGCCAACTTGCTCAACACTTACGGGGACTTCGTCAAAGGCACGGACACGGAAGAGAACCATTCCCGTTCACCTGAGCTGGTTTCAGGAAAAATGAAGCCGAAACAGATCCTTGGCGCAGGACTTGCCTGCCTTGCCATAACCGCCCTGATCGGAACAGTCTTCATATGGTACATAGGATGGGGGATACTCGCATTCGGGATCCTGGGAATACTGGGTGCAGGGTCGTACACGCTCGGAGTCGCATACAAATACAAGGCGATGGGCCAGGTGAGCACTTTCTTCCTGATGGGCGTACTGATGCCTGCAGGGACCTATTATACGATGGCCGGCGCGGTTTCATTGGAAGCAATCATCCTTGGTCTCCCTAACGCCTTTACAATCATGGGAGTCCTGAGCGGAAACGAGACAAGGGACTACTACAGTGACAAAGAGGCCCGCGTAGGGACGCTTTCCGGGCGCATGAGCTACCAGGGGGCGCTCAGATTCTATCGCACGGTGAACGCCATGTGCTACCCGGTACTGGCTGTAGCGATCGTGATCGGGGCGGTCCCATGGGCCTGTGCTCTGGCTTTCGTCGCCCTCATCGATTATCGCAACCTTCGCATCAACTCTATGAAGGCTCCCGAGGACAAAAAGTCCAGCTTCATGCTCGTACCCGAGGCATTCAACCACAATTGGCACTTCGGCGCTTTGCTCGCGATAGGTTATTTAATAGGTGTGTCGGTTGTTCCGGTGCTGATTTGATGGACGACGAAAAGCTTGGCAACCAATTCGACGGCAAGGAAGTTTACGTCAAGGACGTTTTTACCGAGATAGCATCCTACTACGACGAGATGAACAGCATAATGTCCATGGGAATGATCAAGCGCTGGCACAAGTTCATGATGAAGAAGCTTGGCAATCTTCAGGGTAAAAGATGCTTGGATGTGGGCACGGGGACCGGAGAGATAGCTTTCCTTGTCGCGGGCAAGGCGGTCGGCGGAAATGTCGTAGGACTGGACATAACCCCTGCGATGCTGGAACTTGCGAAAAAGAAGATGACGGACCTCGGGATCGATAATGTCGAGTTCGTAGTCGGGGACGCATTGGACATCAATATGCCAGACGGCATGTTCGACGCGGTCACATCCGGATATATGCTTAGGAACGTTACCGATATACCGAAGGCCGTGGGAGAGATGCACAGGATGCTGAAGGTCGGCGGCAGGTGCGTCGTCGCAGAGCTGGCTAGGCCCAGCAACAGGCTCGTCAAGCCTTTTTACAACTTCTACATGAATCATGTGATACCTCACTACGGCCGCAAGTACGACAAGGGAATGGCCATTGACGGAAGGCAACCGGCCTACGACTGGCTCACTTCTTCGATAGAAGGTTTCCCCTATGGGGAGGCGATGGTCGAAATATTCAGGGAGGCCGGGTTTAGAGATGCCAGGTGCTATGTCAAGTCTTTAGGCGCAGTGAACATCTACGTTGCTTCAAAAGAGGAATGATGTTTGTTTTCCGGCCTTCAAGGCCGGAAAAGTGTTTCATGGTTTCTGTTTCGGGCACTCGTAGAACGCTTTGATGGCTTTGTAAAGCATCAGAACGTCCGCCTTGGATACAACTTCGAAAGGCGCGTGCATGGAAAGGACCGGAACCCCCATGTCCACCGTGTCCAGGTTGTGCAGCGAGATCTCCGACGCGATCGTTCCGCCGCCGCCCGCCTCGATCTTACCTAGCTCTCCGACCTGCCAGGGTATTCCCGCCCCGTCGAGGATGCTGCGAAGGAAGCTCATGGTCTCAGCGGATGCGTCGTTTGTAGAATATTTACCTCCGGACCCAGTGTACTTGGAGACCACCGGGCCGCGGCCCAGATATGAGCAGTTGGTCGGTTCGTATACCTCCATGAATGCCGGGTCAATCGCGGCGTTCACATCGCATGAGAGGCACATGGACCTCTGGAGTATGTGGCGGACCTTCAGGCCGTAGGTGTCGGCGATGTCCTCCATGAAGTCCCGGAAGAAGAACGAGCGCATCCCAGTGTTTCCATCGGACCCTGTTTCTTCCTTGTCGGCGAACACGGTCAGGGTAGTGAACTCCGGATCTTTCGCATCCAGTTCGGCCATCAGGTTGGCGTAGGCGCAGACGCTGTCGTCCTGGCCGTAACCTCCCACCATAGATCTGTCTAGGCCGAGGTCGATTGGCCTGGCGGCTGGAACGGCGCATAGTTCGGCGGAAAGGAAGTCCTTCTCTGAAATGCCGTACTTCTCAGACAGGATGCTCATCATGTTGAGCTTTACCTTGTCGGAGACCTTCTCATCGTTGTAGGGCCATGAACCGATCAGTATGTTCAGGTTCTCGGGGTTGAAAGCCTCGGCGACCGGCTGTTTCATCTGATTCTTGGCAAGGTGCGGAAGCAGGTCCGTGACGCAGAATTGAGGCTCGCCTTCTTCCTCGCCTATGCATATCTTCACGGTTTCGCCGTTGTTTTTGCAGACTACGCCATGCAAAGAAAGCGGGATCGCGAACCACTGGTACTTCTTGATACCGCCATAGTAGTGGGTTTTGAAATAGGCCATACCGGTGCTCTCGAACAGCGGGTTAGGTTTGAAATCGAGCCTGGGGCTGTCTATATGACTCACTCCGATGCGCATTCCCTCGGAAACGGGCTTTGAGCCCATGGTCACAATGAGGAGGCCTTTTCCACGGTTGTTCATATAGAACTTGTCGCCGGGAGAGTACTTCTTGCCTCTCACATACTCGGTGTATCCCTTGGACTCGAGGATAGGTACGGTATAGTCGACGACCTCGCGTTCGGTCTTGTTGCAAAGGAACTTCTTGTATCCCTCGCAAAAATCTGTTGATTCTCCCAGAATGGAGTTGTCGATCTCCCCAAGTCCCTTGGGCTTCATCAACAGTTCTTCAGCGAGTTGTTGACCTTTGGTTTTTTCTTCATCCATGGCACGTCAATAACGGTGCTATACTTGATTCTTTTCAAATTACCCAATGGCAGGATTGCAGAAATCGGATATCGTTTAGAAATAATATGTCATAATTTACATAAATGACATTAATAAATTTAAAAATGTCATTAATAATGTCTTAAATATGTCATTAATATTTTAGTATTATGTTATTAAAATGACACTATAATCGGTATCTTTATATCATAGAATTGAGATTGTTATTCTGGGATGCGTAAATGCGCTACGCGGAAGGTAAGGCCAGCCGGCCGGAGGGGATGGGAACAGAGAATATGCCCATGCAGGACTGCCTTCCCCTGAAATTCTGGGAAAATTATTCAGCCTTTGCGAATTCCGGCGGGGGATCTATAAGGATCATCAACAATGGGAGCTTTGATTCCGATTCAGACGAGGCTATGGCCGAGATAAGAAAGGGTCTTTTCGACCGTTCTGTTGTAAGCTCCAATATCCTGATGGGGTCCGATATCGTAAAAACTCCTGATGGTTTTCTTGTGAAAGTCCCGTCTGCCGAAAGACGTGTCCGGCCGGTGTTCATCGGCGATTCGTGCGAAACAGGCACGTTCGTAAGGTCAGAGGGTAAAACCGTAAGATGCTGCCCCGAAAGCATCAGATCGATGATCAGGGACAGTATCGACCCAGGCTCCGACACGGAGCCTACGTGCTTGGACATTTCCATAATCAGAACAGACTCGGTTTAGGCCTTCAGGAAGTCGGTGAAAAGTAAGGGCCACATATGGGAGGGACGCAGCGACGACGAGTTTCTATCGCTTACTTCGTCAGCGGCAGATTCGAATGGGTGGTTGAGACCTACGAACGCAGGGATGGTCCTCTTTTCTGATTATTACACAGCATCATCGGCATTTCCCGGCTATAGACTTCGGTACAGGGATGATGAAAAATATTTAGACTCGGAGGATGGAAGGTGGACGGGGAATATTGCAGATTACTATCTGGAGGTCTCAGATACGATAGATATTCATCTTCCGGAGATATCGGGACCTGCCAAAGAGTTGATAATTAATGCGCTGGCACATTCCGATTTAAATTTCGGTGACGGGGTGTCAGTGGAACTTACCGAAGGCAAGCTTACGATATGCAACTCAGGAATCTTCCGCGCCGGGCAGGAGCAGTCTTTAAAAGGTGCCAAGGACCGCAGGAACCCCGCAGTCGCGAAGCTGCTGGGCCTGGTATCTCCGTGCCGTGGCCTCGGCAGGGCATTATCGGAGATAGATGCGGCGGGATACGAAGCCGTCATCGAAGAGGACCATAGATACGGTACCGTAAAGGTTTCTGTCTTCGGGCGGGGTGCTCCCAGAGCGGAGAGGGGCCCCGTGGCCGAAAGGATACTGGAAGCCATATCCCGCGACCGCAACGTCACCGTAGGACAGTTGTCTGAAATGATGGGCCTGAGCAGGCGTCAGGTCGAACGCCATATCTCGGACCTCAAGTCTGACGGTTCCCTGGTCAGAACCGGAAGCCGCCGTTCCGGGTCCTGGAAGGTACTTTGATCACTTCGGAACCGTTCCGCCTGAGCCGCATGAGCATGACGGTCCCAGTTCGTTTAGCGCCGGAGGCTTCGAGCGGTCGACGCTCAGGACCCCGTCGGGAACATTCAGGAAGTCTGCAAGGTCCTGTCCGAAATATATTCGCCCATCGCTATC
>DAMX01000070.1:499-7869 GCA_002497195.1 Methanomassiliicoccaceae archaeon UBA354 | reverse complement strand
CCACTCCGTTGTATTCTGCGATCGGAAGGGAATCGAAGCCTTCGGATTCTACGATATCCTGCGCCTCTCCGTCTCCTGCGACATCGGCCGCCGTTCTGCAGTCCACATACTTCAGTTCGATGCCGTTCTTTGCAAGGGCATCCATGGACCTCTTGAACCTATCGTAATCGGAACGGAGCTTGGAACGTGCGCCTTCCGAATCAAAAACCGTAAGTATGTTGTCCATGGACAGGTATCGTGCTAGGCGTATTTTACTTTTGCAATTTTTCCGGAAAAGACGGGAACGACGAAGTATATTGTTCCTGAAGTCCATATCGACCATATGTCGGTTTTCAGGAAGGTCGGTTATTCAAAAATATTCAGATTGGACGACCTTGTTTCGGAAGGGAAGGGCCAAACCATAAGCTATGGCGTGTCTTATTCCCGATCGGCCGAGATATACGTGTATTTCCTGGACGAGGGAGAGGAGATCAGCGAGATGAAGGCCCCATATCAGAACATGATACTGGCACTTAGCGGGAAATTGCACATTGGTTCTGAACCTCCTGCCGAAATATCCGCGGGCGAGGTCTACATCATCCCCGAAGAAACCGATGTGAATATTTCTGCGACAAAACCAGTTAAGTATGCAAGCATATTACTTCCCATGGAAGGGGAATTGATCAAGAATATCGATGTTTCAACCAAGATGGCTGCTAAAGAGATGGTGGAATACCGTCCCGGTCAGGTGGTTAATCTGACCCTCGTGAAGAGGGATAATCTGAATTTATCAGTGATCGCTATCGACGAGGGCGAAGGCTTGAACGCGCATACCGCACCGGGAGACGCTTTCGTCGTGGCTTTGGACGGAGAGGGGGAGATCGTCATCGGCGGCAAGGATTTCCGTCTTAAGGAAGGCGATTCGATCGTCATGCCGAAAGGAGTGCCGCACTCCGTTAAGGGAGTGACCCGGTTCAAGATGCTTCTCGTACTGGTCAAGTGACTCCGACGAAAAGTCATCCTCCCACGGGCCGTACGGGCTTGCGATGCGGTCGGGGAAGGCCATTCTTCGATGTACCAGGCGTTGCAATCTTCGGTGAGATCCGAATATAATAATATATGGCCTGCCGCCCGATCGAGAGGGCGACTTCCCGGCACATATCCGGACACGGTCATCAATTCTAAAGATCTCTGAAGTTATTCACGATCGCAGACTGTCCATGAGACCTCGGATCTTCAGGTCGATCCGGTCGATAACCATTAGAAGAAAATCGTCCCCTCTGCCTCTGGGATCTTCCAGTTCCCAATCCTCTGAAACATCGGCATGAACATGGGGGCATGAAACGCCGCACCCCATCGATATCTTGACATCGATTCTCGGAAGCGAGTCCAGATTTTTTGGATACTGGGTCTTCTCCATGTCGATATCGTATTTCTCTTTCATCAACCTCACTGCATCCTTGTCGATGCACAGATCTACATCCGTGCCGGCAGAATAGCTTTCAAAGACATCTCCCGCGTAGTGCTTACCGAGGGCCTCTGCTATCTGCGAACGGCAGGAATTGTGTACGCATATGAACGCAACTTTGGGTTTATCATTCACTTTCTTGGCCCCTTCACTTTGGTTTTTCTGCCTCGATGATATATGAAGCGACAAAGTCTTCTGAATTTCTTCCAGGTTCCCAACTTCTTATGATCTCCCTGCTGTTGTCTTTGGGCACCATCCGTATATTGATGAAACCATTTTTCTTCAACATTTCTTCCAGCCTGTCCGCCTGCTCCGCTCCTGCGATGCAATTCGAAATGCTGGACAGGTCGTTTCTGACCTCTTCCGGGATTTCTGCTGTGGCGACCACATCGGATATCGAAAGCCTCCCGCCACTCTTCAGAACCCTGTACGCCTCTTCGAAGACGCGATTTTTGTCCGGGGAAAGGTTGATCACGCAGTTAGATATGATAACGTCGATAGAGGAATCTGCGACAGGGAGATTTTCTATCTCTCCCAGACGGAATTCCACGTTGTCGAAACCGCTTTTTTTTGCATTATTCCTTGCAAGTTTGATCATTTCCGGTGTCATATCGACCCCGATGACCAATCCGGTCGCTCCAACCCTTCTTCTGGCCAGGAAAGAATCGAAACCTCCCCCGCTTCCCAGGTCAAGGATTCTCTCTCCCTCTTTCAGAGATGCGATCGCAATCGGATTCCCGCACCCCAGCCCCATGTTGGCCCCTGTGGGGATACCATCGAGGTCATCTTCCGAATAACCCATAATAAGAGACGCCTCTTTGATTTCGATGGGGCTGCAGCATCCGATCCCCCCTCCGCAGCATCCTTTGGATTCTCCCCTTGCCACATCCGAATAATCTTTTCTTACCGATTCTCTTATCTCTTCTTTGTCTTTCATGGGATCAACCTAAAGTTCTGCTGCTTTCCGATTACATATCACGCTCTCGTTTCCATGTCTTCACCGACGTCCTGCGGGAATCTTTTCCTTGTCCTGTTCACGATTTTCACCAGGAGAAGCATCACCGGTACTTCCGTAAGGACTCCCACCGTGCATACCAGGACGACCGGCGAGCCGGGCCCGAAAAGAGCTATGGCCACGGCGACCGCAAGCTCGAAGAAGTCAGAGGCGGCTATCAGAGAGACCGGGGCCGCGATCCTGTGCGGCTGTCTGGTCCAGATGCAGAGGCCGTAAGTGAGGCTCCAGGAGATGATGTTCTGCAATATCAGTGGAACTGCGATCAGAAGAACGAACAGAGGCTGTTCGACTATTACGTCTCCTTGGAAAGAGAAGATCAGTATGAGCGTGAGCAGAAGGCCGACGCTGGTGATACCGCCGAATTTCGGAACGAATTTTCTGTTGAAGTATTCGATGCCCTTCTTTCTTATCATCAAGATGCGAGTTGCCACACCTGCGGCCAGAGGCACGACCACGAACAATACGACAGAAAACGCCAGCGTATCCCAGGGAACGGCTACATTGTTTATTCCCAGCAAAAGTTGAACCAACGGGATGAACAGTATGAGGATAATGATGTCGTTGATCGACACCTGCACCAACGTGTATGCCGGGTCCCCCTTGGTCAGGGCGCTCCAGACGAACACCATTGCGGTGCACGGTGCAACTCCCAGGATCACGGCCCCAGTTATGAAGTCCTGCGCAAGGTCCGCCGGTATCAGCGGTTTGAAAATAAAAGCCAGGAACAGCGTTGCGAGTCCGAACATAAGGAACGGTTTGATCCCCCAGGTGCTACCGGTGGATATGAGGATGGCCTTGGGATGCTTCCTGACGTTCATGACCGATTTGAAGTCGACCTTCATCATCATCGGATAGATCATCAGCCAGATCAGGATTGCAATGGGCATGTTTATGCCCGCGACCTCCAGCGACTCCAGGAAGTCCGGTATCGCGGATACGAATTTACCTATCAGGACCCCTGCTGCCATGCAGAGCAAAACCCACAGCGTCAGATACTTTTCGAAAACACCGATGCCCGATCTCTGTTCTTCGCTCATAAAACGCCTTCATACTTACATGCGGATTTTCAGCACTCCCTTCCGCATCTGCTCCCGCGCTCTTCCAGCCTTATCAGGTCCGATTTGTACGGTTCGGATATGCGTGCCCTGTCGATCAGTTCGTCGAGCAGGCGGTCATCTATTCCGTGCGCGATGGAATAGTACACCCATTGGGCCTGCTGGCGGTCTGTCACCAGCCCAACGGCCTTCAGGTTCTTCAGGTGCCTCGACGCCTTGGTCTGTGTAATCTCCAGCGTATCCATTATGTCGCATACGCAGAGCTCTCTGACCTTCAGCAAACTTATCATCCGGAGCCTGGTTTCATCGGACAGCGCTTTCAAGACATCGATTATATTCTCCATTGTACACCGTTTGAATTTACATATTCGTATATTCGAATATACGAATTCATTACGACTCGTCATATTTAATACTTGTTCAATCGACCTTGAAGAATGGAGGAGAAGATCGAGAGATCTTACGACATCTTATCTTTCGGCCGGGCGAAAAGCGGACCAGCAGAGAAAAAAATACCGTGAGGGAGAGTGTTAATAAACCAGATCTCCGGTAGATATGATGCCATGGGGGTCGGTAAGATCGAAGCATACATCGATATGGAAAAATGCCCTTCGTTGGAAGAGTACTGCGAACCGATGAGGAGGTGCCCTCTCGGCACTGTACACAGAGAACAGGACGATAGCGCCGCGATGGGATGGCGTACTTATGTCGATTCCACGAAGTGCGACGGATGCGGACTGTGCGTCGATCTATGTTGCGGCGACGCCATCGAAATCAGGTGAACAAAAATTCTCGATCATCTGATATAAAAAATATAGGAAGGCGATGTGCCAGCAAAGCAATTGTATGAGGCGCTCTGGTCCTTGCTGTTAAAAAGAACGGATACCTGAAATATTATTGGTATACTTGTATAAAAACAATTAAAAGAGATATCCCCCGCCCTGATGGGCGGGGGTTAAAATCAAAAGTTTTAGCTTACCGCCTTCTTATCACTATCACTGCCAATGCGGCTATTATCGCTATTGCGGCGGCGGAAGCCCCGACGTACAGGAAGGTGTTGTCCTCGGTCTCGGCATCGCCGGAATCATCACCATCACCATCATCATCGTCGGCCGCTTCTATGGTCAGAGTTCCTGCCACGTATGAGAACTCGTAGTTGTCAGCAGAACCTCCTGCAGGTGTCAGGGAATATGTTCCAACCGCGGTGTTGGAGTTGCTGACGGTCGGAGCCACGTAACCATCGGCCGTGGAGGCGGTCTCGTCTCCAACGAATCCCGTTACGGTGACGGTAAGCTCCGGATCAGTTCCATAAACCACCGTCTCTCCCGAGTACGTTGCGGTAAGGGTGGCCTTCGCGATGGACCATGTGACCGTCTTGTTGCTCGTGCTTCCGTCGGACCAGGTATCGTTGATCGTATCCGATAATACGGCCGTGGCAGTATATGTTCCGGAATCGGTGCCCGTGTTGCTGCCGATATAGTAGTCATAGCCATAGGCTACGCCGATCTGCTCCGAGCCGTTGTAAATCAGGCCCGTGATCGCCGTGGGAATAGCTATGGTCGGGGTCCCGTCCCATATTATCCTGGAAAGGTCAGCAGTCGTATATGCCATCGGCGCCCTTTCGGCAGAGTTGGTGATAACCTCGCCTCCCGTCATCAGCGTGAGGCCGGTAGAGTCGACCGTGTTTTCGGTCAACAGTATCTTCGTCACGGTGCCGAAGGCACTTATCTTGGTGAGGTCGACCGCCGCAGGGCTGTCCACGACAACCGTCGTCGGAGCGGGGATCTTGTTAAGGATTCCCGTATAGTCTGTAACGGTCGAGGAAGCACCTCCCCTGATCATCACATAGGTGAGGGCATCGCATCCCGAGAAGGCCGTGATCTCCATATCTATGCTGTCCGGCATTGTGACGGAAGTCAATGATGCGCTGTAGCTGAACGCATAAGCATCAAGGGAATCCACGTCGCTGGGTATCGTTACCGATGTAACCGAAGACCAAGCGAATGCGTACATTCCTACGGAGGTCACGCCGTCGGGTATTACGAACGATCCGCTCCTGGCGCAGGGATACTGCACAAGGGTCGTGCCGTCTGCACTGTACATGATTCCGTCTTCGTCCATATAGCTCGTGTTTTCATCCGCAACGAATGCGTTTTCAAGGTCCAGGCAGCTGGAGAACACTCCGTCGCCGATGGAAGAGACGTTCTTCGGCACAGTCACAGAGGTAAGCCCGGAATCGAAGAATGCCAGGTCGTCGATGGAAATGAGGCTGTCGGGAAGCGTTATCGTCTCTAAGTCAGAGCAGCCGTTGAAAGCCCCGTTCCCTATAGAAGTGACGCCTTCCTGTATAGTTACAGAAGTCAAAGCAGAGCAGCCGGTGAATGCGCCGTCGCCGATAGATGTCACTCCGTCCGGTATCGTAATGCTGGTCAGTGACGAGCAGTCATTGAACGTGCCCGAACTGATCGAAGTTATAACGTCAGGTAAAGTTACCGCGGCCAGAGAAGTACATCCGCTGAACGCACTGCTTCCGATCGACGTTATGCTGTCCGGAATCGTCACAGATGCAAGAGGAGTGTAACCAGAGAATGCATCGTCGCCGATGGAGGTGACCTCGAAGGCCGCGCCTTCGCTGATGAAGTAGCTGACGATTGTTGCTTCTGTAGCCGTGTTATTATAGAGCCCAATAACCTGTGCCGTCATGTTTGCCCTGTTCACCTCGTACTTCACGTTGGTGTCGGATGGCACGATCGTTGCTATCTGTATCCAGACCGTGCGGCTCTCGGCTTCGAAAACATTGCCCTCTATACCTTCCGGATCTGTGATGGTAGTTCCGCTCATATTCTTGAAAGTGAGCCCGGAGATGTCATGGGTGGCTGCAGATTCCAGTATACCGATCTTGGTGATACGCTCGATCGATGCAATGCTCTCGAGACTGACCTGGGCCGTGCTGTCGAATGCCACCGATGTTATGGTTTCCGGGAGCAAATTGATCACATCGGTATAATCGGTCACCGAATTGCCGAAAAGCACCAAGGAATTGAGGCTGGTGCAACCGGAGAACGAATCCGATGCTACCACATAGGTCATATCTGGCAAAGCAATCGAAATCAGCGATGTGCAGTTCGAGAAAGCTCCGGTGAATATGCTCACTACCCCCTCAATGCTGACAGAAGTCAGGGTCTCATTGTTACTGAAGGCATAGGAGTTAATGGAAACGACCGCGTAGGAAGTTGAAGAATATACTACGGAAGCAGGAATCGTGACAGAATTCTTCGACGTCCCCTCAGCACTTAGGCCTTTGACCGTAGCCGTACTATTTGTGATGTTTAAATCATAAGTAAAATCTCCGATTTGGGCGTCTATGTTGGAAGCTGTTGCAGAGGCTTCTTCGATGTCGTTGACGAACACTGCCGAGGCGCCGAGGCCCAGCGCCAAGAATGCCGTTGCGACAAGCAATAACACAGTCCTACTGAATTTCCGCTCGTTCGCGTACATGGTTAAATATCTGCCCCTCTTAATATAACCGTATCGCTAATTATTAATATGAAAAATATAAGATAAATATATTTTTCGTTGAAAGATATATAATCTTACGTTTTCAGAGGGTTTACGTTGCACATTCGTCGGACAGACTTCCGCACGAGGGGAAGATGAAAAAGAAATGTGCAGAATCCCGGAGAACGACACCACGACGCAGATTGGGAAATCCGCAGAACCCTCAAACGGACGGAGAGAGGATCATTTTCAGAGAAAAAGAGTGCGGATGCCGGGATTCGAACCCGAGTTCTAACCTTGGCAAGGTTAAGTGATAACCAGCTACACCACATCCACAGTGCATTTCCACAGATTG
>DAMX01000070.1:0-186 GCA_002497195.1 Methanomassiliicoccaceae archaeon UBA354 | reverse complement strand
CGAGTGGCGAAATTGAGCGTTGTCTGTGTTGAAGTCACAGGCTGTTTAAGTTCGGATCAAGTGGTATGATGATCTCAAAATTCACAGATATAGGTATTCCGGAAGAAGTTGCCAGAGCCATGGACGACATGGGATGGGAAGAGCCCACCCCGATCCAGGTATCGGCCGTCCCGATCGGGACGGCCG
>DAMX01000073.1:0-4160 GCA_002497195.1 Methanomassiliicoccaceae archaeon UBA354 | reverse complement strand
GCGTCCGCAGTCGCACTTCTCCCATGTCAAAGCGGAGATGTCGCCTATCTTGTAGCGGATGAGCGGGAACGCCTCCTTCTTGAGCATGGTGACGACCATTTCGCCCCTCTCGCCGTCTGCGCACTGCTCCCCGTTTTTGTCGAGGACCTCCACATACGCCATGTCCGCCCAGATGTGGAGCCCGGACTGCTTCTCGCATTCCAGGAACATCGGCCCGTAGAACTCGCTGGCACCGTAGCAGTTGTGGACCCTCATCCCGGTCCTGTCCTGGAGCTTCTGCCTCATGCTCTCGGACCAGGGCTCGCCGCCGGCTATGGCATAGCGCACCTTGGTGTCCCTTCTGATGTCTATCCCCTTCTGGTCGCATACATCGGCGATGTGGAACATATAGGACGGCGTTCCGGCGAATGCGGTTATCGGGAGGTCCTGCATCATCTTGATCTGCCTTTCGGTGTTGCCGGTGCTTATTGGAAGCACGGTAACGCCCATCCTCTCCGCGGCGTAATGGACGCCCAGTCCGCCGGTGAAAAGTCCGTAGCCGTGGAAATTCTGAAGAATGTCGTCTTTGGACATACCGAAGGATACCATTCCCCGGTCCAAGGATTCGGCCCAGTTGTCAAGGTCGTTCTGAGTGTATCCCACCACGGTCGGATTGCCTGTGGTGCCAGAAGAAACGTGGAGCCGGACCAGTTCGTTGTAGGGCTTGACGAAGAGATTATCGGGATAGTTGTCCCTGAGGTCCGTCTTCTTCATGAAAGGGACATTTCTGAACTTTTCGAAACTGTCTATGTCCTCGGGCAGCAGCCCCACGGACTTCATCTTGTCGTGTATGAACTTCGAGGAATCGTACATTGTCCGCAGCTCGTTCCTCAGCAGACCCAGCTGCATCTTCTGCAATTCTTCCTTCGGCTTGGTTTCCAGTTCCTTGTTCCAATATGCCATTCGATACACGCCTCCGTGCTATCGACTAGCACGTTATTGTCCGAATAAAGAGCTACGACTTATACCTTTAGGTCTCCGGCGACCTCTTGTTCAAAGCGTAACTGAGCCTGCGACCCTGAGCTTTCCGCCTTCCAGATACATCAGCACGGCCCTGTCTCCGGGCTTGTAGATCAGGTCCGACTCCAAGTTGAGGGTCACCTCTTCTCCTGAGACGGAAACGGAGCATGGGACCATCTGCATCCAATGTCCCAGATGCATGACCATGCCGTCCTTGAGCGGGCTCTTCCAGTACTTGACCATCTCGACTTTCCCGGTGAAACTGCGGGTCATCGTGACCTCGCGGTCCGTTGTGATGACGAAGCCCCTGTCGAGCTCGTCGGACTCTATGCCTCTGAGCGCAAGACCCACATGGTCGCCTTTCACCGCATCTTCGGCGTCGACGTCGTGCTTCTGGATGGACTTAAGGACGATTTCGCGTTTGAGCGGAAGGACCGTCATCTTGTCGTGCTTGCGGAAGTGGCCTTCGGCGACCGAGCCGAGGACGACGGTCCCGACCCCTTTGACGTTGAAATGACTGTCCACCGGGCAGGACCCGCTGGTGCCTTCGCCCGGCTTCCTGTTCTGATCGGCGGCGATCTTCAGCAGCTCGTCCCTCATCGTTATCGGCTCGAGTTCTTTGAAATCGTAGTTCTCCATGCAGGTCCCGGCGATGAGGGGCCTCAGCTGCTCCGGCTGTATGTAGTTCCTGAGGACGATCCATCCTTTGGGTATGCCTACGCAGTCGGCCATGACTATCGTCTCGCCCAGGAAGGAGTCTATCTTGTCCACCACCAGGATCGCGAATTCCGCCATCTCCACGGCATAGAAGATCGAAGACATCTTCTCAGGGTATTTCGAAGGTTCCAGCAATGTCACCGAATCGTTCCCTTTCTTAAGCTCGAAGAAAGTTATGTCCGTGACGGTCCCTTTCTTGCCTATCTCGCCCGCGACGTCTTTGGCGCCCAGGACAGCGACGTTGAGATTGCTCATCAGATATCCGTTCCTTTTACCAGCTCTATCCCCGCCTTCTTCAGGGCCTCGACGGCCCTGTGGGGTTCGTCGACGCGGATGAAGAATGCGGATAGATTCTTGCCCGCATAGGCATATCCGTATTCGATGTTGATGCCTTCGCGGCCGCATACGTCGGCGGCCTCGAAGAGGGACCCGGGCGCATCGTTTATCACTATACCGATGACCTGGGTCTTTTTGACTATTATGCCCTTCTGCCTGATCTTCTCGAAGGACTCCTCGGGGTCGTCCACTATCGCGCGGAGTATCCCGAACTCGGCGGACTCGGCCAGGTTGAAAGCTTTCATGTTGACCCTGCTCTCCTTCAGCGTCCTGGCGATGGCCGCTAGGCGCCCCGGCTCGTTGTTCACAAAAATCGAAAGCTGAATTATGACGTTCTCTTCTGGCATTATAACGACCTCTTGTCTTTGACCCTGGATGCTTTGCCGTCGAACCTGGGCAGCTCCCCGGGGGCTTTGAGCTCCACGTGTACAGCAAGGTTGAGGTATTTTTTAAGTTCGCTCTCTATGTGGGAGCGCAGCAGTATCATGTCCTCGACCTTGTCGCTGAAGGACTCGGGCCTTATCTCGACCTGGACGACCATGTTGTCCAAGGCGCCGTCCCTGGTCACCTGGATCATGTACTGGTTTCCCACCTGGGGGACCTGCATGAGGGCATATTCGATCTGTGACGGGAAAACATTGATCCCGCGGACGATGAGCATATCGTCGGACCTGCCGGATATCCTTGAGATGCGGGGCGAGCTCCTTCCGCATGCGCACACTTCGTCGCAGACCGCGGAAAGGTCGCGTATCCTATACCTGACGAGGGGGAACGCTTCTTTCTTCAGCATCGTAACCACAAGCTCGCCCTTCTCTCCGGGCTCCAGGACCTCTCCGCTCTCGGGATCGATCGCCTCCATGTAGGCTATGTCTCCGCAAATATGTATGCCGTCACGTTCCTCGCATTCGGTGAACATGGGCCCGGCGAGCTCGGACGTCCCGTAGATGTCGTACGCCCTGACGCCAGAAGACTCCTCTATGCGTTTTCTCATGCCTTCGCTCCAGGGCTCTGCACCGAGGACCGCCTTCCTGAGCTTCGTATCCCTCAGGAAATCGATCCCCATCTCCTTGGCGACGTCGATCATATGTATGAAGTACGAGGGGGTGCACGCGATGACGGTGACATCGAGGTCCTGCATCAGTTCCAGCTGCCTCTCCGTGCTTCCCGTGCTTGCGGGAAGCACCGACGCACCGACCCGTTCGGCCCCGTAATGTAGGCCCAGGCCGCCGGTGAACAGCCCGTATCCATAGGACACCTGCAGGGTGTCGTCCTCCCCCACACCTATCGACGAAAGAGACCGGGCGAGGGCTTCCGTCCAGTATTCCAGATCGTTCCTGGTATATCCCACCAGCGTGGGTTTGCCCGTCGTACCCGAAGATACGTGATATCTCACGATGTCCGTGTTGGGCACGGAGAACATCTTCGTGGGGTAGTTGTCCCTGAACTCCTGCTTCGTCATGAAGGGGAGCTTGGAAACGTCGGAAAGAGACCTTATGTCGTCAGGCCCTACGTTGACGGAATCCATCTTGTGCCTGTAAAATGCGTTGGAAGAATAGAGCTCGGTAACGAGATTTTTTATACTGCCATACTGCAGCCTCTTCAATTCTTCCTTCGGCATGCATTCTATGTCATGGTTCCAGAACATGGCGGTCCACTGGGTATTCCCTATCGTATCCCTTTATTTATATTGAGCGAGCGCGTTGGACCATCGGATGGGAGAGGAAAGGGCCGCTTGGGACGAGCTTTACCGCAGACAGCCGAGGGCATGGAGGGGCTCATCGAAAGTCCCGGACATGGGCCTTTCCGCAGGAAGTTCGGTTTTGGACGTGGGATGCGGCAACGGGAAGACCTCCGCGGCCTTGGCGGAGATGGGGTTTTCGGTGACCGGCGTGGATTTCTCCAGCGCCGCGGTGGACTCGTGCAGGGAAAGACTGGGCGGAAGCACGGAGTTCTTTGTGTCGGACTGCACCGATTTGCCGTTCGACGGCGGCGCCTTCGACGGCATCTACGCCGTCCATGTGACCGAGCATCTGGACGATGAGGGGATGAAGATGTTCGCCTCCGAATGTTTCAGGGTCCTCCGCCCGGGAGGGAGGATGTTCGTCAGG
>DAMX01000065.1:10277-10478 GCA_002497195.1 Methanomassiliicoccaceae archaeon UBA354 | reverse complement strand
ATGACAGGCTGACAACGGACGAAGCTCTGGAACTCATAAAGGACGGGACTATATCGGGAGGGATGATCCCCAAGGTCGAGGCTTGCATAAAGGCAGTACGGGCCGGAGCACGCGCAGTGCGCATGGTGAATGGAAAGGACCCGGACAACATAGTGTCCGGGATATCGGCCGAAAGCAGCAAGGGAACAGTCATTACGAAGT
>DAMX01000065.1:0-10078 GCA_002497195.1 Methanomassiliicoccaceae archaeon UBA354 | reverse complement strand
GGAACAGTCATTACGAAGTGATAATATGGATTTCGAAGAGATCAAAGAGATGAGCCAGAAGTACCTTTTCCAGAACTACGGACGCATAGAAGCGGCGTTCACCCACGGGGAAGGACCGTATCTCTACGACACAGAGGGGAAAAAATACCTCGACCTGGTGGCCGGCATAGCGGTGAACGCTCTGGGATACGCGCATCCCGAATGGGTGGCCGCCGTACAGGCCCAGGTGGCCCGCATGACCCACACGTCCAATCTTTACTATGTTAAGGAACAGGCAGAGCTGGCACAGCGCATCTCCGAAATCGCGCCGGGGAACCTGGACCGCACCTTGTTCGTAAACAGCGGAGCGGAGGCGAACGAGGGAGCGATGAAGCTCGCCGTGCGTTATACCGGAAAGCACAAGGTCATTTCTGCGCTCAACGGATTCCACGGACGCACGGCAGCCTCTTTGGGAGCCACCGGGCAGACGAAGTACCAGAAGACCTTCGAACCCCTGATCAGCAACGCATTCAGCTATTACGACTACGGAGACGCAGAGTCCGTAAAATCGGTCATATCCAAAGACACCGCCGCCCTTCTCGTCGAGCCTGTGCAGGGAGAAGGGGGCGTGGCGACAGCTTCCGAGGAGTTTTTCAAGGCGGTAAGGGACATATGCACCGACAACGGCACGCTGATGGTGGTCGATGAAGTGCAGACGGGAATGGGACGCACCGGAAAGTGGTTCGGGATCGAACATTTCGATGTCGTACCGGACATCATAACCATGGCCAAAGGGCTTGGGGGAGGAACGCCGATCGGGGCTTTGGTCTCAACCGACGAAATATCCAAGGTGATGACACCGGGATCTCACGGAACCACCTTCGGAGGCAACCCGATGGTATGCACTGCCGGAAAAGCCGTCATAGACATAATGAAGAAAGAGAAGCTCGTTGAGAACGCCGCGTCGGTCGGAAAGCGTTGGATGGACGATCTGAAGTCCGTCGGATCTTCTAAGATAAAGGAAGTACGCGGATACGGGCTGATCATCGGGATCGAGATGGATTCGCCCGAGACGGCTAAAGTGGTCCAGACGCACTGCCGCGACAACGGCGTTCTGGTCAACGTCTGCCATGGCAACGTTGTACGTCTGATACCGCCTCTCATCATCAACGATTCAGAGAAGGACAGGTTCACTGCGCTTCTGAAAGAATGCGTTTTCTGACATCTGAAAATCAAACCTTTTATCTTTTCTTAATAATTTTCAGGCCCTAAATATCCCAATTTTATAGTGCCAGATATAATAAGATCACAACTTGCGATGACAATATTCATTCAACCTAATTATGTTAGGTAGACCTAAATTTATATAGTATTTAGGTATTCCTAAACTTATGCAACAAACATGCAATGCATGCCGCAGTTCCTGCTGCGGATGCGTGAACGGAAAAGAATCG
The DNA here is from genome assembly GCA_002497195.1 of Methanomassiliicoccaceae archaeon UBA354. Classification (GTDB taxonomy): domain Archaea; phylum Thermoplasmatota; class Thermoplasmata; order Methanomassiliicoccales; family Methanomethylophilaceae; genus VadinCA11. Next base: position 8,645 of record DAMX01000065.1, on the reverse strand, counting down.
GAGGATGAGGGGCTGTCTGCCCCCTCCGCCGGAGGAATACCGCTGGCCATGGTCAGGGACGGGAGGTCCGGAAAGATAGTCTGCATCGCGGGAAGGTGCGAGCTGCGGAGATACCTCTCCAATCTGGGGTTCGTGGTCGGGACCGACGTGTCGGTCGTGAACACGATCTCGGGGAATCTTCTCCTTGAGATCAGAGGCACCCGGATAGCTATGGACAGGTCGATGGCCTCGAAGGTGTTCGTGATCCCGGAGGGCTGCTGATGGCCACGCTCCGAGAAGTGGCCTGTGGCGGTTCCGCCAAAGTCGTGCGCATCTGTGCTCAAGGTCCGATGAGGAAACGCATAATGGACATGGGGATAACGAAAGGTTGCACGGTCATTGTGAGGAAGGTCGCCCCGCTCGGGGACCCGATGGAAGTCTGCGTACGAGGATACGAACTGAGTCTGAGGAAGAGCGAAGCAGAAGCGATCGAAGTGGAGTGAGAATATGTCGATTATAGATATGACACAGCGTGAGCTATGGACGGGGGCACGGAATTGAGCCGCGTCATAGCTCTGGCGGGCAATCCGAACTGCGGGAAGACCACCTTGTTCAACAGGCTCACGGGCAGCTCGCAGAAGGTAGGGAACTGGCCCGGAGTGACGATCGACAGGAAGGAAGGCAGGATAAAGGCCATCGGTGCGGTGCTGGTGGACCTGCCGGGAATTTATTCCCTCTCTCCGTATTCTCCGGAGGAGGTCGTCTCCCGGGACTTCCTGCTGGACAGCAGACCCGATGCGATAATAAACATAGTCGACGCGACGAACATGGAGAGAAACCTGTACCTCACCAGCCAGATACTGGACATGGGCATCCCAACGGTCATTGCGCTGAACATGATGGACACTGTCAGGAGGGACGGGACGGTAATCGACACCGAAAAACTTTCCAAAGCACTGGGATGCAGGGTCGTCGGGATATCTGCGCTCAAGGGCGAAGGGATGGACGAGCTTCTCGAAGCGATATCGTCGGCCGGCGAGACGCCGAAGCCGGTCAGGCTTTCCGATCCCCTGGAAAAGAGCATCTCCGAGATCTCCGGGAAGCTTGAAGGGAAGGTGCCGGACGGACACCTCAGATGGTATTCCGTCAAGGCCCTGGAGAGGGATGTTCTGGCGATAGAAAGGATCGGCGAATCATGGGAAGAGATATCCGAGATAATAGACGATCTGGAAAAGGCGGAGGACGACGAATCGGATTCCCTCGTGGCTTCGGAGAGATATTCATCGATAAGCGATGTCGTGGTCTCCTCCGTGAAGACAAAAAGAGCGTCCGGAGGATACACCACCTCCGACAGGATCGACAGGATCGTGACCAACCGCTGGCTGGGACTTCCTATCTTTGCGGGCGTCATGTTCCTGGTTTATTATATTTCCATAACCACCGTAGGAGGATGGGGGACCGACTGGGTAAACGACGTCTTCTTCGGTGAGTGGACGATCCCCGGTGCGGCAGCATGGCTGGAGAGCATGGCCGTCGATCCGGTGCTCACGGCGTTCATAGTCGACGGGCTCATAGCTGGAGTCGGAGCGGTCCTAGGTTTCCTGCCCCAGATGCTGGTGCTGTTCGTCCTTCTTGTGATATTGGAGGACAGCGGATACATGGCCAGGATAGCCTTCGTGATGGACCGCGTCTTCAGAAGGTTCGGCCTGTCGGGGAAGTCATTCATCCCCATCCTCATCGGTACCGGATGCGGCGTCCCGGGGATAATGGCATCGCGTACGATAGAAAGCGAGAGGGACCGGAGGATCACCGCGATGACCACAACGTTCATCCCGTGTTCGGCCAAGCTGCCCATAATCGCGCTCATAGCCGGTGCGCTTTTCGGCGGCTCCGCGTTGGTAGCCCTCGCCTCTTACTTCATCGGAGTGCTGGCTATTCTTCTTTCAGGGATAATCCTGAAGAAGTGGCCCTCGCTTTCAGGGACCCCGTCGGAGTTCATAATGGAACTTCCGCCGTATCACATACCGGGTGTAGCCACTGTCATAAGGTCCACTTTCGAGAAGGGATGGGCGTTCGTCAGGAAGGCAGGTACGTTCATACTTCTGGCCTGCGGCATCATATGGTTTCTTTCGGCCTTTGACTGGAGCATGTCGATGGTAGGCGACATCAACGATTCGATGCTGGCAGACATAGGCAACGCCATAACATGGATATTCGTTCCTCTGGGATGGGGCGACGAATGGCAGTTCTCGGTGGGAACCATAACCGGGCTGCTGGCCAAGGAGAACGTGGTGGGCACCTTCGGCGTCCTGTTCGGCTTCTCCGAGGTTGCAGAGTCGGGTGACGAGATATGGCCGATCATAGCGGCCATGCTTACGCCCATCGCCGGATTCTCGTTCCTGGTGTTCAATCTGCTCTGCGCGCCCTGCTTCGCGGCGATAGGCGCCATGAGGCGTGAGCTCGGGACCTGGAAGGCGACAGGTGCGGCAGTGCTGTACCAGTGCCTCCTGGCATATGCGGTTTCGATGGTGATTTTCCAGATCGGCAGCCTGCTCATATACGGAACGTTCGGCATCTGGACGGTCGCGGCCTTCGCGACGGTTGCGCTGATAGCATACATACTGGTCAGCAAGGAGCCCTTCGCCAGATACAGGCATAAGACCTCGGAGGCCGCGGTATGAACATCGCCACGATCGCAGTGGGACTGGCGGTAGCCGTGGTTTTGTTTTTAGCGGCCTACTTTTCGGTCAAATCATTCAGGAACGGGAAGTGCTCAGGGTGCAAAGAGTGCGGGAGGTGCAAGAGGAGGTGAACATGTACATTCGAGGAATCAAATAAACATCTTCAATGCTGCCGGTTACGCCTCCGAACTGTCCGGCAGCAGAAACGATTTACTCTGTTTTTGAGGAGCGGGAGTTCCAAAAACAATATGCCAGATATAAATATTCAATGACATTTATAATAATAAATCAATAATCCGATCAGTCAAAAGAGGAGGATGGACTCAGTAGCGCTCAGTATAATTCGGGGCGTCTCCTCTGAAAGTACTTGATGTTGCACATGTCGTAGGACAGTCCGTCGTCACGATCGAACCCTTCCAATTCGACGATGTCCAAGGACTCGGTCCCGTTGAAATTTTCGAAGATGGCGATCCCCCTCCTGTTCATGACGATAGTGCCTCCTCCGGATACCGATCCTCTGCCATTGTCTCCTATAGAATTGCAGGCCGCGACATACACATCGTTGTCCCAGGCCCTGGCGGGGAGATATCTCATCCATGTTTCTTTTCGTCTTTCGCCTCCGAGATTGGATGCGTGCGGTATGAAAATCAATTCTGCACCATTTCTCCTGAGGACAGAAAATATGTCCGGTATGTGTGCTTCCCAGCACAATGCGACACCTATGATGGCATTTTTTGTCCTGATTACAGGTATGGACCCTCCGCATGTGAAGCATCCTTCCTCTCTTGTCCCCAGGTGCGTTTTGCGATATTTCACGTAAGTCCCGTCGGGGCACGCGATCAGCTGTGTCAGATATGGGAGGTCTTCGCCGTTCTTCTCCATGAATCCGAAAATAACGGCAATGTCTTTTTTGCAGGCGGCATTCCTGACAGTTTCGACCACTGGGTCATCATCCGATATTACGTCTTCCGGACCGTATTCAGAAGAATAACCCGTGAGGGACATCTCGGGGAAACAAATGATGTCCGTTTTTTCTTCTGCAGCCCGGTCTACGAACGCCATCATTTTCTCCAGATTCGCATGCAAGTCTCCCAGAATAGACCTCATCTGAACAAGAGCCAGCTTAAGATTTTTCAAGAGCATCATCTCTGTTATTTTTTCATCGGCCCATATTATCAGCAAGAATCGTAGGATAGTACGAACGGTCCTTTTTCGTTCTTGATTATCTCAGCTTCGACGCCGTACACGTCTTTTATCGACTCGGGAGTGATCGTTTCCTCGGGGGCCCCGTAGCTGTATATTTTCTTGTTGCTGAGCATCAGCACCTTATCTGAATATCTGAGTGCCAGGTTCAGGTCGTGAAGAGCTATTATCATTCCGCGGTCCTGGCCGTGGACCATCTCGCGCATGATCTTCATGGTCTCTATCTGATGCCTAAGGTCCAATGAGCTGGTAGGCTCGTCGAATATGTAGAAGTTAGGATTCTGACACAAGGTCCTGGCAATGAAAACCCTCTGGAGCTGGCCGCCCGATATCTCGTTTATGAACCTGGATGCCAGGTCCAGAACGTTCATCTTTGTCATCGATCTTTCTGCCATGTCCAGGTCTTCTTCTGTGTAATCCCAGTTTATGTATGGCCGTCTGCCCATCAATACGGTGTCGAGAACCGTCGTGAACTGTGAATAGTTGTAATATTGGGGTACGTAGCCCAAGATCTTGGAAAGGTCTGCTCTGCTGTAGTCTTTGATGTTGCGGTCATCGATGTTCACCCGGCCCGACATTGGGTCGTTGAGATTGCAGAGCGTCTTTATCAGAGTGGATTTACCCGACCCATTGGGCCCCAGTATAGAAAGTACATTTCCCGTGCACGTTTGGAAATCAATGTCCTCTATGACGGTACTTCCGTCGTATCCTTGTACAAGGGATTCCACCGACATCTTCATGCCAGATACCTCCCGTTCTTCCTTGAGACCAGCCAGATGAAGAACACTCCGCCTATGAGGTACAGGAGTATGCCTACTGGTATCTCCTGAGGGCTCATCAGGATTCTGGCCACCGTATCCGACAGTAGGAGTATGATCGCTCCCATGAGCGCTGATGCGGGTATCAGGTACCTGTTGTCATTACCGATCAGTATCCTGCATATGTGTGGGGCCATCAGGCCGATGAAACCTATCACCCCGGTGAATGCCAGACAAGCGGAAGTTATCAGAGTGCAGACGATAAGAAGGTCTCTTCGTATCTTATGGACCTCGATGCCAAGGCTTTTCGCCACATCGTCACCTCCGGACATCGTGTTCATGTCTACCGCCCGGCGTTCCAACAGGAAGAATCCCACCAGGACTATCGGGACGATAAAAAAGATACTGCTCCAAGTGGCCCCCCACATCCCTCCCATAAGCCAATTCACTATTTCGCGCAGGGCGGTGTCGTCCGAGATGTATTTTGCGAATGAAACTCCTGCCTGGAAAAGATATCCTACGACCACTCCCGACAGCACCAACACGGACTGCGAAGCAATGTTGTTCTTCGAGATTATGAGCACCAGGGCCATGCTGAGCGTTCCGAAGAAGAACGCGAACAGTATTGTGATCAATGTTTTTGCCGAGAATGTGATGCCCATCACATCAAGTACCCCGTAGTATGCGGACCCGAATATTGCGCTACCGAACGCAATAGCCATCGCTGCGCCGAACGACGCGGCAGAAGAGACTCCCAAGGTAAAGGGACTAACCAACGGATTTCTCAGGAGGCTCTGCATCACGGTTCCAGAAGCGCCGAGCGCGATACCGGTGAAGATGCATAGCAGTATGCGCGGCTCTCTGCCGTTGACGATTATGTTATGGTAGTACGGTTTCGAAAGGGCGAACGTATCCGGGGCAATCTGGTTGAACATACACGCCAGAACATCGAATGCCGGGATCCTCACCGATCCTAGGCTGAGGGATAAAACGACCATTGCCAGCAGCAAGGCCGCCATCACGGCTATGAATGTCTTCTTTTTTCGTGTGGACGCGTCATATATCGCTTTCACCCGAGTTCCTCTGCCTTGGAGATCGGCTTTTTCTTTACTGGATGCCGTTTCTGTTTTTTCTGAGGCCGTCATGTTCTCTCTGCCCTAGTTTCTTCGGCCGTCCGGATCAGACGGAGTATTGGTAGAATAACTGCACAGACGTCCAGTTCGTTCCGAATGTGGAGTTGTAATCTGCAAGGGTATTTTCAACCGTCAATCCGTTGATATCAAGTTCAGGATAGATCAACGTGATGAAGTAGATCATTCCCACGAAGCAGCGCGGCCCGGACAGCACCTTGGAGTCGACTGTCTTGATGACCGTCATGCTGTCGAACATATTGCTGCTGTCTATCACCGGATGCGATGACAGGAAAGCCTCTATTTCAGATTGGCCCTGGTCGTAAGGGGTTGTGTTTCGAAGAACGAAGAGATCCATTCCATTTTCATTATAATATTCCACTATAGACTCCTGGGATATCTGTGCCGAAGATGAAGTCGCCGAGCTGTCTATCTCCGAGATCGCATTTTTCAGACCGCAAATGTCTTCGAGCATGCCGGACAGTTCTGCGGCGCCGGTATAGTATTTGGAACTGGCACTTGTGCCCATAGTGGCGACGAAGGTCTTCTTCTGGCTCTCGGTCAGAGTCGAGCTCGCATTTCTCAGTGTGTCAACGATTCCGTTGAAGAACTCCTCATAAGAATCCGCTATCGCCGTGGCCTCATCATCCCCGAACAGGCTGGCCAACTGTTTGAGGTCTCCGACCTGGGTGCTGAAACCGTAGCAATCCAGGAGGATGACAGTTATCCCCATGGATTTCAGCGCATCAACGTTCGTTATAGCCATCGAGGTGCATTGTCCTATGATGACCGTGGAGCCCGTGTTGAGCACGGATTCCGGGTTGGGAGTATTGTATGACCCTATATCGTCACACTCGGCCCACCAATCTTCTGTGGGCTTCGATTTCATAGTGGAACTTACGCCAACAACTTTGTCGCTGAGTCCGAGAATCGACAGGAACTCGGCCGCGTTTGTGTTAACCACGCAAACACTGGAGACCGGTGTCGGGACGACAACTTCCGTACCGTCGTTCTGCGTGATGGTAACGGTATCGTCGTCGCCGGACGATCTGCCGTTGGTGACCGAATATGCGGAAACCCCTGCGACCGCAATGATTATCACAGCGAATATTGCAATGTATCTTCTGTCCATTTTATCACCATTATTTTCGATAATCCGTGACCGGCAGTTTTTTCCCACATCGAAATGACCGTCTGTCATGAATATTGGATTATACATCCAACATTATTTATCGATATATAATGCCTATGTTCCTCATCATAGGTTGAAAATAATGACTGGCTACAAAAAAATACAATGACTTAAAGAAATATTGGATAATATTTCCAAGTATGAAAATAATCCAAAGGAGTCGGTGAAAGATTATACTTTATCGAGGGGAATATTTTCTCCCACCCATAACATTTCTTTTTGACTCGGACCTCTTCATATCAGGTTACAATATTGTCCGGTCATGAGAATGAATTTCTCAATCGAAGAGCAGATCATATACGTTAAGTCCGCATCTTACTGTGTAAATGACGATCACCATCGAAGTCCCGTAGATGTGTCGATTGTCCAGAAATACAGCGGTGAACATATCTGGGACTTTTTATCAATAATTTGTTCACAATAAAACATAATATACTTAGAAAATCATGTCCCGAGCATGTCCAAGGGATTGTCGAAAGAGAGTTTGGCGGAGAAGACCAGGGTATACATCGACACGCACCCCAGCATAAAGGACTGCGTGGCGAAAGGCCTAATCAACTATTCGTCCCTGGCACGTATGATAATGAAGGACATCGGCGTAGATAACGAGGAGGCGGTCATGATCGCCTGCCGCAGATACGCATCAAAGCTCAGCCTTACCACTAACCATGAAATGGACATACTGAGCGTCCTCAAAGACAGCAGGCTGGAGATGAGGACCAAGACATGCATCGTCACGGCGAAGAACGACTGGTCGGTCCTCCACAAGATGGACAATCTTTTCAAGGACCTTTGGAACGAGAATTCGATCATGCAGGTCGTACAGTCTGCATCTGCGGTGACGATCATTGCGGACAAGATGCTCAAAGACAGGATAATGGATACCGTCGGAAGGTTTAACATCATAAAGGTCAGAGAGAACCTTGTCGAGATCGTCGTGAAATCTCCTGAGAAGATTGTGGAGACCACCGGTGTGATCGCGTATCTGATCACCAACCTCTCCGATGCGGGGATCAACATCGAAGAGACCGTCAGCTGTTACACCGATACGATCTTCATCGTAGGCGAGAGCGATATGATCAACGCCTATTCCGTTCTGACCAAGTGCATCCAGTCCGCCGAGGAGACCGTAAGCGACTGACCGTTCAGCAAACCACGTTCAGCCCCGCCTTCCTGAGCTCTTCGAGGAACTCCTTCTTCCTGGAAGGGGAGATTATTACAGAGGAGGCGTTGCCGAATTTTATGCGGACCGTGTCGCCTGACATACCGTAGAACGCCGAGCGGTCGTCCTTTTCGGTATCAACGGACGTGATCTTCGAGAACGCGATCTCAATGCGGCCGTCGGTGGAATCGATCGTCACCGAGGTCGAGGTCACAGTGTAATATGTTCTGCGGTAAACGTAGGTTGTGGACACGAAGACGAACAGCATCACTGCAATACCAGCGACGCATACAATGGCCCATATCCATCCGTCAAGGGCCAGGAACCAAGCTAACGCTATGATCACGGCCAACAGAGGGGCGAGATAATACCAGAAACCGCGTTTTGTCCTGTAAACAGATTCAGCCACAAGTGTACGAATGGTCTTGTGGCATATAATTTTTTTACATTTTTGTCTTTTGATGATTAAAAGCTAGAGGCGTCATTTTTCCTCTGGTTTTTTATCCCATAACTCCGTCGGGTCTGCGTGGACGTAATATC
>DAMX01000057.1:0-9158 GCA_002497195.1 Methanomassiliicoccaceae archaeon UBA354 | reverse complement strand
ATAATAGTTGGTGCAGCCGTCATCGACGATGTTCTCGGAATGATAGTATTGGCCATCGTTGCCGGGATGGCATCCGCCGACGGAACGAGCATACTCGGGATCGCAAGGATAGTGTTCATATCGGTCTCTTTCGTCCTGGCGGTGTTCTTCTTCTGCAATTCTTGCACCCCCCGTATCGCTTCGTGGTACGGGAAAAAGAAAGAATGCAAGCTTCCAACGGAGAAAGAGTCGCGGAAGCTCGATAAGATGATGATCGCCATCGCGGTGTGCCTTTTCATGGCAGCAGTGTCGCAGGCCCTCGGGCTGGCCGCGATAATCGGTGCTTTCCTGGCAGGTATGATCCTGGCAGACTACGCCAAGAAATGGAACCTCAAGCCGAAGGTGGAAGCCATAACAACATTCTTTCTTCCGCTGTTCTTCCTCAATGTGGGGCTGCAGGTCAAACTATCATCGCTCACCAACGTCAACGTACTGATGCTGGCCGCCTATGTGATATTGCTTGCGGTGGTAACGAAGTACCTAGGTTGCTACATAGGGTCCAGGATTTCTGACAAGAACATCGACAAGAAGTCTGCGAACATAATCGGCATCGGAATGGTGCCCAGAGCAGAGGTCGGCATAATAATAGCCGCAATCGGACTGGCCTCGGGCCACCTGACGCCGGATATGAACGCGACCATCGTCCTCATGTCGGTCATCACAACCGTCATAGCTCCCCCGCTCCTCTACCGCGCTTACAAGAAGAAGTATCCGGAAGGGATACCGGAGCAACCTGCCATATCGTGCTGGGAAGAGCCCTGATCAGACAGGGAAGAAAACCTGCGCCACGATGACTATGGCGACCAGAGCGATGGCTATACCAATGACTGCCTTGGGTGTGATCTTTATCCCCTTGTCGGTCTCCGAGTCGAAATATCTCATGAGTCCGGCCGAAGACTGGAATCCGCCGTCGTTCTTTTTCTGTGCCATCAGACTCACAATTGTAGGTCTATATAAAAAGCTTATCTGTTTTCAGTGTCCGGTGTGGAAAATGTCTTAATAGAGCGTACCTGTTGATGCTCCGATTTGAATGCATTGGGCGGACGTAATTGCTAAGGACATCGCAGAGAGTTGCGAGAAGCCACTCATAGCCACGGGCATCAGTCCCACGGGCATCATCCATGTTGGCAGCCTGAGGGAGGCCATCACCGGTGAATCCGTGCGAAGCGCGGTAGAGGGCTTGGGTAAGGAAGTCAGATTGATCTATCTCATCGACTCGTTCGACCCGCTCCGCAAACGTTACGATTTTCTGCCCGCCGAGTTCGAGAAGTACGTAGGAATGCCAATATCCAGGATACCGTGCCCCTGCGGAAAGCACAGGAACTACGCGCATCATTTCGTGCAGCCGTTCCTGGACGCCGTAGACTCCCTGGGCGTCCAGTGCGAAATAATCTGGACCCACGAACTGTACGGGGAAGGCAAATTCGCGGAAGCTGTGGATCTAGCGATGAAGAAGAGGGACCAGGTAATCAAGATAATGACCGAGGTCACCGGCAAGGCAGAGAATCCCGAATATGCGCCTTACAATCCGATATGCTCGGCTTGCGGAAGATTCGCAAAGCCCGTGTTCGACACCTATGAATTCCCATACATGGAATATTCGTGCACATGCGGAAACCATGGAAAGGCCGACGTACGGAAGGCCGAGGGAAAGCTCACATGGAGGCTAGAGTGGCCTGCGAAATGGAAGATATTCGACACATCTGCGGAACCTTTCGGAAAGGACCATGCGGCCGCCGGAGGATCGTACGACACAGGCAAGAGGATCGTCGATGAGATCTATGGGGGGAAGGCTCCCTATCCCATCCCCTATGAGTTCGTTCAGCTAAAGGGCGTAGGGCAGATGCACAAGTCGCTGGGATGCCCTGTCACGGGGCTCGATGCGATCAACATGACTCCCCCGGAGGTTTTGAACTACCTCTTCCTCAGGGTCAATCCGTCGAAGGCAATCGATTACGACTCCGGTCTGGGCACACTCGACATCGCTGACGAGTACGACCGCATGGAGCGCCTGCACTTCGCCGGCGAATGGACCGAGGCCGAAGACAACTCCGTAAGGGCGTATGTGATCGCACAGCACAACCACGTACCTCCGCGTCTCCCAAAACAGATACCCTACAGGCATCTCGTGAACGTCGCGCAGATGGCCTCCGGATTCGAAGGAGTGCTGGAGGTCCTTGAACGCACCGAAGATCTTTCGGACATGGCGGACGGCGACAGGAAAAGGCTCGCCCGCCGCGTGGACTGTGTCAGATACTGGCTCAACGGTTTTGCGCCCGACAGCGTCAAATTCTCGGTCTGCAGCACCGTACCGCCCGGGATAGAGCTGTCCATGAACGAGAAGGTATTCCTGAAGGCCCTTTCCGTCAAGATGTACGACTGCAACTGGGATGCCGACTCCATCGGTTCCACGATCGCCGACACCGCCAAGGAATCTCCCCTGGGACTCAAGGGAGGATACGGTGCGATGTACAGGATATTCATCGGTAAGAAGGCGGGACCCAGGTTGGGTACGTTCCTGGCCAGCATGGACAAGAACTTCGTGGTCAACAGGATAGTCCAGGCTTCAGGCTGATCAGAGTATACCCATATCCGTGAGCTTTTCCGGCAGGTAGGTGTCGGTGACGAAGTCGAGGCCGTATTTGGCCAGGGCCTGCTGCTCGGCCTTCTTCTTCATCCCCAGCATCGCCTGGATCTCGTTCTCCCAGAATTCGTCCTTGAAGCGCGGGTCGGAAAGCTCGGCGTTCAGCGCCCCCACGTCCTTTTCCGAGAGTTTGTCAGTGGGCAGGTCGTAGTTCAGTATGTCGGAAGGAGTTATGCCTATGAACTGGGCCGAAGGCGTGGCCAGGTAATCCGAAATATGGGCCGTCTTTATTGCGCCGTATGCGACAGAAGCGAATATTCTGAAAGACCAAGGGTCCCCGTCGGTGAACACGGTGACAGGCAGGCGCAGCTCCTCGTTCACCCTTTTGATGAAACGTCTCGTGCTCCTCGTAGGCTGACCCTTCAAATGTACCAGCAGCGCGTCGTACTTTTCGGGGAACCCGTTCTCGACAAGCCTATCGAACATACCTCCGGTCTCTATGGCCATCACGAACTTGGCGCCGCAGCCTTTGAACTCGATCTTCTCCGGCCCCACGTTGTATGGTATTCCGTATCCGGAATCTCCGACGTCTTCGATGCAGTTGATCTTTTTCCTCTCGCCCTTGCGGGTGAGTTCCGTCAGAGTAAGGTCGCCGTATATCCTTGCGCCGTCCTCTTCGGGACGTAGTTTGAACTCTTCCCTCATACAGCCGGTGATGACCTCGAGGTCCTCAGCCAGTATATTGCTCTCGTCCTGGCTGTGAAATTTTGCATTGTTCCACCCCTCGGAGATGTAGTACATCTCCCTCAAGGTGGAGGATTTGTTCGAGTTCAGCATTCCCTTGATGAAGTCTGCGGTGTAGACGGTCCTGAGCAGCATCAGGGCGCCCTTGACCGTCTTTGCGGTGCGTACCGATTTCTGGTCGCCGTACTTCCATACGCTGGATTTTGGATCGAACTCGATGTTCCTCTTGGACCTCAGCGAGATATTCATCGCGGGAACGTTACCGTTGTCCATCTGGTCGTACAGGCTTTCGACGATACCGGTGAGGCTCTCTATGGTGTAATCTTGTTTTTCAGTCATTCAAATCAGCCTCCTTTTCGAATTCCTCTTCTTCGAGTTCTTCCTCTTCCTCTTCCAAAGTGTCGTCTTCCGAGAGGATCTCTTCCTCTTCGGTTATCTCCATGCCTTTAATTCCCCAGTCTCCCGGCAGCGGCTCGGCCCCCATGACAATAGCGGGATTGATGCCCGATATGTAGACGTCCTCCTGGGAGAAAGTGTCGGCCATCTCCCCGCTGAGCTCGAAGGAAACGACTGAAGAGCTGGAAGGCTGAAGGTCCCTGACCTCCCAGTACGCCTTGCCCTCTTCGTTGAGATCGACGAAGGACGGATTCATGAAAAGTGCCAGGTTTACGGATTCTTTGGGAACCTGAGCATGCAGGCCGAAGGACCTCACGTTGTTGGTGTAGTTGTAGATCCTGTAAATGTATCTGCGGTTGTTCTTGCCGATCTTCTCAACAGAAGGTTCGATCCACACCACGTTCATTATCTTGGTAATGGTCCTCTCGAGGGAAGGCAACGGCCTTTCCAGATAGTCGGCGGATTTTTTCGCCAGGTCCGGAAGTATCTCCTGGACTATCTCGAACTTGGCATGCGTCTTGGAGCGCCTCTCCAGTTTGTTAAGGTGGCTCTTCAGGTTCCTTGCGCATAGCCTGAGGGCGGCGGAGACCTCGCTGAGTATCTCCGGATAGCTGGCTATCGCCTCCTTGCCTTCCGATGTGAAAGGAACCTTGGTGGATGCCACATGCACGAGTATTATGGCAGGACCATAGGGGATGCCTTTGCCCCCCCTCTGTTCCAGGCCGTAGCGCCTCCAGTCCATCTCGGATATGGCTTTGGTGATCGCACATGCGCCCTGCTGGTACAGCAACGGGACGCGGTTCGCGAACCTCAGTATGCTGACCTGTCCGTCAGATGGTATGTCGCCTCCATAGACGATGCCGGCCTCTACCACGAAGGGGTTCCCGTTCGCGGTCTTAGGAGGTCTGGTTACCGGCGTGGCGTAATAGTCCGGGCGAAGCCCCTCCATCACGTGCATCAGGCCCTTCTTGATCAGAGTGTCGCCTATGGGCGACAGGCAGTCCGTCTGAGGGGCCATGATCTTGACCTTCCCGATAGCATCGATCATCGCGGCGCATTGGTCTCTCGTAAGGTCCTGGGGCGGGGCCCTGGGATCTATTTTAGACAGTTCCAGTATGTCGTCTGCGATGCGGCTGGTGACCCTTGAGAAATCCTCTTTTAGGAACGATTTCACGTTTTTCTGTTTGCTGCCGTGGGCGAACTTTATCAGGTCGCCGATCTCCATCCCTTCAGGATGGGGTTTGATCTCCCTGGGCTTTGGAGGGATTATTTCGGTCGCCTTTTCAAAGGTCCATCTCTTGCCGTCTGGGTCATGGAATGTGATGGCGGCATGGGGATTCACTATGGCGGTGTTCTTAAGGTACTCGAAGACGGATTGCTTCCCCGTCATATACCTTCCCTTTATCGTAAATTCTATGCTTGTCCCGTGGTCCCGTTCCCAGGTGAACGCCCTTTCGTTTGTTACCAGCGGGCGGTTCGTCTTCGTGTCTATGACGATGTCCATCTCCCAGGCAACCTCGTCCTCGCCAGAGACCTTGGATATGACATGGGCTGGCTTTCCGGTCGTAAGGTAGCCATACATCACCGTGGCGGATATCCCGATGCCCTGCTGTCCCCTTGACTGTCTGAGCGCATGGAACCTCGAACCGTAGAGCAGGCGGCCGTAAACGTTCTTTATGGCGCTGTGCACTATGCCGGGTCCGTTATCGTCTACAGTTATCCTGTAATCGTCATCGTCGAGGCGCTCTATTCTTACTGATATGTCAGGGGCGATCTCCGCTTCCTCGCAAGCGTCCAGCGAGTTGTCCACGGCCTCTTTTATGCCCATCAGCAGAGATTTGGAACGGGAGTCGAACCCGAGGATCTGCTTGTTCTTCTCGAAAAACTCGGCGACAGAGATCTCCTGCTGCTTGTCTGCCAGCTTGTAAGCGATGGACCTTCCTTTGGTATCGGGTCCCGAATCGGTAACATCTCCAGTAGAGCGCATCCAATGGTATGAATGCCCGGGTCGTTTTTACCTTTATCGGTATGGGGGAAGGCCCTTTTCAGGTCCTGCCGTCGAACTTCTTGCCGCACTTGGGGCAGAACTCGGAGGCACTGGGCACTTCCTTTCCGCACTCCGGGCAATCGAATGTCGACTCCGCGATCTCCACCGTCCCGTCGGCGTGTTGAACCTCAACCTCCACATCGTCATCGAAGGACGCGCCGCACTTGGGGCACTTTTCTGCGTCGTCCGGTACTTCAGCGCCGCAGTCCGAGCATATGAAGAAGTCCTTCTTTTCGGGCTTTATCTCAGCTGGCACATCGATGTAAGCTCCGCACTTGCGGCACTTTATCTCGCCGGGTAGGACCACGGAATCGCACTGTTTGCATCTTCCGTATCCCGGGGGGTACAGGCGGCCCTGTTTTACCATCCTGTCGCGGGTCTTCTCGGCACTGGACCTCATCCCGTATGTTAGGAACAGGATCATGAAGTACAGCAGCATGCAGAGCCCCAGGTAGTATCCTGTACCGATCCAGTAGATCGAGTTCTTGGCCGAGCTGGATGTCAGGTCCTCCAGGAAGAAAGTGACGGATTGGGAATCCGAGACCTTGGCATCTGAGTTCGAGGTATCGGCCATGTAGAAGTATATGATATACAGCCCGTCTCCGACCTGAACATCGAAAGTCGCGGTGCCTGTGGTTTGGTCGTACGAAACGGGATCGATCGTCCTTTCAGATCCTTTAACCCCATAAACACTGGAAAATCCGACCATGTCTATCTCCGAGACGGTGGCCACCGGTTTGTGGGCAGCGTCCGTATCGGTATATGTGACGTCGAAATCGTAGGAGTCCGATGTGACGTTGTATGTAGCGCCCGTGAAATCCCCGCTTTCTTGGAATTCACTGTGGGAATCCACGTAGGCGGGCGAAGTGTACAGGCTTCCGGCCAGCAATGCAACGATAGCGAACACCGCGCCGTGTATCACCATCACCTTGATGTTCTTGATCTTCACAAGGTGAGGTACCATGTAAAGCAAAACTGCCACGATGATCATGGCGAGACAGCCGAACATCATGTAGATTCCAGACATGAGGATCGTCAGCGTCACAACGAAGCTGACAGCAAGCGCTACCATCTGTTTGGTGGTTAATTTGATCTTCTTGTCTTCTGCCGACTTCTCGGTGCTCACTATGGCCATCGGGCCTGTAATGGGTTCATTGATTAAAAAGTATCTAAGTTGATTTTTGTGCCAACTCTAATATAACCTTTCACTATCAAGGAACGGGAAGCAATTGGCGACGATCGAGGAGCAGATTAAAGAATTGGAGGAGCAGATCTCCAATACGAAGTACAACAAGGCCACCGAAGGCCACATAGGGAAGCTGAAAGCAAAAATAGCCAAGCTTTCCGCCGAGGAGGAGAAGAGGCGCTCCTCGAAGGGCCCCACGAAAGGATTTTACGTTAAAAAGGCCGGAAATGCGACAGTGGCCCTGGTCGGATTCCCGTCCGTTGGAAAATCAACGCTTCTGAACCAGCTGACCGATGCCAAATCGGAGATAGGCGCATATCACTTCACGACCCTGGACGTAGTGCCAGGAATACTGGAGTACAACCACGCGAAGATCCAGATACTCGATATGCCGGGACTGATAAAGGACGCCTCCCGCGGAAAGGGCCGCGGGCGTGAGGTCATCGCGGCGGCCAGATCTTCAGACATCATTCTTTTCGTGGTCGATGTGTTCAATCCGAACATAGATGTCCTGTTCAACGAGCTCTATTCTTCCGGGATCCGTCTCGATCAGAAGGCACCCGATGTGGTCATCTCTCCGACAGGCCAGGGCGGAGTGCTGGTCAAGCCAACCCTGAAACTCACCAAGATAAGCGAGGACGTGATCAAAGATATGACCATAGCCTACGGCCACATAAACGCAACCGTGGTGGTCCGCGAGGACATAAACGTGGAGCAGATGCTGGACGTACTCGCCGGCAACAGGGTGTACATCAAATCCCTTATGGCAGTCAACAAGATAGATCTGGCTCTGCCCGGGCAGCTGGAGGCAGTCAAGAAGCAGCACAATGTATTCCGTACGGTCCCTCTTTCGGCGGCAACGGGCGAAGGGATAGATGACCTGAAACAGGCGCTGTACGATACCATAGACATGATAAGGGTTTATCTGAAGCCCCAGGGTCAGGAGGCCGATATGGACGTACCCCTCATTGTGAAGAGGGGCAATAACGTAGGTGACGTCTGCGAGCTTATACACAGGGACTTCAGGAACCAGTTCAGATATGCCATGGTCTGGGGTAAGAGCGCGAAGTTCCCGGGTCAGACTGTGGGCATGGACCACATAATGGAGGATGAGGACATCCTCTCCATAATCGTAAGACGCTGAGCATTATGAGCGTTTAAGTTAAATGCCAGTTCATCTTTATGAGACTCATATTTCTGCTATTTGAGGCGGGGTGTGAAAATGAACAGCAAAACTAAGATCATGTTAATAGCGGTCTTGGCCCTTTCCGCGGCGGCATTCGGAGCCGCCGTTTACGATGCCGACGAGGCCGAGGCCGTAGACCCGATATATCTACGCGAGTCGAACGATGAGGTAGATGAGGATTGGCTTTACGTCGCCCTTGCCGGAGTAGTCGTGCTCTCAATGATGGGGATGTTCCTCTACCGTCGGAAAGAAAAATTCTGATCCCGAATAAACCATTTCCCCATTTTAACGTTTTCAAAGCAACACGTTTATTATCGTTTCCCGTATAGCGGAGCGTATGATCCAATGTCCCCGCGGAACGAGGGATTTCCTTCCGGACGAGATGGAGAGGCGCAGATACTATGAAGGGAAGCTAAGGTCTGTCGCCCTCAGGTTCGGCTTCAGGGAGACGGAGACGCCAATATTCGAGGATGCGGAACTTTTCATCCTCAGAAGCGGCCCGAACGTTCTGAATGAGCTTTATGCGTTCAAGGACAAGGGAGACAGGGACCTTGCCCTGCGCCCCGAGATGACCGCCCCCGCTATACGGATGTTCGTCAACAGCATGAGCAACGAGCCGAAACCCATCAAGATATTCTATTTCGGTCAATGCTTCAGGTATGAAAGGCCCCAAAGCGGCAGATACAGGGAATTTTTCCAGTTCGGTGCGGAGCTGATAGGCTCCGCCACTCCGGAGACGGACGCGGAGGCTATAGCCCTGGCCGCGGCGATGATAGAAGCGCTGGGCCTCAAAGACTACAAGATAAGGATAGGCCACATAGGCGTATTGAGGCAGAAACTGGCTGATGCCGGCGTCCCCAAGGAGAAGACCGCAGAGGTCCTTCAGAAGCTTGACAAGAAACTCTACGACGAGGCCCGCCCGATGATGGAGGACCTGAACATCGGCACGCAGGATATCGAAGAGATATTTGAGTTG
>DAMX01000047.1:6929-11239 GCA_002497195.1 Methanomassiliicoccaceae archaeon UBA354 | reverse complement strand
GGTATGACGGATGAGCTCAGCGAGAAGATCGCAGGAGAGATATCCATGTCGGCGGAGCCCGGCAAGATCGTCCGAAAATGGAGAGAGGAGTTTGGGCTCTCACAGCAGCAGCTTGCGGATAGGATGGGCGTTTCCAACTCTGTGATAAGCGACTACGAGTCCGGAAGGAGAAAGTCCCCCGGCGTAGCGGTCGTGAAGAAGATGGTGGAATCGTTCATCGCCTTGGACAGGATAAACGGGTCCCCGGTCGCCACAAGGTATATGCCGGGGATGAGGAACGAATGTATTCTGGCCATGGAGGAGTTCGACAGCGGGGTAGACCCGGAGGTCATAATCTCCGTCGTTTCCGGTAAAAATCTGAACACGGACAGGACTCCCTCCAAGAAGATCTACGGCTACACGATCGTGGACTCCCTGAAGGCGATAGTCAACCTCAGCTCCGAAGATTATCTCAAGATATACGGCTGGAACATCGAGCGCGCATTGATCTTCACCAACGTGCACTACGGCAGGTCCCCCATGGTGGCGATAAGGGCGCATCCCCTTACCCCCGCAATGGTGGTGTACCAGAGCCCGGAGAACACGGACCTTTTGGCTATCAAGCTGGCAAAGCTTGAGAAGATCCCGCTCGTGGTGACCGAACTGTCAGTGGAAGAACTAGTGAAACGTCTGAACAAACTAAAGGAAGGGAAATGAATGGATGTAGGAATTGTAAGCTACGGAGCATACGTCCCCCGCTACAGAATCAAGCCTGAAGAGATCGGGCGCGTCTGGGGCGCGGACGGAAAAGGAATGGGGAAAGGATTGAAGATCGATCAGAAATCTGTGCCGTCGCCGGACGAGGACGTAATAACGATATCGTCCGAGGCGGCCAGGTACATGATGCAGAGGGTACCGGAAGTCGACCCCAAGGAAATCGGCGCCGTTTATGTAGGGTCCGAGTCGCACCCTTATGCGGTCAAACCCTCGTCGGGAGTCTTGGCCGAGGTTATACAGGCGACCCCGGCTCTGACGGCCGCGGACCTCGAGTTCGCATGCAAGGCCGGAACGGCCGGCATACAGATGTGCATGGGCCTCGTGGGCTCGGGAATCGTCAAGTACGGAGTGGCCGTCGGAGCCGACACATCCCAGGGAGCTCCCGGAGATGCCCTTGAATATTCCGCGTCCTCCGGAGGGGCGGCATTCCTCATCGGTTCCGAGAAGATCATAGCCAGGATCAACAAGACCTTGAGCTTCACAACCGACACGCCCGACTTCTGGAGAAGAGAGGGCCAACCATACCCCAGCCACGGCGGGAGGTTCACAGGGGACCCGGCCTACTTCAAACATATAGTATCCGCAGCGAAGATGATGCTGGAGGACCGCAACACCAAGCCCGAGGATTATGACTACGCCGTTTTCCACCAGCCCAACGGGAAGTTCCCCGAGAAGGTCGCGAAGATGCTGGGCTTCACCCCCGAGCAGATCCAGTACGGGCTGCTCACGCCGTCCATAGGCAACACTTACAGCGGAGCGGTACCCCTGGGACTCGCCAACGTTCTTGACAAATCGAAGCCCGGCGACAGGATATTCGTCACGTCCTATGGTTCCGGTGCCGGAAGCGACGCCTTCGACATAACCGTGACGGACGAGATGAAGAACTACAAGAGAGAGAACGCACCGACCCTGGAGAAGGTCCTGGAGAACCCAGTGTACCTTGACTACGCGCTGTATGCGAAGTTCAAGGGAAAGATCATCATGCCGGAGTGATTAAGATGAGAGAAGTAGCAATTGTTGGTACAGGCGTCACCAAATTCGGTGAGCTTTGGGACAAATCCTTTAGGTCGATAGGCATAGAAGCGGGCATAAAAGCCATCGAGGACGCCGGCATGTCCGGTTCCGAGGTGGACGGGATATTCATCGGGAACATGTCCTCCCGCTTCATCAACCAGCAGCACATAGATGCTCTGATCGCCGACTATTCGGGAATGGCCACCAGGAACGTCCCCGCCGTAAGGACCGAGGCAGGAGGGGCATCGGGAGGAGTGGCTTTCAGACAGGGGGTCATGGCGGTCGCGTCCGGAATGCACGAGGCGGTCCTCGTGGGAGGAGCGGAAAAGATGACGGACCTGGACGACGCATCCACAGCGTCCGTCATGGACAGCACCGCCGATGCCGAGTGGGAGGCCTCGATGGGCCTCACGCTCACGTCGCTGTACGCCATGATAACCAGGCGCCTGATCTACGAAGGCACCGCAACCCGTGAGGAGATAGCATCTTTCGCGGTGAACGCGCATAAGCACGGAGCCCTCAATCCCAACGCCCAGTACAAGAGCCCGATCACATTGGACACGGTCCTCAGGTCAGGCCCCGTGGCCGAGCCACTGAACGTGTTCGACTGCGCCCCCTATTCGGACGGTGCGGCAGCCGTTGTGATGGTGCCCCTCGACGTAGCGAAGAAAATGGGCGTGGACTATGTGAAAGTAGCCGCAGCATGTCAGGCAAGCGATACACTGGCACTGTTCCAGAGAGAGGACATAACCACCTTCAAGGCCACCACTTCGGCGGCCAAGGAAGCTTACAGGATAGCGGGAATCGAGGCCAAGGACATATCCGTGGCGGAGGTACACGACGACTACACCGTAGGAGGAATAATGGCGCTCCAGGACCTGGGCTTCTTCAAGAAAGGAGAGGCGGGCAAGGCCGTCCTCGAGGGACAGGCGGAGCTCGGCGGAAAGATAGCCGTGAACACATCGGGCGGGCTGAAGGCAAGAGGTTACCCTGTCGGCGCATCGGGCGTCGCACAGATCGTAGAGATTGCGGACCAGCTCAGGAACAAGGCTGACAAGAGGCAGGTCGCCAACGCGAAATACGGGCTTGCCCAGTCCGTCGGAGGCACAGGCTCCGCCGTCACCGTCAGCATACTGGAGGCGATCTGATGGCAACAGTGGCAAAAGAGTGGAGGGAGATCCCCGCCAGATACAATCTGGAGGGGTCAGAGTGCGGAAACTGCAACAGGAAATTCTTCCCCAAGCGCAGCATGTGTCCTTTCTGCAGGAGGAACGGGTTCGGGAAGATGCACCCGTATCAGGTGTCCAGGAAGGGAAAGGTCTTCACCTTCTCGGTGATACACGAGGCACCGGACTGCAACAGGAACCTGAAGCCGTACGCGGTGGCTATGATAAGGACCGACGACGGCCTGCTGATATCCGGTCAGCTCGTCGACGTAGACCTTTCGAAGGTCGAGATAGGGATGCGCGTGCGCTCGGTGCTCCGCAAACTGGACGAAGACGGTGCTTCAGGCGTGATACACTACGGGTTCAAGTTCGTTCCTGACCTTTGAACGGGCCCTCCAAACCTTTTACATCATTTTCAATACTTCATGATGTCAACGGATGCTATCTTTTCCAGGATCAGGTCAGAATAGGGGATCGTACTTTTCTTAAGCCCCATGTTACGGGCGGACTCCTCTGTGCATTCTACGAGGGAATCATCTCTCTCCGCACCTATATCCGAAAGTGCCAGGTTCTCCGATCCGCCGATTATAAGAACAACGAATGCGGTGTCACCGTCCTTTGGGCTCATCTTACCGAGAGCTCGTCCGATCTGTCTGTCGGCCGATGCGTAAAGTATCGTTTCGGTGAGTATGCCCCTGGACCTCTGGGTTCCCTGAGATAAAGCTCTCTCGGCATGCATGTAGGAAGAGATCGCATGGTCGGCTCCGCAGATGAAGTCAGGATCGAAAACAATCGCCTCGGCCCCCATGGCGATGAAGTGTTCCGCAACCTCCTTCGGAGACCTTCTGCATCTGATGCCTATCACTCTGAGGTCGGCCATATGGACCGATATCCCGACCATGGTTTTAATTTTGCCCACCGTCCCGTGGCCGAGCGGATAAAGTATATCAAATACTGCGCGGTACGGCAGACCGAAGGAATCTTTCCAGGACGCGTTCAGATGAAAAACGAATGGATCAGAGTGGCTGCACCGGCCACCACCTCCAACATAGGGCCCGGGTTCGACACTTTCGGACTGGCCCTCATGGAACCTTATGATGTGATAGAAGGCAGGAAGACAGAGTCCGGTCTCTACATTTCGGAGATATCCGGACCCGGGAGCGAGATCATCCCCACAGACCCGGAAAGGAACTCGGTCTGCATTGCAGCCGCCGAGGTTCTGAGGAGGTCGGGAGAGAAGTTCGGTATCGAGTTCAGGATCAGAAAGGGGATAAGGCCGGGCAGCGGTATCGGGTCTTCGGGCGCATCCGCCGCAGGAGGGGCATACCTGGCACACCTCATGTGCGGAGAGAAGCTCAGCCAGACCGAACTGGT
>DAMX01000047.1:0-6719 GCA_002497195.1 Methanomassiliicoccaceae archaeon UBA354 | reverse complement strand
GAAGCTCAGCCAGACCGAACTGGTTCTTTGCGCCGCACATGCAGAAGACGTGACTTCCGGAGGATTCCACGCCGATAATGTGGCACCATGCATCGTGGGAGGATTCACCGTCATAAGGTCCTACGAGCCCTTCGAGATGATCTCCATCAGGCCCCCTGAGAACCTGGGCCTGGTTGTAGCCCTCCCGGACATTTACGTCGAGACCAAGGAGGCGAGGAAAGTCATACCCAAAGAGGTGCCACTGAAGCATCTCGTGTTCCATGCAGGCAATGCGGCCTGTCTCGTACACGGTATGTGCACCGGCGACCTGGGACTTGTCGGAAGGTCGGTTCAGGACCTTGTTTCGGAGCCGTTCAGGAGCCACTNNGGGCTGGTGGTCGCGCTTCCCGACATATATGTGGAGACCAAGGAAGCAAGGAAGGTCATACCGAAAGAGGTGCCCCTCAAGCATCTTGTATTCCACGCAGGAAATGCGGCATGTCTGGTCCATGGGATGGACACCGGAGATCTGGGACTTATCGGAAGGTCCGTTCAGGACCTTGTTTCGGAACCCTTCCGCAGCCACTTCGTACCACACCTGAAGGAGGCAGAGTCCGCGGCGATGTCCCACGGCGCTCTGGCCTCTTTTCTTGGAGGTTCCGGGCCCTGCGTGATGTCTTTCTACGACAAGAACACCCACGACGGAAAGATTATAGCGGAAAGCATGAAAGACGTGTTCGTGGATGCGGGTATCGGTTGTAAAACATGGGTCACCGATTGCGGCGTTGGTTGCAGGAGGATCTGATATGATGAATCATAAAGTAATTTGCTGGGACTGCGGAGCGACGGTGGAAGACCCCTTCGTAAGCATATGCCCCAGATGCGGCGGGCTGCTCACGGTCAAGATGGACCTTGAGAAAGTAAAGGAGAAAAAACCGGCAGACCTTAGGAAAGAACCTTTGGGGGTGTGGAGGTATTCTGACTTCCTGCCCGTCGACCCTGCCCACAAGATCTCGATACAGGAGGGAGGAACCCCTCTTTACAAGACGGAAGCCCTCGCCGAACAGGCGAGCGTCAAAGAGATGTTCGTGAAGTTCGAAGGGCTTAACCCCACAGGATCCTTTAAGGACCGCGGGATGACCGTCGGAGTGACCCGAGCCAAGGAGCTCGACGCAAAGGTAGTCGGTTGCGCTTCAACAGGAAACACCTCCGCGTCCCTGGCGGCCTATGCGGCCAAGGCGGGGATAAAATGCGCCGTGTTCCTTCCGTCCGGCAAAGTGGCCGCGGGAAAACTGGCCCAGGCTCTTTTCTATGGGGCGAAGGTCCTTTCGGTGGACGGAAACTTCGACGATGCACTTGCGCTGGCCAGGAAGATGGCCGACGAGAAGAAGATATACCTTCTGAACTCGATCAACCCATACCGCCCCGAAGGCCAGAAATCCGTCCTCTTCGAGATAATGGACCAGCTCGAATACGGAGTGCCAGACAGAATCGTCCTGCCCGTGGGCAACGCGGCGAACATCTGGGCCGTATACAAGGCCCTTACCGAGCTTGAAGAGGTCGGATGGATCGACAAAATGCCTATGCTCACAGGCATTCAGGCAGAAGGTTCCAGCC
Organism: Methanomassiliicoccaceae archaeon UBA354; assembly: GCA_002497195.1. GTDB lineage: Archaea > Thermoplasmatota > Thermoplasmata > Methanomassiliicoccales > Methanomethylophilaceae > VadinCA11. The sequence goes on along the minus strand of DAMX01000047.1, from coordinate 5,123 downwards.
CCGTCGCGAAGGCATTCTCAAGTCACGAGGAGGACTTTGTCCCCGTGGAGAACCCCGAGACGCTCGCTACCGCGATCCGCATCGGAAACCCGGTCAGCGGCAGGAAGGCCCTCATGGCGATCTACGGCACGGGAGGATATTCCGCCACGGTAACGGACGAGGAGATCGTTTCCGCCCAGAAGCTGACCGCAAGGAGGGAGGGCGTGTTCGTGGAACCCGCCTCCGCAGCTTCTGTCGCAGGGATACTGAAGCTCAGAGAACAGGGGATCATCGACAGGGACGAGAGGGTGGTGGCGATCTGCACCGGAAACGGCCTCAAGGACCCGGACACCGCTGTCAAGTACAGCGAACCGCCGATAAAGTGCGCCAACTCCGTCGCTGAAGTGGAAAAGATCCTTTCCAGGTGATCAGAAGTCGAGCAGGTTGGACTGCTTGGAAACCTTTTCCCCGCAATATTCTTCGGCCATTGCGTCCATTTCCTCCGCGTCGGGGTCCCAATCCGGTAACGGCGCGACCGTCCCGGAAGAACCGCCGGCCTGGTTCTTAAGGCCCTTTGCCAATGAGGGCCCTATACGCGGAAGAGATGCCAGCGTCTTTTCGTCAGCGGACATTATGTCGGTCCTGTTGCGGTATCCCGCGTCGTAAAGTATCCTCGCCCTCGTCCTGCCGACACCGCGGAACGATACCAGGTCGATGAGCTCCGCCTTCACACCGTATCTTATCCTTGTCAGCAGAGGTCTGATGGCCCTCACCGAATCAGGCCTGATGATGAACGCGATCTCGCTCATCGAGTACATTATCCAGTCCATCATGTCGACCCTTGACCGTATGTCACCCGGGCCAATGCCCATGGTGTCGGTCATGACGTCTTCGGGAACCTCGGATATCCAATCCTCGGTCATGGCGGACACCTTGAGGGCGCCCATGAACACTTCGTAATTGAACTCCGGGTCTTCGAAAGGATCGAAGAGGCATTTGCCCTCATACTCTTCCGCAAGCGCGGTAAGTCTGTTTTCATCGCTCTTCTTCGGATAAAGTCCCATGACGTCGGGGGTCAGCGCAACCGCGAGGAGTATCGAGAACACGTCTGTGCCTTCCTTCATGTTGTTCACGGCATCCCTGAGTATCACTGCTGACTTGGGATCTATATACAGGTCCGAGATCCTTTTTCCGAAAGGCAGTATCCTCAATGAGCTGCCGTTCTTCTCCACCATCTCCTCCCTGGCAAGAAAATCGGTGACCTTCTCCACCACGCCTTCCACACCAAAAAGCGAAGAAGTGCTTCCATAGAATGTGGACTGCAGGAATTCGACTATGTCTTCGTCCGAGGAAGCATCGCCCGTGGCGATCAGGCCCAGTATGTGGCTCCTAAGAGTGACTTCGTTCCCCAGTTTGGATGTGAGGCGCTCGGTGTCGTGCATGATGTAATCGTACATGAGACGGTCGCTGTCGCGCTGGTTCTTCGCGATGAGCACGGCCTCGCCGTAGGGGTCGTACCCCGGCCTTCCCGCCCGACCGCACATCTGCTTAACCTCCATTACGGATATGGGGACCATACCTGCGTTGGATTCGAACCTGCCGGTATCTCTGACTATCACCCTCCTGGCAGGCAGGTTGATGCCTGCGGCCAGAGTGGGCGTCGCGACGATGCATTTGATGTTTCCGCTTCTGAAGTTGTCCTCGACATACTTTCTCTGTCTGTATGTAAGGCCCGCATTGTGGAATGCAGTACCCGATGAAACGCAATGTGCCAGCTTTTTTCCCAGAGATGTGGGTTCAGAACCTCCTTCGAGCAAGTCCGTATCCTGTTTCGAAAGTGTCCTGCCTGCAAATTCGGCAACGTTCGGAGCGAACTTGTTTGCCAGGGATTCCGTGGACCTGCGCGCGTTGACGAAGACGAGGCACTGGCCTCCTTCCATGATGGTCTGTTTCATCAAAGCCCAGATCTCGTCTTTTTCTGCAGGTACCTCCTTTTTCTTCATGTCGTCGAATGTTATCTCCCCATCGAAGAACACGCCCTCCCTGAGCGGTACAGGGCGCCAGTCGCTCCTCACAAGCTTGGCCTCCAGCCATAGTGCCAGGTCTTCTGCGTTCGATATGGTTGCAGATAGAGCGATTATCTGGAGGTTGGGATTCCTCCTCATAAGTTTTGTAAGCGCAACCTCAAGGGTGGGCCCCCTCCCCGGGTCGTGGATCATGTGGATCTCGTCGGCTATCACAAGTCCGACCGAATCTATCCATCTGCTTCCGTGGCGGATCATCGAATCCGCCTTCTCAGATGTCGCCACGACGATGTCGGCGTCCTTTATGCCACCGTCATCCGAGTCCAGGTCGCCTGTGCTCATTGCAACGGTGAATCCGAGGTGCGAGAAGGATTCCAGATCATCTTTCTTTTCCGAAGCCAAAGCCTTGAGAGGCACGATGTAAAGGACCCTTTTGCGCTCGTTGATGACCTTCTTCATCGCCGGAATGTAACCTATGAGCGATTTGCCTGAAGCGGTAGGCACCGAAACCACAAGGTTCCGTCCTTCAAGGGCTATCGGCAGAGCCTCGGCCTGCGGAGGATGAAGCTCAATGAAGCCGTGTTCCCGCAGGGCGTCAGCGACGTTGTCAGGAACGTCGAGCTCATCGAATCTCATACGCGGGCATACGGGACGCGATAATTAACCCTTATCGAAGCATTTTGCACAATCGTTAATTATTACTTGGCAATATAAAGGCGAAATGGATAAGAGAGCCCTTCTAGCCCTGGTTTTTGTATCGCCGCTTTTGTTCCTTCCGCTCGTCACAGCCGACAGCTCGGAAGCCGGGACGGCGGATTTCACTTCATATTATTCGCAGCTCGAAGATGATGAGAAAGCAGTTTACGACGCGATAACGACCGTCCCCTCCTCCGATAACGGATGGTCCGTCACTCTCGCCTCGGAAGCAGACGCAAATTCCGTAAAGCATGCCGTAGCGGCGGCATACCTGGACAACCCAGGGATGATCTGGCTGTTGAAGGTGCCAGGTGACCTGGCAGGATCATATGTATATGACCAGTCCTCGAGGACCGTTACTTTCTCGCTGCCGGAAGGTGTTTCAGAGACCTATGAGCAATCGATGGCCGATTTCGCAGGCAGCATAGAGATACAGGCAGACACTTCCGTTTCTGAAGCCATGAAGCTGATAGATTCCAAGCTCAGGAGCTCGGCAGCGTACACCGAGGACACGGACAATCCCCTCTATTACACGGCATACGGCGCCATGGTCCTCGGAAAGGCCAACAGCTTCGGCTTCGCCGCCGCCGTGAAATACTGCGCCGAAAACTCTGCGGCAGATTATGATGTTGCGATCGTATGCGGAGCGCTCAACGACCCAGACGGATCGTATTCCCATTCGTGGAATGCGGTAAAGGGCTCCGAGGGATGGTACGGGGCAGATGTGGGGCTAAACGAGTCGAAGAACACCAGCCACTACCTGATGGTAGCTTCGAACGACCATGGGTATAACACCGATTACACATTCGCCGCATCCCATGACCCAGATATTTCAGGCTTCATGGAAACCGGTTCGGTGATCAACTCGCCCGAACTGTATTTCCGTCCGGCGGAAGTCCCTGTCGAGCCTACCTTCTTGGATAAGTACGGGGGGGACATAGTTATAATAAGCATTATCGCCGTTCTCTGCGTAGCGTTAGCGTTTTTCGCCAGGCGTCAGTGACCATATTTAGTAATATTTATATACAAGTGCATACTAATTCAAGGAGAGTAAAGATGGAAAACAAGGCAGAAGAGAAGCCGACCGACGAGCCTATAGAGAAGTGGATCGACAGGCAGACCTTCAAATCCACAGAGGATATCGTAATTCCCGAGAAGATATCCGATCGCGTCATCGGGCAGGATGTGGCCGTTGAGGTCATGAAGAAGGCGGCTTCTCAAAAGAGGCACGTGATGCTCATCGGCGAGCCAGGTACCGGAAAGTCGATGCTGGCGAACTCCATGGTGGAGTATCTCCCCAAGGAAGACCTCCAAGATGTGGTGGCATATCACAATCCCGAGGATTTCAACGAGCCCAGGATAAGGACTCTCCCGTCGGGAAAGGGCAAGGCCATCGTGGCCGAGCAGAAGGCCCATGCGGCCGCCATGAAGAATCAGAAGAGCTCGATGTACATCTATGTCAGCATGTTCATAATCGTACTGGGTCTTATGGGGTCCATATTCTTCAACAACTGGACTATAATGTTCATCTCGCTGTTCAGCGTGTTCATAATACTGCTGTTCCTCAGGAACCCCAACCAGAAGACCGAGGTCATAATCGTACCCAAGGTCCTCGTCGGACATGATCCGGGCGACATGCCCCCGTTCGTCGACGCCACGGGGGCCCACGCAGGAGCATTGCTCGGTGACGTCAGGCACGACCCGTTCCAATCAGGAGGACTTGAGACCCCGTCGCACGACAGGATAGAGCCTGGCGACATACACAAGGCCAACAAGGGGGTCCTGTTCATAGACGAGATAAACATGCTGAGGATGGAGTCCCAGCAGGCTCTTCTCACCGCGATGCAGGAGAAGAAGATGTCGATAACCGGCCAGTCCGAACGCTCGTCCGGGGCTTTGGTGAAGTCCGAACCCGTTCCGTGCGACTTCATACTCGTGTGTGCGGGCAACCTCGACGCTCTGAAGGGAATGCACCCCGCCCTCCGGTCAAGGATCAGGGGGTACGGCTACGAAGTCTACATGCGCAACACCATGAAGGACACCGACGCAAACCGCACGGATCTCGCAAGGTTCGTGGCCCAGGAGGTAAGGAAGGATGCCAAGATACCGCACTTCGACAGGTTTGCGGTTGGCGAGATAATCAAGGAGGCCCAGCGCCGTGCAGGAAGGCGCGGGGAGCTCACACTCAGGCTCAGAGAGCTTGGAGGTCTGATCCGCGTCTCGGGAGACGTCGCCGTCAAGAGGAATGCACCGTTGGTCACGAAGGAAGACGTCCTTGAGGCGAAGGCTTCGGCCCGCGGGCTGGAGCAGCAGATAGCCGACCGTTACGTCGAGGCGAACAAGGCATACACCCTCTTCAAGACGGAAGGGTCCACGGTGGGGATGATCAACGGGCTTGCCGCCATGAACTCCGATTCGGAGATG
>DAMX01000043.1:6669-6822 GCA_002497195.1 Methanomassiliicoccaceae archaeon UBA354 | reverse complement strand
GCATGCGGGGCTGCAGCATCCCTTCTCGGTGCAGCAGTCGTAACAGGGTTTGTTTCCGTGGTGCGACTTCTCGGTCATCGCTTCGTTGTAGTTCTCGGGAAGAACGTCGGGAAGCTGGCGCATATAGAGCTTGTTGGCCATCATGGCCCTGGC
>DAMX01000043.1:0-6449 GCA_002497195.1 Methanomassiliicoccaceae archaeon UBA354 | reverse complement strand
CTTGTTGGCCATCATGGCCCTGGCCTTGGACTTTTCTCCGGCGGAACAGGCGTTTTTGGATTCGACGGCTTCGTTCTCTGCCTTTGCCGCCTCGCTTGAGGCGCTCTTCTCGGATTTAGAGGCATCTGACATGATTTTCACCAACCGATACGAGGTATCGGGAATGTTGCTCTCGAACCCCGTACGAATATATTAAAGGTTTGACTCTTTAGGGACCGATGGAACATGTTGGGATACACCACCCCTCTGTACAGCAGAATGTCGGCGCCCGACCTGGCGGATTACCGCAGGTACTACTGCGAAACGTGCCACGAGCTGAGGGGCGGTTTCGGGCTTTTTTCGACGGCGGCGGTCAACTACGACATGACCTTCAACACCATCCTGCTGAACTCCATATCGGGTGACGTCCTGGACTTCGGTCATACGAAGAACGGCGTATCGTGCGTTTTCCGCGGTCCTTACGCCGATTCCGACGTTATGAGGAAGATGGCGGGATATACGGTCCTGCTTACCAAGTGGGAGCTTGTTGACGATGAGTACGACAAGCCCTCAAAAAGGAACAAATTCATATCGCTGGCACTTAACAGGGCCATACGAAAGGCGGAAAGGCTCTACCCCGAATACGACGTCATGGTGGGAGAAGGATACAACCGCCTGAGAGGCATGGAGCTGGACGGATGCACAGACCCGATAAAGATGGGTTCAAAATTCGGTCTGGCACTTTCAAAGCCTCTGGAAGATATAGCGGGAGATCGCGCAGACGAACGCCTCAGTGAACTGTTCGTACACCTCACTTCGATCGTTTATCTCATGGACGCGGTGGACGACCTTGACAAGGACTACATGGACGGTACTTACAATCCGTTCCTGGCACGTTATTCCGATTTCATGGAGGGACGTCCCGAGGCCTGTGTTGAGAAGGACTGCGGTTGCTCCGGGGTCTACACCAACCGCAACACGTTCATCAACCAGAATCTGTATGAGATCACGGACATGATGAACTCCGTGATGTCCGGCCTTCAGACATCTTACTCTTTCGTCAGGAAGAGGATGAGGTCCTCGGTGGGAGTGACCGACAACATCGTTATGCACGGCATACCGGAGTCTGCAAAGAACGTAATAACGGGAAGGGGCGCCGCAAAGACCGGCGTCAAGGACCTTATGGATGGCCACAAGGAACGCAACCGCTCATACTGACCTGTATTTCGGCTCGTAGAGGGAGCAGACGTCCAAACCCATGGTCTCCCTGGAAAGAGCGTCACACATCTCCTTTCCGCCTTCTACATGGTAATAACCGCAGCTCTCGCATATCCCCGGCCTGTATCTGGCACATGTGCCTTCCGGACCGCTGTCGCCGCCTGTGAAGTGACATGTCCATGAGCTTACGGAATGTATGCAGAATCTGCAGGATTTGCATTTCTTGTAGTTTTCGTCCGACATGCATCCGGTATGCACGGTGGCTGATAAACCATTTGCCGGGTCAAAATTAAATCTTTGACCCCGTTCACCGAACATGGACGATCTTGCGGACCTGAAAAAAGAAGCCGAGACCCATAGAAGATCCGCCGGAGACCTCTCCGAAGAAGCCGAGAGGCTGATGAGCGAGCATGCGGCCCTCGTCAAGAAGGCAAAGAACCTTTCCTCCAAGGCCGCCAACTCTGCCAGGATGAGGGACGAATGCGCCAGGGAGGCGGCCAACTCCGAAGGTAAAACAGAGGCGTGGAGGTCCCGCCTCGAAGACAGGAAAGGCAGGGATGCGCTGGACCTGAGCAACGAGAGGAACCAGATGCATATGCACTCCCAAGCCGCTAAAGGCATGAGAGTAAGGGAGAGGCGGGCGGAATCCGAAAGGATCAAACTGGAGAAGGAAGCCGAAGAATGTAAAAAGAGGGCGTATGAGCTGAAAAACAGGGCGAATTCCCTTCACAGGAACGCAAACAGCGAATACGAACTCTATCAGGGACTGACCCGGAAAATCTCAAAGATCGAAAATAAAGATGATTCCGGGGCCTGAGCCCCGGTTTTTAGGGTTTAAGCTCTCCTGGCCCTGCGGTGCAGCACGAAGGCGACAACGGCCACGATGATGACCACGGCGACAGCTATCGCAATGTACAGCATCGTGTCGTCATCTGCCGTGCCCGGTACCGATATCGCAGAAAGGACGTAGCCGGAGCAGTGGTCCAGGTCGAACGTGACCTTTCCGTCGATAACGGTTGCGCTCCTCACGGGCTCTAGACCGATCGCGTTTCCGTCACCGTCGGTTACGACGAAGTAGATCTGCAGAACCGTTCCGTCAGCGAACTTGTCGCCGACGTTGTACGTGACAGTGGTCTTGCCGGGCATCAGTCCCGACGCGGCGAAGTCGATGTACATGAAGCTGGTCTCTCCGGAGAGGAGGTGTCCGGACAACGCCTCCATCTCTTCATCGGTGAGCTCTTTGTTGATGATTTCCAGGTCCATGACCGTATCCGGGTCAAGGGCCGTTCCGTCGTTGAAGATCTCCCACGAGAAGAGATAGTTGCCGTCATCGTCGTACACATCCACGTACAGGGTCCCGAAGAACTCGAAACTTCCAGAACTGAGGAAGTCCGCGAGGCCGTCCTCACCGTCGATCCTGATGTGCCCGTATGCCGGGTCTTCGGACGTGCCCGTCCCCATGTATGTCATCAGTTCGCTCACTTCGGTGAACTCCTCGGCATAGATCGGGTACAGGGTGACGTCCCCCTTCACTCCCCAGCCTGCATTCCACTCGAGGCCATCCTCGGTCATCCATCCGACGCACTTCATGGTTTCGTCGCCGACGGTCTTATCAGGGACCGCCGGAGGGCTGACCAACTTGTTGTATCCCACCGTCTGGGTGGTCTCTTCCTCGCCGACGACATACGTGACGGTGAAGTTCAGACCGGACCCTGACCCGTTATAGGCGGACAGTATCTTGTTGAACACGCTGCGTACCTGGCTCTTCTCGGTGCTGTCGAGGTAGTACTCGAAATCCGGGTCGACTTCTATATCTGCGAGCGAGTCGAAGACAGGAAGGTCGCCAGGGCTCAGTTCCTCGGTTGCGAGATACAGGTCCTCAATATAGAACTCATACTCGTAAATATCGTCTTCTTCATCGATTAGGTCTCCCTGTTCGGCCAGCAACTCGAACACCATGTCCGTTATCGCATATGCGCCGAATGTCATGCTGACCTGGATAGTGTCCTCGTCGATTATGAAGTCTTCAAAGTCGGAATCCTCGGGCACCATGTACATCAGCGCCTCGGCGATCTCACCGTCGATGTTTGCGAACACCGATGCGAACACGGATTGCTTGCCGTCCAAGGTGAGCGTGTATATCACGTCGTTGAGATCCTCGACGGTTGTGACTCCCGACCCGCCGGTGGAGGACATGCTGTATCTGAGCGAAGCTCCCGCAATGATCTCAGAATCGTTGTCTGTATCGGTGAATACGTCAGAGATGTCTATATCGGGTTCTTCGTTCATCAAATCGATGTAGTTCATTATGCTGAAGTTTGTCGATAACTCCGCATCGATGAACGCATCGATCGCAATGTCGACGCTGGTTATGTTGCCCTCGGCATCCAGGTTCACCAGCCCCTGTACGACGACGACGGCCTTCAGAGAGGCGTCTACTCTCAGCGGATATTCGTCGTCTTCTAATTCTATATTGTCATCATACTCGACCGATACCTCGATCAGTATTCCGCCGTCAACGGAGATGGTGTATCCGCTGTCGTTTGCGCGGATCACCTCAACGATAAGCGCAGCGTTGACATCCGCCTTCTTTATGGCCTCGTCCAACGTATCATACATGTCCTGGTTGTCTTCGTCTTCTTCGTCGAAGATCATCTCCATAAGCTGATCTTTGTCGGCCGTGAATTTAATCCCCCAGGCATCGCCTACGGCCATGCCCGCCGCCTCTTCGTCCGGAGATGCGGACGCGGATTCGATCGCCGCGGCGCATGGTACCACCATGGAGACCGCTATAAGTACCGCTATCAATATTTTCAATTTCAACTTCTTCCTCCCAAACACGTCCTGTGTTCTGCAGGAAAAATCGTATTAACCGTACTTAAAGCGAATTGATTGTCCACGGATGACTCGAATTACCCGAAAATCAAAATCCGAAGATCTGGCTCTTTCCCTTTTGTCTGACGGATTCGAAGTTCTTGCGGATGCTGGATCCGGCATATGTTTGTAATTCGGTGGATCAGACCGAAAAATGATATCCTGGACATGTTTGAGCTTGAAGAGCTTCCGCTAAAAGAAGAAAATTTAAGTGTGAGGAATTCGGTGCACGTTCCCTGTGCCGGTCCGGACCGGCTTATTCTTTGCCTCCGAACACCCTCATCCTGCCGCCGACAGGCTCGAACGACTTCTCCCCAGCAGGGGAAGCTATGCTTCCGAAAGGCATCTGGGCGATCAGCTTCCAATCCGACGGCAGTCCCCATCTTTCCCGGACCTGTGCATCGATCAGAGGGTTGTAATGCTGCAGGGACGCTCCGAGCCCCATGTCCTCCAAGACCATCCACGTCGCGAGCTGGAGCATCCCGGAGGACTGCTGGGCCCAGACCGGGAAGTTCCCCACGTTGGAGGGGAAACGGTTGCCCGTCTCGCAGGTCTTGGTCATGTCGTCGAAGAAAAGCACCGTTCCGTATGCGGACCTGAAGCCTTCGATCTTCTCCTCGGTGGCTCCGGCATACCGCTGGTCGCCTATCTTCTTCCTGAGGGCCGTTTCTGTTATATTCCAGAGCGCCTCGTGTTCGGAACCCAACATGACGGCCGCGCGCTGGCTCTGTGAATTGTAGGCGGAGGGCGTGAATCTTACGGCGTCCTCGATGGCCGCTATGATATCCCCGTCGGTTACCTCCACGTCGCGACCCAGATCGTAATAGGACCTGCGCGCAGAAATGATGTCTCTCAGTTCCATTTATTCACCGGGCCGTCACGCGCTTGTGTGTAGATAACCGTTTCCAGGCCCCGGTGTGCATTTATCTCGCATCCGAATATGGCTGCCGGCGAACGGCCTCTCAACAGAAGGCCCTAACGCTCATGCTCGCTGAGAAGAAACGTTACTCCCACCGTCCGTATGGCATCAGGCACTTTCGGTCAGATAGACACCTTTTTCGGTGAGGGAAGGTACCTGCCCCTGCCACGCCTCGGCGGCAGGGGCTCTTGTTGAAGGCAACGTTTTTTCCGGCCTCAATTCCTCCTGACCAGGAATATGGCTGCTACTCCGACGATGGCGATAACAGCCGCGATTATTCCTCCGTACAAAAGTAAGTCTTCATTGCCCTGAGCAGGAGATGATTCCTGGTTCCACACCGTGCGGTCGTCTTCATCCACTACGAAGGTCTTCCCCGCAAGGACGGAAGGGTCGGATATCACCGCGCCCGACAGGTCCTTGAACGTCAGCCCTTCCATGTCCGCGTTGACCGACACGGAGGTGAAGACCATCTTGGTCACCGTCCCGGAGCCTGCGATCTTTTCGAGTTCCACGGCCGACCCGCTGTCGACGGTGAACGTGGTTACTCCGGGAGTGCCGAGCAGCAACGCCTCGTAATCGGTGATCGCCGGATCGGACCGGCCCTGCACGGTCACCGAGTCGAGCGATGTTCCGTCCATGAAGCAGTCATAGGCGAATCCGGTCCTGTCCGATATGACCAGGGATTCCATCGAACTGCAGCCGATGAAGCACTCTCCGACGATCATGAACTCTCCGGACATCGTGACGGACCTCAGCGAATCGCAGCCGTTGAACGAGAATAGCACCATGAATGTGCTGTCGGGTATCGTCACGGAGGTCAGAGATGTGCATTCGTTGAAAGAACTGTTGATGTCGAACACGCTGTCGGGTATCGTCACGGAAGTGATCGACGCACAGCCGTTGAATAAGTCGCGTATGTGGTTGACGCCCTGGGGTATGTTCACCTCGCCTGTCTTGCCCGCCGGGCAGAGGATGAGGTTTCTGCCGTCCTTGGAATAAAGCAGCCCATCTATGCTCCTGAACGTGTTGTTCCCATCATCCACGTTTATGGCCGTAACGTACTGGCACTCTTGGAAGGCGTCATCGTCTATCTGCGTGACGGCATCGGATATCGTCACCTCGCCGGTCTTGCCCGCCGGGCAGAGGATGAGGTTTCTGCCGTCCTTGGAATAAAGCAGTCCGTCTATGCTCCTGAATGTGTTGTTCCCCTCGTCCACGTTTATGGCCGACAGGGAAGTGCATTCCTCGAATGCGTAGTCGTTGATGTACGTGACGCTCTCGGGTATGTCGATGGATTGGAGGGATGTGCATCCGCCAAAGGCGTATTCCCTTATGTCCGTTACATCGTCATGGATAGTGACGTTAGTCAGGGATGTGCATCCTAAGAACATATTACTGTTTATCTCGGTCACGCTTTCCGGTATCGTCACCGACTCGAGGGACGTGCAGTCGCGGAATG
>DAMX01000089.1:15269-15450 GCA_002497195.1 Methanomassiliicoccaceae archaeon UBA354 | reverse complement strand
AAAAACACATTCCCAAGTTGATATTCGGGGAACCGTCGTGGACAAGAAAGAAGTGGTTTTTGAAAATAACGATTTTTTTGAGAAAAATGACAGATTTTAGTAAAATAAATAAAATATACGCGGTTACGCAGTATTTTTTTCATTATTTTGATTATTAAAGAATAATATATGTAATAGCTAA
>DAMX01000089.1:8378-15120 GCA_002497195.1 Methanomassiliicoccaceae archaeon UBA354 | reverse complement strand
AAGAATAATATATGTAATAGCTAAACGACATATATTATTCACAGAACTTCGAATTTCAAAAATAAACATTGTTAATATATTTACACTGTAAGATATTAAACGGAGTTAATTTTACTCCGATTCGGTAAGTTAATAAAAATATAGTGGATCGATCATAAATCCTGATGATGGAAGAATAATATATGTAATAGCTAAATTACATTTATTATTTACAACGCTACGAATTTCCAAAAATAAACGCTGTTAATATATTTACGATGTGAAATATTAAACGGAGTTAATTTTACTCTGATTCTTTAGGTTGATAAAAATATATCATATTAAGCAATTAGCTATATTTACTAAAACTGAAAGGCTCATATAATAACATAGTGTGACAATCAGCAAATAGTGCAAATATCATCTCCTTCAGCATGCAACCAAAGACAATTTTTTGTTTGGTAATCGGGTGCATCGTAGCGATTCTATCCTTATCATTGATTCCAGTAGCGGAATCCGAAGGTGTTAGTGCCGTAGATGATACTAACATCTCTAATGCGTTTTCTGATTGTAATTTAGAAGATGATTACAACATAGTACTTGTAGGTGAGACTATTTACTATGTGCCAGATGCGATTTACAAGACGACATACGAATACGTTTGCGAATCGGTACTGCACAATGGCGTGGACTTTGATTCGACTACGGCATCATGTTTCCAGGAATATAAGTTGGTAACAATATCTGGACTTTCAGAGTATATCGAATCGACTTCGAATAGGGTCGATTTGGAAAACATATCTGTTAATAATTTGGCCGTCGCCACGGAATCCGTCTCCACGATGAGCTTATCTTCGAGTGACACAGGCGTAACGGGCGTTATTGAATACGATTGGGGATATACAGTTTATATTTCAGGAGAGCAAATCTCAGATCTTACGACAGTAGGTTCTATTACTGCGACAGCTTTGACCTTGATACCAGGTGTTGGAGCCCTCGGGGCAGTTGTGCTCGGAGTGATAGCTATTGCACTGTCTGCTATCAGCTTGACTGATTACGTAGATACAGGCATCGCGTTCGATGTCCATGTAGTATCGATTAATTATTTATTCGGTCACAAAATCATGATTCCCCATCAGCCGTTGTTTGGAATATCCGCGGTCAGTGATGAAAAATGAACATTTCGGCGGCATTTTCGGTAGCGTTGTGTTTGGTTATCAGCATAAGGCTAATTTACATTACAAAGGAGCAAATAGCAAAGTACGGCGGATGGACATTGTTCTCGGCAATAGCTGTGATCGGATTTATGGCAGGGATCGTCGTTGCGATAACGGTGAGGGATCCGGAAATAGGAGTATCGATCAGCGTAGTGATTCTTACGTTGTGCGCCTCATTGATCGTCGCTTCGTTCATTCCATACCTTAGAGGAAGGTATGAAAGCAAATATTGAAGAAGTCAGCCTCGATACATATGCGCCTTATCGTGTGACCAAGCGTTAAATCCGTAATCGCAGTTCCTGACCGCTGGCGACCCATGATTACTGCACTGCTGATCTTTGTGATTACTTACGCGCTGATTTCGGTGCGCGGCAATCGCAAATTGAAGATCGGCCGTACGGGGGCCGCTCTATTGGGTGCCGCGGCGATGATCATATTCAGTGTCGTCAGTCCGATGATGGCCGTCGATTCCATCAATTATAATGTCATTCTGCTGTTGCTGGGGATGATGGCCCTGGTTGCAGGCCTGGAATATTGTGGCCTTTTTGAGATAATTTCGGACTGGCTCATGTCCAGGTATCATGCCGGGCCCAAATTGTTGGGAGTGATCATGTGTCTCAATGCACTATTGGCGGCATTGGTGCTGAACGATGCGGTCGTTCTGCTTTTCACGCCTATCATAATCAGATGCAGCGCATCCCTTAAGGCCGACCCCGTCCCCTATCTTGTAGGAACGATGATCTCTGCGAACATCGGAAGTGTCGCCACCGCGATCGGCAACCCGCAGAACGCCTATATCGTGTCGGAGTCCGGGATATCTTTCATACAGTTCCTGGTCAACCAGCTCCCGGTGGCGTTGGTGTGCCTCCCTGTCGCATACTTTATGTTGCTGATATTCTTCCGCAAGAGGCTTGCAGCGACCGTCGTTACAGATCTGGATGATGAAGAGCACATAGCAGTGGACAAAACGCGCCTGGGCATCCTTATGGGTGTTGCGTTGTTAGCCTTCATCGGGTTTGCGGTGAGCGGTCCGTTGGGCATCATGATATGCGTGCCTGCGCTTATCGCAGGGGCGATCGCAGTTGCAGTGATATTGTCGAAGGATGTCAAAAGAGGCAAGTGGGTTCTGCACAGGATAGATTGGTCCATCCTGCTGTTCTTTGTCGGACTGTTCGTTCTCATGAAGGGGGTACAGGCCTCCGGGCTGCTGGGCAATATTGCGGATATCGTCCCCGGGTTCGGTTCCGGGGAGTCGCCGACATTGATGGCCACTGCCGGATTTTCAGCGATCGTTTCGAATCTTGTGAGCAATGTACCAGCGGTAATGCTTTTGAGCGGTATGATACCTCAGACAGATGCGTTCTGGTACACTCTCGCGGCCTCGTCTACTTTGGCAGGGAACGCCACTCTGCTCGGTTCAGCGTGCAATATAATAGTCGCGGAGAAGGCCGCGGCGAAGGGGATAAAGATCGATTTCTGGAAGTTTATGGCCATCGGAATTCCGATAACTGTCGTTACGATAGTGCTTGAGCTGGTCGTCCACTCGATAATTCTCTGAATGGTGGGTCTTGTATTTTACCTATAATAATATATGTGATAACTTAACATATTAAATTTATATATGTATAAATAAAATGTACATAAATATACATAAACATATTCAAATGGATGATTAGCATCAAATAGATGTAAAAATTGAATTTTTCCATCCGAAAACCGTAAGGTCATATCAACTATTTTCATCGACGATGGATGTTTTTCTTGTAACCAAAAAGCATCCACCGTAATGAAGGGTCGTAACAAACGGTTCAAACATGCTGGTCAATCAGACGTCCGTATAGTACGTGTTTATCGCGAACTCTCCCTCGGGACTAAGCGAATATTTGCCGCGTCCATTTTTTTCGATGAGGCCGCCTTTCAGCCACTCGTCGATGTACCGTCTCTGGTAACGCATCTTCTCGTTGGATAGTTCGCCGTCAGGCGAATTCCACAGCCCGTTGTCCTTCAGGGCGCGGATCATCTTTGTTGCGGAGGGGAAGCCCATCTCATTATACAGGCGAAGTGCCAGTATGAAATTCTTTTCCGGTTGGGACAACTTGAAACCATTGATCGGCCGGGGAGGATACACGGCTTTGGACATGCCTATGAACTTGCCCGTTTCCGTGTCCATGAAAGGTTCCCTTCCTTTGATAGTGAATTCTTTCGTGCCTACGGAAAACGCCTCGACATTTTCGAACATCATCGAGGCGATCAGCGCGGCCGCCGAGAACTCGGAAGTGCCGGCGGATACGTTAACATATATGTGGTTCTTTGAAGAGATGGACCGTTCCTTACGTATGATGGAGAACAGCACCCTGAGCATGTCCTGGAACACATAGACCTTTTCGCAGTTCACATCGATGACGTTCAGATTCTTCTGTTTTTTGATCTCGGCGCCGATCGAGCCGGAGTCATATCCGAACTCGGACATATCGTAATCCGAAACAACGGTGTTGAAGCCCTCTTCCAAAATCTCCAGAACACGTTTGAAGCATTCGTTGTATTCATCATCGTCTTTTTTCGAGTAGTGGACAAGGTAGGCCTTGGTGGCGTCGTAATGTTCTATCGGGTCCGTTATCATGACGGTATCGAAAGTGACGCACGATATTACTATCCTATCGATCCGTTTGCTTTTGTTGTCATCGCGGGGCATATTTCAAAGTAGAATACGCTTTTCATGTATATCATTGCAACACTTATAACGGCTATAACTTCTATAACGTTACGAGATATATACGTCCGGCAGCCCATGTAATCATGCGCACATGCGCAGGTGAAAAAATGAGTTTCAGAACTACCGACAAAGAAGACAGAGTGATGATATTCCTGGACCTGGCCAACATCAGTTTCGGACTTTCGGACCACGAAGGGCTGGAAAACAGCACGATAGACCACGAGCTGCTCGCAACGACTTTGATCGACGGGCGCAAGGTCGCCGGAGCAATGGCCTTCGACACCATCCAGTACTTCAACAGCAAGGGTTTGATGGCGAAATACCTTTCCGAGATCGGATACAAGATCGTATACGGTCACATGGAAGACGACAGGCAGAAGGAAGTCGATGTGAGCATAGCCACGGAGATGATAATGCACGCCGTGAGGGACCATTACGACGTGGCCATCCTGATAAGCGGTGACAGGGACTTCATACACGCGATCAACGCGGTCCAGTCCCTGGGCAAGAAGGTGGAGGTCGCATCCTTCTCAATGTGCACTTCCTCGGCTATGATGAGGGTTTCGGACAAATATGTGGATGTGGGGGCCCTGCCGATCGTAGATTACTGCGTACCCTGCGCAAAGGAGACCTGCGAAGTGCCGAAGGAAACCGACGAAGAATTCACAGATGTATTCGCTCTCATCAAGGCTGAAAAAGAGTGCCAGGGGGTGGAATGAGTGATCGAGACGAGGAAAGAGATCAAGATGGACCTCATTGATTTGCAAAAAAAATTCCTGGAGGAGAACGGTGTTGAAGAGGAAGACGGGAAGATACTCACCAAACTCATGGTGTTGCTATTCAAGACCGGTACCGACGGCAAGCTGTCATGCAACACCGGAACAAAGAAGATATCTCTGGACTGGAACTGCAAGACGGCCGTTCAGGAGAATGAGACATGGATATGCAAGGTGACCATGAAGACCGGCATCTTGGGCTATGCCGAACCCGTGAGGAAGATCGAGGTATCCGAGATAATGGCAATGTCCGGCCAGATGCAGTCGATCGCAAACGACATATGGTCCAGGAAGAAGAAGGAGGTCCTGGAATATCTTGTGCCAGAGGTCGATTCCGCTGTGGAGCAGATGGTCAAAGAGCGGATGGCGGGAGTCGAGGACGAGTGCAGGAGGAAACAATCGGCCCTTGAAGCGGAGTATGCGGAAAGAAGGTCCGCCCTCGAGGCGGCATACGAGTCCAAAATGTCTCAGATCGAATCCAGAGAATCCAAGCTGGCATGCCGGGAGAATAACCTGATATCGGAGATGGAGAGCAGGCTCGACGACTCCGAGAAGGACCTCAGGATCAAATATGAAAGGAAGGCGTCCGAGCTCCAGGAAAAAATGGCCGCCGTCAGGTCCAGGGAAGAGAAGCTCATCAATGAGAAGAGCGCCATGATGAGCTATTACGAATCGCAAAACCAGGCCCTCAGAAAAAATGTGGAAGATCTGAGCTTCGAGCTGTCGAAGCTGAGGACGGGGGCTGTCTGCAAAGACGATTCAGACCGTAAAGCGGTCGAAAGGACCTCTTCCGCCGATGCACATATGCTTAGGATATCCGGCAACGAGTTCAAGAGCCCGATCTTCAAAGAAGGGCGCTACTCCGTGAGGATAAACTCCGAGATGACGAAGATCAGGTTCACTCATGACAACATGGGTTTTGCCATATGCCGCAACGGTATAATCGCGGTCCCGGGCCTGAACAGCATCGATGCCCTCGGCAACCGCATAGGAGAGCTTAACTGGACGATGGTCGATGATAAGACGGTGGAGATAAGCATCTGAGGAGATTGGTGTATGTTCGACGGAAGGCGCGCAATAATCGAGATAGACGACGCAGGCAGGACGGTGTATTTCGATGCATACAGGCTTAAGAAGATCACCGGGACGCGCATAGGCCCGATCCTGGGCTTGAGCGAGTTCTCGACCCCCTTCAAGGCGGCCTGCGAGATCGCGGGTCTGTACCCGGGAGACAAACCCAACAAATACATCGAAGCGGGCAATATCATAGAGCCGGTGCTCAGAAGATATGCCGCGGAGAACGCTCCTTCGACCGCGGAGGTGCTGGGCTGCGGCCCCTTGCGGGTGGAAGAGCCGGTGCCAGGAGACAAATGCGGATACGACCACTTTCACAACGAGAAGCTGTTCGGCGGAATGGTCGACGGATATCTGACGGCTAACGGCATCAGAAAGGCGGTCCTGGAGATCAAGACCTCGAATTCGAGGGATTCATGGGACGACGGCTCGGGCGGATACACGGACGTTCCGATGCAGTACATGCTGCAGGCGTCTCTTTACGCCGAGCTGTCGAAACTCGACAAAATCTTCTTCCTTGTGGGGTTCCTCGGGGAAAGCGATTACGCAAGGCCCAAACAGTGGGTGCCGGACGAGACCAACTCCTTCTTCGTCGTGAAGGACAAGCTCGATATGAGCGGATACATGAAAGAATGCGCCGACTGGTACAACGAGTACGTCAGGCAGGGGTTCACTCCGGAGTGGACCGAAAAGGATGCGGACGTCCTGAAGTACCTGAAGGCCTTCAAAGGCTGAAACTGGTTAACGGAAGGGTCAGAACTCCGGGTCAGAGGGAGCCCATCAGCCATCCGTATCCTTCCTCTTCCATTTTCTCGTATGGGACGAAACGCAGTGCGGCGCTGTTGATGCAGTATCTCAGGCCCCCCATCTGCTTCGGGCCGTCCGGGAACACATGTCCCAGATGCGCATCTCCGGACCTGCTGCGCACCTCCCTCCTCTTCATCCCGTGGCTGATGTCGTCCTTCTCTGCGACAACCTCCGGC
>DAMX01000089.1:0-8109 GCA_002497195.1 Methanomassiliicoccaceae archaeon UBA354 | reverse complement strand
GAAAGGAACAGTGGCTCGCCCGTGGTCACATCGACGTAAACACCTTTCCCGAAAAAGTCCCAGTACTCTCCGGTGAACGGCGCCTCCGTGCCGTTTTTCCTAGTCACCGAGTATTGCAGGTCTGTGAGTGAGGAATCGGGCGACGGCTCGTATCTGGGTATCTGATTCGACCTTTCCGCCTCCGCGAAGAGCGAATGAGGGATGTGGCAGTAGCCCCCCGGGTTCCTGTCGAGATATTTCTGATGGTATTCCTCCGCCGTGCACCAGTTCTTCAGCGGCAGAACTTCAATGGCGGTCTTTCTTCCGAGGGACTTCTCCAGGGAGGAAACGGAATCATTTATGGGTCCCTCGTCCTCCCGGTCGGTGTAGTAGATGCCGGTCCGGTACTGTATGCCCCGGTCGTTGCCTTGTCTGTTGACGCTCAGCGGGTCTATGCATCTGTAGAATATGCTCAGAAGTTTTTCCAAAGAGATCGTGTCTCCGTCATAGACGACTTCAACAGCCTCCGCATGTCCGGAACCGGAGCAGACGGACCCGTAATCGGTTTTTTCGGAACCGCCGTTGGCATATCCCGTGCGGGTGCCTATGACGCCTCGTATCATCGACAGATACTTCTCCACACCCCAGAAACAACCGCCCGCAAGATGGACCGTCTTCATGCCCTGCAATCGTGGTGGATGGTTATAACTGCGCTCATTCCAGAAGCTTCTTCACGTAGTTGGGGAGGGCGAAGGACGCTCTGCGGACCTCTTCGTTGTAGTATTTCGTATCAATGGGTCCCATACGTCCGGGGACGGCGTCCGCGAGGGGGTCTGCGCCCTTGGATGCGAAACCGAAGAGCCAGTGGCCCGAAGGATATGTGGGGATGAAAGCCTGATACACTGTGCAGACAGGGAAGATCTCCCTCATTTTAAGATGCATGTTCCTTGCCAGAGCGGCATCTTCCTGGTAGTAGGGGCTCTCGTGCTGATTGACAAGTATCCCGTCTTCGCCGAGGATGCGGTTGCAGTCCCTATAAAATTCTGCAGTGAAAAGCCCCTCTCCGGGACCGGTATAGGGGTCGGTGGAGTCCACTATTATCAGGTCGTATGTATCTTCCGTCTCGGATACGAACTCGATACCGTCTCCCACGACCGTCCTGACACGGGGGTCTGCGAGGCCGCATGCCACCGAAGGGAAGAATCTTTTCGATGTTTCTATCACATCGCCGTCTATCTCTACGAAATCGATCCTTTCGAGGCATCCGTGCTTCACGAGCTCCCTCACGGAGCCGCCGTCCCCTCCTCCGATGACCAGTGCCTTTTTCGGTTTTTCAAGGATGGACATGGGGACATGGACCATCATCTCGTGATAGATGAACTCGTCCTTCTCGGTCAGCATTATGTAGCCGTCTATGAGGAGTATTTTTCCGAACGTCTTCGAATCGAAGACCTCTATATCCTGGAATTCGCTTCTGCCACGGTACAGAATGTCTTCTTTCTTTATCCTGAGGTCCGCACCCTCGGACTGCCTCTCAATGTGCCAGGATAGGGATCTATTTTCTCCGGAGGGGCCCTCCAGGTAGATCTCCTCGACCTCTTTCCATATGGCATCTCCCTCTTTCTTCAGTTCGAGGAGGTCTTTCCTCATCATACGGGTGTAATAGGACCTCAGCTCGGGAAAGTTGAAATCCTCTGCGAAGTACTTTTCAAGCGTCTCTTCGTCGAAACATTCCTGCAGGGAGTCGACCTTCTTGTCCATGAAGATCTTTTTTCCGTCTGTGTCCCGCGTGTACCCTCTCACGTTGAAGTCCAATATGGCTATGTCCGGAGAGAAGAAATCGAAAATCCTGTCCATGATCGAGAGTGGCGAGATGTTGCCGCAGGTCGACAGGGCGATGTCTACCCTGAAGGTCGAAATGCCGACCGAGTCGTGATGTTCCGGATATGTATGCAGGGAGATGTGGCTCTTGTCGAGGTGTGCCACGGTCTTCATATGGAGGTTGACCTCCTCCTCGGCCAGAAGTATCAGCGCCGAGGCGCCGTGGGGATCGTAGTCAAAGGTGGAGACGTCGAGGATGTTCGCGTCGATGTCTCTGCATATTTCCTCCATCATCTCCCTGAGCTTTGATGAACAGTAGTGTCCGTCGATATGGGATATGAATCTTTTCTTTTTGTCCTCTGTAGCCGTGCGCTCGACGGTATAGAGGTTTAGGTCCAAGGTCTTGGCCAGGTTATTGAAACCGTATAGGGACAATCTATTCTCTTTTTTCATAACTATCCCCCTGATGAATTAGCCACAGGCGCAGACAAGGTACATCTGCATCGAATATAAGGAATGCCCTGAAAACAATATTTTCAAATGAAAAAAAGAGAAAGATGAGGGCCACGGCCCGGTTTTCAGAAAAGTTCAGCCCGATCATTCCAGTATCGGGCACCTCTTAACGATGGACATTTCTTTCCAATGCTTTCCGAGACCCAGCAGGTCTTCCGCATGTGCCAGATATATCGCCATGAGCAGGAAGATGTAGATTATGTGGTAATCGATCAGAGGATTTGTGGTAGGCGGCGCGACACCTATGAACATCATTATGAGCAGCAAGGTCCCACCTACCGTGGCGACCTTCATACCTATTCCCAGTATGAGGGCGAAGCCCAGGAGCATAAATGCAACCATTATTATCACGTCCGTGACGGCGAAGAAATCGGCCAGCCAGCCGAGGGTATCCGATCCGTATCGGAGGAATCCTTCCGTCGGAGACCCTCCGTTGATCATCGCATTCTCTGAAGACGTGCTGTATCCGAGACCGAACATCTTGTCGAAGAACGCCCACAGGAACATGAAGCCCATCAATATCCTCAGTATGGCCAGAGGAAACACGGCGCCATAGGATCTTATCGAATCCGTTATGCTCATGACCCGAAACCCTCATTATAGGATATAAATCGGATTGCGATACTTTCAACGGCGTCACTTCAATCGTTTCAAACGTCGGCATCCACGTCCAACCGCATTCTGGAACCGCTCGCATTATTCGTGAAGTGAAGGGGGCCCCGGACGTCTGGGACGGATACAAGGCCGGCTCTTATTGGATTATATAGGATAAAGACAGTGCCTATCAGCAAAACCTTCTTTCAAATATCCGCATCGGTTCGTTTTCCATGGCAGAAAAAAGGAGGAGAGGCGACAGAAAGGACGGGGTCCTTCTCAGAGATGTCGACAGCTATCATAAGATAATGCCTTTTCTGATGCCCCGAAGGACCGAATGCGAAGTGTTCTTCTGCGAGAGCATCGACATGACCAATCTTCTGGCATATATCGAGCAGAAGAAAAGCGAAGGATGCGGCATAACGTTATTCTCCGCCTTCGTGGCGACGGCGGTCCGGACGGCCGCTGTCAGGCCGGCGCTCAACAGGTTCATCTGCGGACAAAGGATGTACGAGAGGAAGACCGTCGACGTCGGGTTTATCGCCAAAAAATACTTCGGAGACGAAGCGGAGGAGGCCGCCATCACAATTCCTTTCGAAAATAAAGCCGACATCTTCGAGGTCACAGACAGGATCTATTCCCGGGTGCACTGCGTGAAGGAGGGTGGGAGCGTCGGTTCGGACGACGTGGTCGGCAAAGTCGCCAAGCTCCCCCGTTTCCTGAAGAGGTTCGTCGCCAGATCCCTGAGGTTGCTGAACTATTACGGGAAGGTACCTGAGAGCATCAGTTCATCGGACCCGAACTTCTGTTCGATATTCATATCGAACATGGGCAGCATACAGGCCGGCGCTCCGTTCCATCACCTCAACGAGTGGGGCACGAACTCGGTCTTCCTATGCATCGGAAAAATGTACGATAAGCTCTGCATGGAAGGTGGCAATGTCGTCAGCAGGCCGTACGTCGATTTCGCATTCACGGTCGACGAGAGGATATCCGACGGATATTACTTCGCCAGAACGCTCGACGTGTTCAAAGAGATCATCCTCGATCCGGAAGTATTGGAGAAGCCTCTTTCCGAAGAAGGGGTGCCGGTGTGACCCCGGAGACTCCCTGGTACGGCAAGTACGGCGAGGTCCCCAGCAATCTGGAGTACCCGGACATGACGATGTACGAATGCCTCATGAGGTCCGCATCAGATGGCCCGGAGACCGTGGCCTGCGAGTTCATGGGCCGCAAGATGAGTTATTCCGACCTCATCGTGGAAGTGGACGCCATGGCCGCCGCCCTGCACGGCCTGGGGATCCGGAAAGGCGACAAGGTCCTCGTCTGTCTTCCCAACAGCCCCCAGGCATTGATATCGATATACGGCATTAACAGGCTCGGGGCGGTGGCCACCATGATTCACCCCCTTTCCGCCAGAGAGGAAATAAAATTCTACATCGAGAACTCCGGCAGCAAAGCGGCGATAGTTCTGGATTTGTTCTATCCCAACTTCCCGGCCGTCGACGGGTCCGGAACCTTGAAAAACATCATAGTCACAAGCATAAAGGACGGATTGGGGGCAGGCAAAGCTCTGCTGTACCAGATCGTCCAAGGCCGGAAGGACCCCAAGCCGAAGTTCGACGGGAAAGTTATCAGATGGAACGATGTTATTGGCATCGGCAGGAGGTCAGAGCCTCCGCCGATATCTTCATCCAAGGAGGACCCGGCATGCATCTTGTACAGCGGAGGGACCACCGGCCGCAGCAAGGGGGTGCTCCTGTCGAACATGAACATCAACGCCGCCGCCGTTCAGACCATGACCATGAGCGAGTCGGGCGAGGTAGGCGACACCATGCTTGCGATAATGCCGGTGTTCCACGGCTTCGGCCTGTGCATATGCGTCCATATGGTACTATACATGGGCCGTACCTGCATCCTCATTCCCAAGTTCGAGCCCAAGTCTTACGCCAATATAGTCGTCAAGAACAAGCCGAACTTCATCGTCGGCGTCCCCTCCCTTTTCGAGCTGATGCTGAGGAACAAGAGGATCGGTGATGCAGACCTCTCCCATCTTAAAGGCGTTTTCTGCGGAGGGGACACGCTCACCGCCGACCTGAAGAAGAGGGTGGACGCGTTCCTCAGAGAGCATCGCTGCCGCACGACCGTGAGGGAAGGCTACGGCGCCACAGAGTGCGTGGCGGCGTCATGCCTCTCCCCCAAGTCCGAAGAGAAGCAGCGCGAAGGGAGCATAGGCATCCCCTTCCCCGACACGCTTTACAAGGTCGTCCGCGTCGGCACGATCGAGGCCGCAGATTACGGGGAAGACGGCGAGATATGCATTTCCGGCCCCTCGGTAATGATGGGCTATGTGGACGAACCCGAGGAGACAGCCGAGGCCCTCAAGGTCCATGGCGACGGCATCAGATGGCTTCATACCGGGGACATTGGCTGCATGGACAGGGACGGATACGTCTATTTCAAGCAGAGGATCAAGAGGATGATCATAAGCTCGGGATACAACATATATCCTAACCAGATCGAGAACGTGATAAATTCGGTATCCTTCGTCCGCAGCTGCTATGCCATAGGCATCCCTCATCCGATTTATTCGCAGGTGGTGAAGGTGTTCGTGGTACTCGAGGATGGCACGCCGCCTACGTCCGAGACCAAGGAACGTATCATGGAGGTCTGCAGGGACAAGATCTTCAGGTACGCCATTCCCCGTCAGATCGAATTTTTGAACGAACTGCCGATCACGAAGCTCGGCAAGATATACCACGCCGAGTTGGAAAAGCTCTGCCCGGAGATAGGAGAGCTGCACGATCCCTTCTCCCCGGGCCCCGCGCAGAACGTGTGAGAAGTAAAATGAGGGCCCCCTGCCGGATGACGGCAGGAAGGACAATTTTCCGAGGGAGTCTTACTTCTTGACGAGCCCCTCTGCTTCCAGCTCTTCTATGACCTCTCTGACTTCTGCGGCCCCGCTTTCGAAAAGCTCGGCCTCCTTGGGGTCAAGGTATCTCATCAGAGTGACCAGTTCTCCGAAATGAGCTTTTTCTTCATCGCGGATCTCCTTGAGCACGGCCTTCGCGACGGGGTTGTCGGTGGCCGCGGCGTGGGCGTCGTAAAGGAATATTGCCTCAAGCTCGCTGGCTATGTCCAGCCTTATGGCCTGGGCAAGTTCACGGTCTGTCATCTTCTTGCTTGAATTACCTGCGAACGGGTCCGGAAATATCGGCATGATTTCACCTTGAAGGGTGTAGAGGCCTACTGAAATAATATGCTTCGGTCTTATCATCCGGAACGTAACGTCCGGCCGTCAGAGCGGAAACGTGCATCATCCTCAATTCATCCGATCAGGTCCAGCATCTTGGCCACGTCCTCCGTCGCCATCGTTACCTTGGACCTCTCGATCAGGATGTTCCCTCCGGTCATGATATAGGACGGTATGATTCGGATGCATCCGTGATAGATCACGTCGTTTCTGAGCTTATATGTGGACACCGAGGGCACCGCGTTCTTCTTCGTGGCTTTTCTGGAGATCGTGTTGAAAGCTTTTTTGGCGACGTCCCCCATGAGCATCACGACCATCAGGTTCGGAAACAAAGAAAGCTCTTTTTCAAGGTACGGCAGGCTCCTCTCTATTTCAGTCCTGTCTACCGCGCTTTTCGATTTCGGGGTTTTCACGGCATTTGTAACGTAGACGCCCATATGCAGAACGTCATAAATCGAAGACACAGGTGCGCCCGCGCTCCGAAGCAGCGAGACGGCGGCCATCGGATAATCGGCGTCCGGACCACCGTAGAAATCTTGTTTCGGATCAGAGGGTACGACCTCGTTGATCATCACCGCCCTGATCGCCGAGGGGTCCAGTTCCACATCGTTTAAGAAAATCCCGTCGGGAATGCCGATCGCCTTATCCAGTTCAGTTCTTATGTTCATCCTTGCGAGCCCCGTTGCCGGCCGATCGCCTTGCCGTCGCCGTCTGAAGCATATCCGCAGATTATAAGGTCGCGTGCCGACAAAAAGCAACCTTCCGTATTCAAAAAACGCTACGACTTTCATCAGCATCCGGAAGCCGGGCCCTGCGAACGATTAAATACAAGGTTGACAAGTCAACCGCCCGTGAATGAAATCGTTGACGAGCACATCTCGCCAAGAGCAATGAAACAGTTCATGGACAAGAAGATGACAATTTACCTCGAACACCTGGACCTCCAGGGTTCGCAGGGACCTTATCTGATGGCGATCTCGCATAACCCGGGGGCGTCTATGAAGGACATAGCGGCATACATGATGGTCGACAAATCCATCACGACCCGCACGGTCAGGGCCCTCATCGAGATGGGGTTCGTGGCCAACTGCAGCGCCGATCCGAGGCGTTACACCCTGTCACTCACCGAAGAGGGGGAGTGCGCCGTAAAATTAATCAAAATAAAGCTTGGAGACATCTGGAAAGAGCTCCTCTCCGACCTGACAGATGAGGAGCTGATAGTTTTCAGGTCAGCATGTTCCAAGATAAACAGCAAATTGAACCAGGATTTCAGCGAGCCCAAGGGGGCTCGGAATTGATACTCAAATACGTAAGCAAAAAGGAATGGTCACTTGTCGCGGCCTGTTTCGTCCTGATATGCCTCCAGGTCTACCTGGAACTCGAGATCCCGGGCTACATGTCGCAGATCACCACGCTGCTGACGACCGGCGGTACCGTCGCGCAGGTGATGGACGAGGGCTGGCCGATGATCGCATGCGCGTTCGGCAGCCTGCTGGCGGCAATCGTCGTGGGGGCGGTGGCCGCATACGTCGCCGCGTCCCTTTCCAAACGCATACGCAAGATGCAGTTCGACAACGTCGAGACGTTCTCAATGGAAGAGATCGGCAGATTCTCTCTGGCTAGCCTAATCACCCGTTCGACGAACGACGTCACCCAGGTGCAGATGGCCTTCGCCATGGGGATGCAGATATTGATCAAGGCGCCGGTAATGGCGATCTGGGCGATCGTCAAGATCTCCGACAAGGACATGAGCTGGACCGTGGCCACCGCTGTGGCGGTGGCGGTAATGATGGTCACGATCGGCATCATCATGGTACTCGTTGTCCCGCGCTTCAAGATGATCCAGAAACTCACGGACAACCTGAACCAGATCACCGGCGAGGGGCTGTCGGGAGTCAGGGTCGTCCGGGCATACAACGCCGAGAGCTACCAGGAGGAGAAGTTCGAGA
>DAMX01000034.1:1075-2680 GCA_002497195.1 Methanomassiliicoccaceae archaeon UBA354 | reverse complement strand
GTCCCGATTCCCTCGCCGTTATAGTGGCGGCGGTAGGTGCAAATCAGTTGTGCCTGATCGCACTGGTCTAGGAGCGGGCACCCGATGCACCTGCTCGAGGACGCAAGAAGGAAGGTTGCCGCGCAGTCGACGCTCGGCTTGAGAGGACAGGATGTCATCATTCTCCCTCCTTGATGAGCTCTTCAAAACAATCTGCGAATCTCTTTCCGCCTTCCGGTCCAAATATCAGTTCTTCGATGTTTTCCGGACAGCTTTCCAAAACAGATTTTCCCGAGGCCAGCCAGTGTCTGGAAGAGCCTGAGAAATCTGCGCGAGGCTACCACTTACCATCTGGCTCGTCTTCTTTTTCTATCGTTTCACTGTACTTTTTTTCCATATTTTTCACTCCTTTTTCCCCATATTTTCTGCCTTAAAACGGTGATTTCGCCATTGCCGCCGACATCTCGTCGGTGTCGGTCCCGATGTATTTGAGGGTCATGGCCGTTGATTCGTGTCCCATGATTCTTGCCAAGGTTACAATGTCGACCTTTGCGACATAGTACATCGTACGGCCGAACGTGCGGCGTAACGTGTGGTTAGAAAAATGGAAGCCGAGCGCCTCCCTCAATGGAATGATAATGCGGCGGTCCCATCCCCATCCTTCGGTTGAGAATGGACCAATACGGCCGCCCAATTGATTCGCAACGAAGAGTTCTTCAGGCTCCTGTGTCGAGGGGCGGCGTTTCTTCGCCATTTTAACGATAGCGGCACGGTCCGATAGGTAATCTTCGATTAGACCTGCAGTCTGCCTGTGGAAGGGCACGGGACGCCATTTGCCACCTCCCCGACCTTTTCCCAAGACACGTATGTGATTTGCCTCAATCTGGGAGAGCTTCATGCTGAGGCATTCCCCGCGCCGAAGTCCGAGGCAGAGCTCGAAATGCACGGCAAGAGCCTGTAGCGAGTCCATAGGATGCAACAAAAGCTGTTCGGACTGCTCGAATGTCAGCCAATCGACGTTCGGACTGTCGGAATTCGGCCATCGTATGTGCATTTTTCCGATCGCGTTGTTGTCGTAGTAGCGCATGATCTGATTCAGCGCGAAAATGTAGCCCTTTTGCGTGTGGAATGAAAAATTCCGCCTTGGAAATTCATCGAAGAGGAGCCATCGTATATCCGGCTCGGATATGCTATATGGCAAGGTGGGCCTCTCCCCTTCCTCGAGGACGGCCATAACGGCATGTTGCGTTTCAGCGTAGAATTTGATAGTCCTCGGGGATAGCGCCGTCTCTGTCTCCAGATGATTCGTGAACGATTTGATACAGCCGTCCGAGGATATAGGGTAGCGGCTCGTTTCAGGCCCCCCTGTGGGCCGAGCGTTGCTTCGGCAGGTCTGGAGCTAAGGTGTTTGCCGGACACGCGATGTCACTCCCGCAAGGGGCGTGTCCGGATAATCTGTCAGTAGACCTGACAGATCTGAACCGCGCACCCGATGGTGCACCGGTCAGCGTAACATCTCTCGGATATTCTCCCATCTCTATCAGGCGCAGCATCACGTGGGATGCCTGCATCGCATCCGAAAGGGCCCTATGGGCCTGCACTCCTCCGAGGCGGACGGGGTCGTCA
>DAMX01000034.1:0-1057 GCA_002497195.1 Methanomassiliicoccaceae archaeon UBA354 | reverse complement strand
AGGGGCGTGTCCGGATAATCTGTCGGTAGACCCGACAGATCTGAACCGCGCACCCGATGGTGCACCGGTCAGCGTAATCTCTCTCGGATATTCTCCCATCCCTATCAAACGCAGCATCACGTGGGATGCCTGCATAGCATCCGAAAGGGCCCTATGGGCCTGCGCGCCTCCGAGGCGGACGGGGTCGTCAGGGCAGAGGGCCGTGTACGATTTCTGGAGTTTCGGCCATGACGTGCTGCCGTCGTCGAGCAAGTGGTCTCCGTCGACTATGCAGTGGGCGGCCAGCATGACGTCCGGGGCGAGCTCGCAGCGAATTGCCCATGGAGCGTATGATAGGAAGTGGCCGAAATCGAAGTTAACATTGTATGAGGTGCAGACATTATAGTTGAGGATCTCGCGGACTTCACGAACGACATCGTCCAGAGGCTTGCCGGCGGAGACGTCGGAGAGCTTCAGATCGGAGTGGGTGAAAATCCATGCGTTCCTATCCTCATCGGACCACTTACTGATATCGTAGCCAACGATCTCGGAGTAGATCGGTTCAACGGTCATCTGCGCCGTGTCGACCTCGACTATGCCGATGTCGACGACCTTATCTCCGCAGTAATGGCCCTTGAGGCCCGTGGTCTCCGTATCGACGAGGTAGACGATCATGCAGAGGCCTCCTCTTTAATGATGGAGCGCGCCTTGGCCGAGATGTCGTCTGCGATGGAGATCGCATCCTCCGGCGATATGGGAACCGCAAAGCGGAGGAAGCACCCGGATATGCAGAAGACCATCATTTCTCCATTCTCACCGCACTCGAAAAGCGCAGCCTTGAGATATTTCCTAACAGATCCGCCGCCATCTTCTATAGAAATCACGCGACGGCCTCCATCAGGACGATGTCCCTGACTTTCGACTTGATACCGGCGAGATTGACCGCGGTGAGTTCCTCGCCGTCGACTATGCATCTGTAGCGCGCCTTTGCTTGCGCCCCATCATACAGGCGCTGGATGGAATACGAACGGTACTCGGAATGGTGCTTCCACTCCATCATGCCACGACCAGGCTCTTG
>DAMX01000103.1:757-6787 GCA_002497195.1 Methanomassiliicoccaceae archaeon UBA354 | reverse complement strand
GGGAAGGACGCGATCATGGCGGACACAGTGATAGTCAGGGGCAATGTGCAGATGAGGGGAGGGGAGTTCTGCGGCTCCCGCTGCGGAGAGGATCTCTTTGATTGATATCGACTACTCCGGTTTGAGCGGCAGGAAGGCGGAATGCCTCCCGGGATGCGGTATGTGCTGTCTGTGCCAGCCTGAAATATTGCCGCAAGAGCGCTCATATTTTAGAACATCCCATCCGAAGGCCATGGTGCGGAACGGCTCGGGCGGATTCTCCATAGCGCTGAAGAAAGGACAGGGATCCTGTGTGTTCCTGAATAACAGGAAGTGCGACATTTACGGCAAAAGGCCGACCTTCTGCAGGCAGTATCCTTTCCATTTCTATGCGGGGGACAGGATATCCGCAGAGCTCGATCTTTCGTGCAGGGGTGTCTGGACGGGCAGGGGTGCGGATGCGGAATCAGAGGCCAGGCAGATAGCATCCGAGTCCCAGGACCGCATGGTGAAGGCTCTCAGGGAGTCCAAGGCTGTTTACGAGGAGTTCTATTCGATATGCACAGATGCCGGTGTGATGGGGGACACGCAGTCAATAAGGGCAGATATCAGCTCGAACATCCAGAGATTCGCGGACCCGATGAGCATAGCCGAGATCCTGGCGGCGGCCCTTGATGATGACCCCCTTTCCGTATCCGGAATAGATTTCCGCGGTGAAGCGGACCCGGAGGAGCTGAGGGCGGAGGCCATGGAAGCCTCCCTGTCATCGATGTCCTCGGAGGACCCTCTGAATCTTCCTGTGTATTGTGGCCAGGACTTCGGGTGGAACATGTTCCAGGCATCCGGGGACAGGGTCACATGGTACCTCCTGACGGACGCAGGGGATCTGGAGGAAGTGGACTCCGTAAGGCCGGAATCGATACAGCTGGGGAAGCCGGATGCGGAAGGCATGCGGGTTCTGACCGATTACATAGGGTTGTTGAACTCCCGGGAGAGCTTCCTAGGCAGCGTATTCTACAAGATGGACGACCTGGGATATGAGGACCCGATGGAGAACGTTTACGCAGGATCGTTGGCGGCATCGGTTGCCGATCTCATGTGGAGGGCATCCATGCTGGATGCCTTCATGGGGACAGGCTTCGGCGCAGACGGCATCCGGGAAACGATAATATTCTATGACATGGACAGGCTGGACGCTCCCGCCGTGGGCGCATTCATATAAGGGCGCGCACGGCAACGTTAAAATAGTCAATCATTTATGGTCGTGCCGGTGGCTATGATGATGAAACCCCTGTCTGTTATCCAGTCCTCGGTCGGCAAGAATGTGATCGTTGAGATGAAGGGCAAGAGAGAGTACAGGGGAGTCCTTGACGGCTACGACCCTCATATGAACGTCGTGCTGAAGAACGCCGAGGAGAGGGTGGACGGCGTTGCGAAAAGGAAACTCAGCATAGCCATAGTCCGCGGGGACAACGTAATTTACATTTCACCTTAAGGGGAGAGGAACATGGGAAAAGGTACACCATCACAGGGAAGGCACAACAGCCATAAGGTTCACATTCCGTGCCGCAGGTGCGGAAAGCACGCCTATCATGCCAGAAGGGGCGAATGCGCCTCCTGCGGATACGGCAAGACCGCTAAGCTGAGATCATACACCTGGGCAAAAGCTCACGATTGAGACGGTGCACTCATGACCGGGCCGAAGCACAGCTGCGGCGTCGTGGGAATGAGCGCTGCACACGATGTGGTAAATCATATCCACAAGGCTTTGAATATTATACAGCACCGCGGGCAGGAGTCTGCGGGCATAGCTGTATTCCGTAACGGTTCCATAACCACAGTCAAGAACGGCGGTCTTGTCAATGTCGCTCTGACAAAGGAATCCATGGCCGGCCTGTCCGGCGAATCCGGCATAGGGCATGTAAGGTATTCTAAACTGGACACCAAGGGTGTAGTCAACGCACAGCCCCTTTCCCTTGAGACCACCCACGGTTCCATAGCCATAGCTCACAACGGTGACATAACCAATTTCGAGGAGCTTAAGAAGAAGTATCTTGCCCAGGGCTGGTCCTTCCTCACAGATTCGGATTCCGAGATACTCGCCCTTCTGTTCTCAAAGAACATGAGCCAGACCGACGATCCGATAAAGGCTCTCAGGATGATGATGGGTGAGGTCGACGGCGCATATTCGCTGGCGGTCATGGTCAACGAGCGTGTGTTCGGCGTCAGGGACCCCTACGGCTTCCGCCCCCTCTGTCTCGGGGAGTTGGAGGACGGCTATATCATAGTCTCGGAGAGCGCTGCCCTGGATTCCATGAAGGGCAAATTCATCAGGGACATAATGCCCGGCGAGATCATCGAGATCATGCCGGACCGTTTCAAATCGTATCCTCCTGCGAACAATCATCCGAAAGCGCACTGCATGTTCGAGTGGATATACTTCGCAAGGCCCGATTCCATCATAGACGGGAAAGAGGTATACGATGTAAGGAAACGCGTGGGGATGATCCTTGCCAGGGAGTCTCCGGCGGATGCGGACATAGTCATGCCGGTGCCGGACTCGGGAAGAGCCCACGCTTTGGGATTCAGCATAGGTTCCGGTCTGCAGTACGAGGAAGGGTTCATGAAGAATCGCTTCGTTGAGCGCACTTTCATACTGCCGGATCAGAAGCAGAGGGAGCGCGCGGTCTCCATGAAGATGAATCCTATACGATCCACAGTCAAGGACCGTCGCGTAGTGATCGTTGATGACAGCATAGTGAGGGGTACCACTCTGAAGAGGCTCGTCAGGATCCTGAAGGATGCCGGGGCCAAAGAGGTCCACGTCCGCATAGGATGCCCTCCGGTGATAGCCCCCTGCTATTACGGCGTGGATATGAGGACCAGGGATCAGTTCATCGCGAACTCGTATTCTGTGTCTGAGATCAGGGACATAATCGGCGCGGACAGTTTGGCATACATAAGCATCGACGGGCTCGTTGAGGCCGTAGGCTATCCCGAGAACGATCTCTGCCTTGCATGCGTGAACAGCAAATATCCCACCAACATCCCGGGGGAGAAGCACAGGTTCCAGTCCACCCTCAGAACCGACTTCGCCCAGTGAGCCCGTTCCGAGCATCTGGGCCTGCGTAAGGTTTAATACAACCTAGTGATTCCCATGCGATATCGGGCAGGTAGATCAGTTGGAAGATCGCTACATTGGCATTGTAGAGGTCGCGAGTTCGAATCTCGCCCTGTCCACTCTTTATTAACATTCGGTCGCCGAACCGGGCCTTTCAAACTGTTCGAACCGCCTCTCGCCTTAATTTACGCTGTGTAAACATTTATTACAGCACAATCCATCGTCGATCCGGACTATGGATCTGAAATTCAAGAGGGCACGCAGCAAAGAGAACAAGGAGAAGAGGTTCTCGGACATACTCGACGTTTCCGCGGAGCTGTATGACAAACTGCATTATTCTGGCCTCACATTTGAAGAAATATCGAAGAAATTGAATATCACCCGTCCCGCGATATACAAATACTTCAGAACGAAAGACGAGATTCTGGTGGAGATACTTCTCAGAGACCTCGACAACCTGTGCAACGACCTAGCGGACAGTTTCGACTCCTCAAAAAAGTATATGAAAGAGGAGATAGCGACCATATGGACGGACGTCATGATGAAGAACAAGAGGATCATGGACGTCATGTCCCTCCATTCCTCATCTATCGAGAAGAAGATATCAGCCGAATACAACAGCGGACCGGAAAGCGTGATAAAAGGATATATCCAGACGCTTAAGGAATTGATCAAGGGCCTAGTTCCCGGCATAGATGATGACACGGCGAAGGATTTCATACTGTATCAGATCTCGTTCGCAGTGGGCCTGTATCCATTCATGAAGATC
Organism: Methanomassiliicoccaceae archaeon UBA354; assembly: GCA_002497195.1. GTDB lineage: Archaea > Thermoplasmatota > Thermoplasmata > Methanomassiliicoccales > Methanomethylophilaceae > VadinCA11. Next base: position 2,918 of record DAMX01000103.1, on the reverse strand, counting down.
AAAATGAACGATTCCGACCCGAACAAAGAGCTGTTCAGATTCAACAGGATATATGGCGAGAACATTCTCATCAAGTTGAAATCAATGGAAGGAAGGTAAAAAATCGCCGTCGTTCAGGCGGCAAAGAAAAAATTCGGAATCGGAAGTGTTACGCTTTTTCCTTCTTCTCTGCTTTTTCCTTTTCTTTCTTTTCTTTCTTCTTTGCGCTGTTCTGTTTAATCTCTTCGATCTTTCCCTTGAAGCTCATTTTCGTACCCCCTTGCATGTTCTGCAAGTTAAGTTACACATAGTAATTTATGTATAAATAGGTTACTCGACGTAAATTAAAATATAAATCGAAGACAATCAATAAAAATATGAAAACAATGGACCTTTGACGGACCGGACGTCGTCCTATGGGAAATTCGAAAAGATGGCCGCGGATGAGTGCGAACGGCCATTGTTTGAAATAAAGACAGAGGGACTCAATTCCTCTCTGCCCGTGATGTGGGAGAGGACATCGCTTTGAAGAAAAAGCGATTCACCTGATCTTCTTCTCAAGTTTGGCAAGCTTCTTCTTTGCGTTGTTGTCTCCTGAATTTACCTGCCGAGTGAGCTCCTCTGCTTTCTCCTTCTTTACCTTGTTCTGCTTCGATAACTGTTTTTTACTCATTGCCATGCAATAGTCACTGACCCGCCATGCACCATGCCCTATTTGATTCTGGCTTTCGAATACTGTTATTTTCAGGCCGTATTGGAAAAATGGGAGATTCTGCACCTCATAATTCACGTATCGCGTTCTTCATGGACCTGACATATTCGCCGATGTGGGCAACAGAGTCCGGGCCTTCTTCGGCAACGATCTTTACTATTGCGCTTCCGACGATGACGCCGTCGCTCAGGGCAGCCATTTTCGCCGCCTGATCCGGGCCCGATATGCCGAATCCCACCGCGCAGGGGATGTCCGTGCTTTTTCTCACCAACTCGACCATCGACTTGATGTCAGTCTTGATCTCGGCCCTCGCTCCCGTGACTCCAAGGGAGGAGACGATGTATACGAAACCTTCGGCTTCTCCGGCGATCATCGAAATGCGGTCTTCCGACGTGGGTGCGATCAACGAAATGAGGTCCAGGCCGTGCCTGCGGCATGCCGGGGCGAACTCGTCCTTTTCTTCGAACGGCACATCGGGCAATATCAGCCCGTCTATGCCGATGTCCCTGCATATCGATACGAACCTCTCGGTACCGTACGAGAACACAACGTTCGCATAGGTCATGAACACCATAGGCACCCCGATGTCCCTGCGCATCTCGCGTACCATATCGAAGATCTTGTCCGTGGTGACCCCGTTCTTCAATGCGCGTGCGTTGGCGGCCTGGATCACCGCCCCCTCTGCCGTCGGGTCCGAGAAGGGTATGCCCAGTTCGACGAGGTCCGCACCGTTCCTGACCATCTCCTTCACGGCTTTTTTGGTCGTCTCGAGGTCCGGGTCCCCGCAGGTGATGAACGCGATGAAGGCCTTGCCGTCGGCGAACGCATCTCCGATCCTGCTCATTCTCCCACGTCCTCCCCTCTGTATCTCGCGATCGCCGCACAATCTTTGTCCCCGCGGCCGGAAAGCGTGACCACCAGCAGGTCGTCGTTTTTCATTTCGGGAGCCATCTTCATCGCGTATGCCAAAGCGTGCGCCGATTCTATCGCGGGGATTATGCCTTCCTTCTTGGAAAGATACTCGAACGCGTCGACAGCCTCCTCGTCCGTGACGGGAACATACTCGGCCCGGCGGATATCATGCAGCCACGAATGTTCAGGCCCTATTCCGGGGTAGTCGAGCCCAGCCGAAATCGAATACACGGGGGCGATCTGCCCGTATCCGTCCTGGCAGAAGTAGGATTTCATCCCGTGGAATATCCCGGGACGTCCGGTGTTGATGGTTGCGGCGGTCTCGAAAGAATCGATCCCGCGCCCCGCTGCTTCGCATCCTATCAGACGGACCTTCTCATCGTTTATGAATTCATAGAACGAACCTATAGCGTTCGAGCCTCCCCCGACACACGCTATGATCGCAGCCGGAAGTCTTCCCTTCTTTTTCCAGGATCTGCTGTTTTATCTCTCTTGCCTATGACGCTTTGGAAATCCCTGACCATCGTCGGGAACGGATGGGGCCCCATGACGGACCCT
>DAMX01000103.1:0-560 GCA_002497195.1 Methanomassiliicoccaceae archaeon UBA354 | reverse complement strand
GCGGCGGCCGTCGCGGTCGCCGTCCCGTGCTGTCCGGCCCCCGTCTCCGCGATCAGACGGGTCTTGCCCATCTTCTTGGCCAGAAGCGCCTGCCCCAGCACATTGTTGATCTTGTGTGCGCCGGTGTGGTTCAGGTCTTCGCGTTTCAGATAGATCTTCGCTCCGCCGAGGTCATCGGACATCCGTTCTGCGAAGTACAGCCTGCTGGGCCTTCCGGCGTATTCGCAGAGGAGCGCATTCAGCTCGGAGACGAATGCCGGGTCCGTCCTGTATTGTTCGTACGCCTTCTCGAGCTCGATCACTGCGTTCATCAGCGTCTCGGGTATGTACTGCCCCCCGTGTTCTCCGAATCTTCCTTTTTTTGTCATATGAGCATCTTCTCTGTCTGTTCTTCTCACGGATCCGATGAACTGTTCCATCTTCCGACGGTCTTTCTTACCTTCCGTTTCCACTCCGGAACTGGTGTCGACGGCATACGGGCGGAACGTTCTGACGATCTCCGACACGTTGTCAGGGTCCAATCCTCCTGCGAAGAAGAACGGGCGGCGGCACTTGTCGAC
>DAMX01000067.1:1114-4393 GCA_002497195.1 Methanomassiliicoccaceae archaeon UBA354 | reverse complement strand
CGAACTGCGGTCGCAGGATCCAGAATCCCGCATGATTGACCACTACACTACGAGGCTATCGGATTCCCCCAACGCGGTTATATTTTAATAGTTTTCGTAGAAGCGGAAAGCGAAGGGGGCCGCGGCCCCCTCAAAAGGTTTACTGGACGGCCTCTTTGACCTTTGCGAATATCTCGTCTATGGTGCCTTCGCCCATGATGGTGACGAGCTTTCCCTTCTTCTCGTAGTATGCGATGAGGGGGAACGTGTTCTCGCGGTACACCCTGAGCCTGTTCTGGACGGTCTCCGCCTTGTCGTCGCCCCTCTGGTAGAGCTCCGATCCGCATTTGTCGCAGACGTCCTCTTTCGCGGGAGGATTGGACACCAGGTGGTACACCGCGTTGCACTTGGGGCAGCTGCGCCTGTTGGTGAGCCTCTGGACAAGCTCCTCGTCTTCGACATCGAGGTTGATCGCCAGGTCCACGTCCACTTCCTTGGCGAGGGCGTCGGCCTGCTCGACGGTCCTCGGGAATCCGTCCAAAATCACGCCTCCTTCCACCTCTGAAATCTTCTCCTTCATCAGCCCGATGATCAGGTCGTTGGGCACCAGCCCTCCGCTGTCCATGTATCCCTTGGCTTTGATGCCCAGCGGCGTCCCCTTCCTTACGGCTTCGCGGAGCATATCTCCCGTCGACAGCCTCGTGTATCCAAGCTCGGACCCGAGTCTTTCTCCCTGCGTGCCTTTTCCTGAGCCCGGGGGGCCCAACAGAACGATCTTCGATTTCATGCCCCGTGCAATAGCTCTTCGGATAAATCGTTTTGCGCCTGGTTCGCGCACATTTTATAAGTCAGAAGCGGAGATATGGTCTCTGGTGCGAAAATGGACCGAAGGATATTGGACAAGATCGAGAAAGTCGTAGGCAAGGACGGTTATTCCACGGATTCCGCAGTCCTTTACATCTACGGATTCGATGCTTCGATCTACCACCACACTCCAGATGTGGTAATACAGCCCAGAACGACCGAGCAGGTCTCTGAGATAATGAAGATTGCCAGCGAGGAGAAGATCCCTGTCACTCCAAGGGGAGGCGGCACGGGGCTCTGCGGCTCGGCCGTCCCGCTTAAAGGCGGTATCGTTCTGGCCATGCAGAAGATGAACAAGATCAAGAAAGTCAGCGTGGCGGACCTATGGGTCGACGTGGAGGCAGGGGTCGTTTACGACGACCTTAACAAGGAACTGTCGAAGTACGGGTACTTCTTCCCCCCTTCCCCCGGCTCCGCGGAGGCATGCACCATCGGCGGAATGGTCGCCAACAACGCGTCCGGAATGCGCGCCGTAAAATACGGAGCGACCAGAGACTTCGTCCTCGGGCTCACGTTCGTAAAGGCCGACGGAGAGATAGTCCGTGCCGGAACGAGGACGATAAAGGATTCTTCGGGCTACCAGCTAGCACGCCTGTTGTGCGGGTCCGAGGGGCAGCTCGGAGTTATAACCGAAGTAACCCTGAAGCTAACAACCAAACCGAAGAAGTCGGCGTCCTGCATCTGTGCGTTCAACGATGTAAACTCTGCGGGGAAGTGCATAACCGACCTCATAGCCAAGCCCCTGATACCCGCATCCTGCGAGCTGATGGATTCGCTCGCCGTATTCGCTGTCAACAAGGCGCGCGGCAACCCGCTGCCCGACTGCAACTCTCTGATCATCGTCGAGGTCGACGGGGAGACGGACGAGGTGGTCGACCGCGACCTCAGGACCGTGGCCGAAGTCGCAAAGGCCAACGGTGCCGTAAGCGTCATGCCTTCCCACGACAAGGCCGAGATCGCCAAATGGACGGATGCCAGGAAGTCAGTTATGACCTCGCTTTCCGTCCTTAAACCGGGAAATGTGTCGGTTTCTCTGGCGGATGACATGGGAGTGCCTGTTTCGAGAGTGCCAGAGGCGGTCGAGGCATTCGCTCAGATCGCGAAGAAGCACAATGTGACCATCGCGACGTACGGCCACGCCTCAGACGGGAACCTGCACACCAAGATGATGCTCGATCCCTACAGCAGAGATGACTGGGAGCGCGGCATCGCGGCTGTAAGCGAGATATTCGAAAAGTGCATAGAACTCGGAGGCACAGTCTCGGGAGAGCACGGGATAGGGATCGCCAAGGCCCTGGACTTCATCAAGGAGAGGGGTAGCAACATCAAGACCTACAAGGAGATCAAGAGGGCGATGGACCCCGACAACATCCTCAATCCTGGGAAGACCTTCGATTACGAAGGAGACCCGCTGAGCGGCCTCAGGTATCCCTGCAAAGAGTGCCAGTGAAACAAAGCGGGGAAGCCCGCGACATTCTTTTTTCAGAATATGAGGAACACCAGCGCGGCCTCGGCAACGGCCGCGGCCATCATGGCCACCCATACCGGTGCGCTCCAGGCCACTATCTTCGAGCCGTCCAGGGGAGGGAAGGGTATCATGTTGAACACCGCAAGGATCGCGTTGAGCCAGGCTATCATGCTGAAAAGCGTCAGGGCGAAACCGCCGGCGAAGTGGCAGCATACTATTGCAACCGCCGCAATGCATATGTTGACCATCGGTCCGGCCGCACTGATCTTTCCGTTCTCGCTCTCGCTCACGCGGCCGTTGATGTAAACTGCCCCCGGGGCCGCTATCAGGAAGCCCAGGAACGATATGGCGACGGAGAACAACAGTCCGGAAACCGACATCCTATACTCGGACCAAGCACCGTACTTCTGAGCCAGGAACTTATGTGCCAGCTCATGGGGTATGAAGCTCACTGTCACAAGGACCAGGCACAATGCGAACAATATGGCAAAGCTGATCAAGGCATCGCTGTCCCCCCAGCTTCCCGACATCATCGCTAATGTGAACGCCACGGACAGTACCAGCATGGAGATGAGTATCTCGCGGACCTCGCGGCGGCTGAACCTGGACTTTCCGAATCCCGGAGTGATGTCGGTCGCACCGAATATGCCTGCCATGCCATGCCGATTCGTATTATTGTTTATAAAGATGAAGTCCGCTTAAGGCACAGAGGAAAATGCAGTGCTACCGATCTATGCAAAAGGGGAGAAGGTAGGCCTGTGACCATCAATGAGCGTTTCCGGAGGGGGCCGGGAGGAAGGTCACCGCCGGCGCCCGCGGTTCAGAGGGCAGCTACCAAGAACATAGCCAACGGAAAGGAGGTCTGCCGCTGGTGCGACGGATGCGGAACGATCCTGCTGGGGAGCAAATGTTCGCGTTGCGGTTCTTCGGGAAGGGAGTTCGAAATAAACAGCCCCGGCGACATCCGT
>DAMX01000067.1:532-780 GCA_002497195.1 Methanomassiliicoccaceae archaeon UBA354 | reverse complement strand
CGGCGAGGACAGGACCGACGAGATCGTGGCCCACGGGGCAGTCCTGGGAATAGTCAGGTTCGACATGCGCCTGAACCGGCTGGTGCTCGAACTCAGACAGCCCGGCGCGGACATATTCGCAGACGTGGCCACCGAGAATGTGGTGACATTCGCAGGGCTTTCCGGCCACCTGAAAGGCAAGAACATACCCGGCTCCAATATCAACGAGGTTCTGGGCAATTTCCGGGAAGGCGACACGATCATCGTGA
>DAMX01000067.1:0-306 GCA_002497195.1 Methanomassiliicoccaceae archaeon UBA354 | reverse complement strand
GGGAAGGCGACACGATCATCGTGAGGAAGGGCGCCAAGGTAGGGCCCGGTATAGCGTTGGTATCCAGCGAAAACATCGAATATGCGGAAAAGGCGGTCAAAATACGTGACCTAGCTCCCGATCCCGAAAGACCCAGGTCTCCAGATTCGGATATAAGGGAGTTCACAGATGCCAATTCCTCCCATATGGAGGCACTCACGTCCGCCGCGGTATCGGAGATAAGGGAATCCATAAAAGGAAGCAAGCTTCCGGTCACGGTCTCGTTTTCGGGAGGGAAGGACTCCCTGGTCGCCTGCTCGCTGACAG
>DAMX01000051.1:0-3102 GCA_002497195.1 Methanomassiliicoccaceae archaeon UBA354 | reverse complement strand
TATGGATGCTGGCACATTGGATATAGAGCATACGGTCGTAGATCCACTCTTCAGAGGCCGTGGCCTGGGCAGGGTGTTGGTCGAGGCCGCCGTCGAGTATGCAAAATGCAGGAGCGTGGAGGTACGTCCCTTCTGCTCCTACGCCAGAGTCCTCATGGAAAGGTGATCCCGACGGGCCCGGACCCGCATCCGGGCCGTCCGCAATCAGGAAAGAATATAACGCAGACTGCGTTTGGTCGTCTGGATATGAAGGAAAGGAACCCATCGGAACCGGAGGCGGTTTGGAAGGAGAAAGACGTTTCGTCAGGCAGGACCGTAGATGCGATGGTGGCCATCATGCGGACCAGCGGATGCCGCTGGGCGAAGGCAGGGGGCTGCACAATGTGCGGATACAGGGAGGCCTCGCTTCCCCAGACCACGGAGTCGGACCTGATGTCCCAGGTGGACCGCATTATCGAGAGGTATAAAGGCGAGCCGTTCGTCAAGTTCTACACTTCGGGCAGCTTCCTGGACACAGGAGAGATACCTGTAAGTGTCAGGGAAAGGATCTTCGACGAGTTCTCGGAATGCGAGAGGATACTTGTGGAGAGCCGCCCCGAGTTCGTCAACGAAGAAACGATCGGGTCTCTACCCAAGACTGCCACCGTGGCTCTGGGGCTCGAGAGCTCAGACCCCGAGGTACTCCGCAGGTCCGTCCACAAGGGCTTCACCCCCGCCGAAAGCAAGAGGGCCGGGACCGCGGTCCGGGACGCAGGGCTTTCCGTGAGGACCTACCTGTTGCTCAAACCAATATACCTGACGGAGGGCCAGGCAATTGAAGATTCCGTCCGCTCCGCACTTTTCGCGGACCCCTGGTCCGCCGAGATATCCATAAACCCGCTGAACGTCCAGTTCGGCACCCAGACCGAAAGGCTGTGGAAGCGCGGGGAGTTCAGGGCACCTTGGATATGGTCCCTTATCGAGGTCTTCAGACGTCTGTCCGGAAACATAAGTGCCAGGCTGATGTCTTCTCCCTCGGGCGGAGGCTCCCAGAGGGGTGTTCACAACTGCGGTGAATGCGACCGCAGGGCTCTTGACGCGGTCGAGAAGTTCTCATTCTCACAGGACGTCAGGGACCTCGACGTCGCCTGCGCCTGCGTCGAAAAGTGGAAAGATTACCTCAGAGCCGAGAAGATGCTGGGTACCTCGGCCGACCTCGAAAGGGGCATAATTAATGACCTGGCACTTAGGATGTGAGGATATGGTTGACTACGATATCAAGAAAGGATGGGCAGGAAAGATCGAGGGCGAAGGACTCGAGAAACTGATGACTGAAACGTTCGGGAACGCCCACAAGAAAGGCGGTGCGATAGTATCGAAGTACGGTGTGCTCGAGGCGATAGAGGCCGAGATGACTTCGAAGTCGATACTGCGCGTCGAGACCGCTAACGTCTCCGGACCGATGACCGACGACGATATTCTGGATACGAAGAGGAAGCTCAACGCTTTCGTCGAGGCCGCCACGGGATTCGATGTCAAGGCGCGCAAGAAGCGTGCCCAGGACAAGGCCAAAAAAGGTCTCCTCTGACAAACCAAACTCTCCTGTCCCATTTTTCATATATGGGCGGCAGGAGGATTTAAGTACAACATGGGAATACCATCGCTAGATTGGACAATATGATGTCCGACCAGACGCACGGGCTATGCGATTGCATCCCATGCTCGCCCCGCGAAAACATGATTTTGGGGCCGAACAGGCGTCACGGTCGGAATATCCAGACGTTCCGTCGATTAAGACAGCGAGGTTAGCGAAGAGACCCTCGCGGGAAGTGAAAAAATGTCACAGAGGAGACGTCCTAAGAGAGGATCCAGGGCCTACGGCCCTAGGAAGAGAGCGCAGGCACAGAGGCCCAGGTTGGACTCTTGGCCAGAGGTCGGCGGGTCCCCCAAGATACAGGGATTCGCAGGCTATAAGGCCGGGATGACGCATGCCTTCATCGTCGACAAGCGCGTAAAGAGCACCACATCAGGAATGGAGGTCCAGACCCCGGTAACCGTTATCGAGGTCCCCCCCATGAAGATCGCAGCGGTGAGATTCTATGAGAACAGCACGCTCGGCCTGAAGACCGCCGGCGAAGTATGGGCCAACGACCTGGACCCCCTTCTCGAAAGGAAGATGAGGGTGCCCAAGGAGCACACGGCCGAATCTTTCGCCAGGTATGACGGTCTGGACACAGAGGACATACGTGTTCTCGCATACACCCAGCCCAAGCTCGTCAGCGGAGTGCCCAAGAAGGTCCCCGAGCTCATGGAGCTGAGGATCGGCGGAGGAACCATCGCAGAGAGGCTAGCCTACGCCAAAGGGATCCTGGGAAAAGAAATGACAGTGACCGACTTCGCCCCGGAGGGAGCGTTCGTCGATGTAATAGCGATCACTAAAGGGAAGGGATTCCAGGGCGCTACCAAGCGCTGGGGGGTCAAGCTTCTGTCCCACAGGAACAGCAAGCACCGCCGCATGATCGGTAACCTCGGACCCAAGAGGCCCGGATACGTAAGGGGAACAGTCCCCATGTCCGGTCAGATGGGATACCACCAGAGGACCGAGTGCAACAAGAAGATAGTCAAAGTGGGAGAAGAGGGCGCCGAGATAAACCCCAAGGGCGGCTTCATCAACTACGGAGAGGTAAGGAACACTTACATCCTCGTGCGCGGTTCCGTTCCGGGACCCACCAAGAGGATAATCAGGCTGAGAGACGCAACAAGGCTGCCCAAGAAGGCAGACATGGGTGTACCCGAGGTAACGTACGTGTCCACCGAATCCAAGCAGGGGGCATGAGGATGAAACAGACAAATGTTTACAACGTACGCGGAGAGGTCTCCGGTAAGATGGACGTTCCCGCGGCCTTCGAGACCACGTTCAGGCCGGACATCATAAAGAAGGCCGTCCTCGCCGCCGCCGCCAATTCCAGGCAGCCATACGGACCCAACAAGGGATCCGGACAGAGGCACTCCGTCAGCACATGGGGAAAGGGACGCGGAGTCTCCCGTGTACAGAGGATAAAGGACGGGCGCAAAGGAGCCCAGTCCCCCAACAACGTCTCGGGACGCAGGGCTCACCCCCCG
>DAMX01000101.1:0-3051 GCA_002497195.1 Methanomassiliicoccaceae archaeon UBA354 | reverse complement strand
GAGAGTATGAGCGAAAGGGACTGTACGATTTCGAACTCGTAATAGTCCACCACGAGCATCTTTATGCCCACGAACGTCAGGATCACTCCTAGTCCGTATTTCAGGTACTTCAGGTGGGTCAGGGAGCCTCTGATGGCGAAATACAGGGACCTAAGGCCCAGTACCGCGAATATGTTGGACGAGTATACCACGAATTTGTCGGTAGTTATTCCCAGGACCGCAGGTATCGAATCGATCGCGAACACAAGGTCTGTGAACTCGATCACGATGACGCACAGAAGCAGCGGCGTGACCATGCGGACCCCGTCCCTGTGCGTGAAGAACTTGTCCCCGTCCAGCTCCGGCGAGACGTTCATGTGTCTGGAGAGGACGGTCGCTATCTTATTGCCGGACCCTCCGCCCTCCTTGCTGACCATCGTCTTGATGGCAGCATATATCAGGAAGAAACCGAAGATGTACATGACGAAGTGGAACCTGAGCAACAGCTCGGACCCGGCGAATATGAACACCAGGCGGAACAGAATGGCGCCGATCACGCCGTAGAAGAGCGCCTTGTGCTGATAGTCGTCCGGTATCGCGAACATCGCGAACAGCAGGATGAAAACGAACATGTTGTCGACGCTCAGGGCCTCTTCTATGACATAACCTGCATAGAATTCCATTCCAATGGTCGCTCCGCGGGTCATCCATATGTAAACACCGAAGACCATGGCGATGGAGATCCATCCTGCGGTCTGCAGCAATGCGGATTTCGTGGTTATGTGTTTCGAACCGCGGTTTATAACGAATATGTCCAATGCAAGGAGTACGATCAGAATGAGAAAAAGGCCCGCCCACTCTATCGGCTCGGCATCTGCGAACATAAGATATTGTGAACATAACGCATTATAAAAAGCTGACCTTTGTCCGAGAACCAGCAGAAACGGCAAGTTATTATCATATGAGGATAAAGTTAATAACTCTGTCATGCGTCCGTCCACCATGGCAATAATCAGCGTTTCGCTGGACGAGGAGAGCATGACGACCCTGGAGGCTATACAGGAGGTTTATTCTCTCGCCGGGCGCAGCGAGGCCGTCCGCCTGTCGATAAAAGCGGCAGGGTCCAAGGTGAAAGAGATCGAGGAGCTAAGTGGCTTCGTGGAAGGGGTTTTGATCATAGTCAGAGGGGACCACGCCGATCCGTGGATGAGCCTGATACAGGCCAGGCACGAGGGGTCCATAAAGACCCAGATGCACTCCCACCTTCTGAACCGAAAGTGCCTCGAGGTCATGGTGATGTCTGCAGAGGCGGATGACATCAAATCGATCCTCAGAGAGATACAGTCCGTTTCGAAAGCGGACTATGTGAAATTCGTAAAAAGCTGATGAATTAAGCACCCATCTATACTTTTTTATATTGCGTAAAGCATAGTGAAAGGCGGATGGGATAGGCATGGGTATAGACTCAGGCAGAAACAGCGGTAGCACTCTAAAGGTATCTTTGAAGCGCCGTCTCTTTGGCAGAAACAGAGAGGAGGTCGAAGATGAAAACGAAGGGTCGGGCGGCAGGCGCGACTATAAAAGGCCCTCTTCCGAAAAGCCGGCGAGAAGCTTCGAAGGCAACGGATATGTAAAATATAGCCTCGGCGCCGGAACAGATGTCTATATCTCGTCGTCCACCGACGATCCGTTCATCGATTTCGACGAGCCCAAGGCCGATAAGGCCGGAGGAAGGTTCCTCGGAGGGCTCCGCACCGCTCAGTCGTTGCCCTCGAAACAGGCCCCCAAGCCCGTGTTCGGCAGGATCGACGAGCCCGGCCTCGTGTTCAGCAATGCGCTCCCGGAGATCAAATTCAATAAGTCTGACTTTGAAGAAGTTGTCGTCGCGAAAGAGGAACCTCTCGTCGTGTCCTATTCGGCACCTGTCGCCCAGACGGCCATTACATCGTCTTCGGAATCGGTGCCGAACATCATTTCTCCCAACATAATCACCTTCGAGGAGGAATTCCACATCGAGGTGGATCACGCACCTCCCTCGCCCCCATGTGAAATCTGCAAATATGACGCAGAGGCAGAGGTGGAACGCCTTCCGTCCGCACCCGCCCATGCGGAGCGCCTTCCGGCGGCCCGCTACGTGACGAAAGAGGAGCCCGCAGTCGCCCCGGAAGCCGCCGAAGCAGTGGCGAAGGAGTTTGCCGGATCCGCGGATGTGCCGGTCGCGATCGCGCCGCCGACATCAGTGATGGCCCTGCCTCCTTCCCCGATCCCTGCCACCGTCACGGCGCCCGCCGTGATGCTCTTGCTTCCTGAACCTGCACAGGCTTCCGATCAGGAGATGGAGGCGGCACTTGAAGGTACAGAGCAGTCGGCCCTTGCGGTCATGGCGCAGCTTCCTTCCGGACTGTATGCCGAAGGCATCGAACCCATCGCAGATGCCGTGGCCGCGGAGGAAGAAGTGATCTCTTCCAATGCGGAATTCGCAGGCCAGCTGGCTGACACGTCCTCCGCCGCCGTCATGCGCACCACGCCTCTTCTTGAATATTCCGATTATGCGGGATACGATTTCCTGCCGCCTATAACCGAACCGGTCAGGCGCGAGCCCAGGGCGGCGGTCCCGGAGGCCCGTACAACTTCGCAGATGCCCGAGTATGTCGAGATCGAGGACGAGGTCGGAGGGGTCATGAAGCTCACCGTCGCCGGGATGGCCGGCGACGAGGCGGAGTATTCGGACGCCGCGACTCTGAAGGAGACGGAGGTCCCGGACGATGGGATGGAGGAGCTTTGCGTAACCATAGATCGCGAGAGGGATTATCTGGCACATCCGATGGATATCGGCTATGAGACCGAAGTCCCGATGACCGGAGAACCGGAGACGGAGCACGTCCAAGCCCTCGGGACGATCGACGCAGGGCCGATGATCGGAGAGGCGGCAAGGGTCGCAAACGTCGTATCGGCCGCGGTTTCTGCAACGGTCTCTTCGGAAGAACTCCTCCCGGAGGCGAGGCACACTCTCACACCGGAGGATGAGGAAGAGGTCAGCGAAATGGTCAGGATGCTGATCGAGATGGTATC
>DAMX01000080.1:551-3289 GCA_002497195.1 Methanomassiliicoccaceae archaeon UBA354 | reverse complement strand
GCAGACACATTCGACAAGATCATCTGGATTATCCTTGTGATCGTGTTCCTTGTGCTCACCATCGTCTCGCTCATTGGAATAGTCACTCCGTTCCTTTCGGACATGTCTGCCATCGATATGGCGATAACTGCAGTCCTGAGCCTCTGTGAATTCATTCTTTACGCCTTCCTCCTGGTCGCCGTTCTCTCGAACGACGTCAAGAGCAAGATGGGAATGTAAGCACGAAGCCCATACCAGTAACAAACCCTTTCCTTTTTTTAATCAAATTGCTTGTTTCTCGCCTTTTGGAGCCCCTTCATTCATAACCATTATATTCCATTGTCGCTTAATTGAAGCGTCAGTTTGACATGGCAGGATTAAAAAAGTGTCCCTTGGTGCGCTTGAAACGAACGGGTTGATCTGAGATGGACGTAGGGCTCGTCGTTATCTTATCGGTAATAATATTCACGCTCCTGCTGGGCGCGGTGTATTTCTCTATTTCTGAAATGGCCTACTCCAGTGTCAACAACATACGCCTCAAGAAGCTGGAGAGTGATGGGGCCAAGAACGCCAGCAAGGCGCTGGCACTGTCAGACGACTTCGAGAGGCTTCTTACGACCATCCTTGTGGGAAATAATATACTCAACATAGCGGCCTCCACAACCTGTACGATGCTTTTCACCGAGCAGCTCTTTCCCCACAATCCTGCTTTGGGTACAGTCGTCGCGACCGTTTTCATGACTCTGATAATACTTACTTTCGGAGAGATAGCGCCGAAGAACATTGCGAAGAGGAGGGCAGAGCACTACGCACTGAAGCTGGCAGGCTCTCTGTCATTTGCCGTGACGGTATTGACGCCTGTCACATGGTTCTTCATAAAGCTCAGCTCGGTGTTCACAAAGGAATCCAAGAAAAAAGCCACCCTGACGCTCACAGAAGACGAGCTGGTGGTCATGATCGACGAGATCGAGGAAGAGGGAACACTGGAGAAGACCGAAAGCGAACTCATCAAGTCCGCTATCACATTTGACGACACCCCTCTGTCCGAGGTATACATACCCAGAGTCGACATAATAGCTGCAAGCAAGGACGTAAATATGGACGAGCTAAAAGAGCTGTTCACATTCACAGGCTACTCCAGGATCCCGATCTACGACGGCAGCATCGACCGTATAATCGGAGTGGTCAACGCCAAGGATTTCTTCAGAAGGGTCGTGAACAACGACAACTTCAATCTGATCGACATAATAAGGCAGGTGAAGTTCTTCCAGGAGTCCACCAGCATAGCCGAGGTCCTAAGCACCCTGCAGAAGACGAAGGTCCACATGGCCGTGGTCCTGGACTCCTTCGGCGGCACCTTGGGGATCGTAACACTGGAAGATATCATCGAGGAGCTTGTGGGAGAGATATGGGACGAGAGCGACGATGTAAAACTCCCTGTGGTAAGGGAGGCAGACGGCTCATATACGGTCATCGGCGATGCCAACATCTACAATGTCATGGACGACCTGGGGCTTAGGTTCGATCCCGAGGATTATGTGGACTACAATGTCAGCGGATATATCCAGTACAAGATAGGCGACATTCCATACAGAGGAGCGGTGGTGGACAATGAAAAAGTTAAGATCACCGTGAAATCGATCAAAGGCCGCCGTGTAAAGGAGGCCCGTTTCGAGGTCAAGGAAGCTCAGGTGCCTGCCGCGGAAGAGATCTGAGGTAATTTCTCAGGATGTCCACCGCGAGCTCCCGTTTGGCGGGATAGGAAGCTACTTTGCATGTCAGGGATATTACGTCCCCTCCCGTCGCCACCGAGTAAGTGCCTGAGAATGCCTTCTGCTTGTCCAGTCTGACATAGAATGTGCAGTCTTCGTCGGTGCGGTCTTCGAGCTCTGACGATATCCGGTCGACGGTCTCATCGCCGAGCCTTACAAAGATCCCATCGATGTCTTTCTGCCTGGTGATCTCGGCGTCCATTATCACGGTGATGTTGCCCATCTCACCCTCGACCACATCCTCGTTCCATTCGTCGGTCCCGATGAACGTTCTGAAAACTTCGGCTATCCTGTCCCTATCCTCTGTGGCATAGCACATGACTCTGACTCTGACCCATCGGAAGACGGGCTGCATCACTCCTCCTCCTTGGGTTTAGGTACGGCCTTGGGGAGAAGCCCCGCAAGCTCCTCGGCCCTATATGAGGACACAGCGACCACAGACCCCTGCGTGAGAAAAACAACTCCCGTCTCGCATCCTGCGCACAGGTAGTTGCGGTAACGCAGACCGCGGAGACCCACGCCGGCGAAGTTCCTTATGTCATTCATCACACCGTAACGGCGGTCCCTTATCTTTTCCATCCTGTAGTTTCTGGTCTTGAAGTACTTGATCACTACCCTATCGTCATAAACATCGGTTTTGAGGATGAATAATCTGGAAAGAAGGAACATGAATGCCGTGACCGCCGCCATAGCGGCGAAAAGCCACCAGGTGACCCATCCGAGAGCGGCGCTGATGAGAATGAACGCGTCGGTGGGCACGAGTATGGCGAGCAGGGCCCCTTCTGCCGTGACCGGGACAACTCGCATCCTCTCGCTGAATATGGGCTCCATGGGTGCACATGGCCGGTTCCGGTTATCAATTTTCCGTATTATCTGGTAGTCGGCCGCGGGAGGGGAATGTTTATATCATACTTCTTTATTGAAGTCCCTTATTGGGCCCATAGCTTAGCCTGGATGGAGCGCCCGGCTGATAACCGGGAGGTCATG
>DAMX01000080.1:0-204 GCA_002497195.1 Methanomassiliicoccaceae archaeon UBA354 | reverse complement strand
TACGTTTTTTAAAGGCCTGTCGAATCGGTTAATACTAAAATTCAATCGATTCTGCGGCCTGTATACTTCTATCGCCTGGTCCGGTTTTCCTTTTTCTCGATGCTCGGTTAACAACCGGACGATCGCCCCTCGACGTTCCGTTATGATCGAACAGATAGGAAGATGGTGCATTTTGTGTGTATATGGATGTAACTTGGGAAAATT
>DAMX01000027.1:0-2560 GCA_002497195.1 Methanomassiliicoccaceae archaeon UBA354 | reverse complement strand
CATAATGGACGAGAACACGTTCGCAACGGGAAAATTCCCGTACTGGAAGATCATCAGGGAGGATCCGGGGGACAGGTCTAAGAAGACCCAGCTCGGCATGCTGACTCCCGAGAGAGGCATGATATCGCTTACTCTGGAGGGCGCGGAAGTCCTGTCCGGGACCGGAAAGTACACTGTGATGATGAACGATTTCGAACTCAAGGGCAACCTGTTCGCGGTCGGAGCGGTCGGAGCGGACCCTGACATAAGGATAGGGGACGAGGCAGTGATAATGCGCAACGGAAAGGTCGCAGGCGTAGGGGTGGCCGAGATGTGCGGCAGAGAAATGGTCCAGACGAACCGCGGAATGGCGGTCCGTGTTCGCCACAAGTCAAAACGACTTTGATCACGTACTTTCGGTCACTTTCGGTGACCTCCCCTGATTCGGTTCATATACTACGCCGTCGATGATTGAATAAGAAGACCGGAAGTGCATCCCCCGACGCATCTGAAAGTCTTCCACCAGAGGCAGGGACATCCACATCCCATCCAACAGCCTTGCCTCTGTTTTCATTTTTCCTGACCGTCATTCCGTTCGGGGAAAAGGTCCTCCAATTTGGACACTGCTTCTACGTTACCTCTTTCAGCTGCTTTTCTCAGGAACTCCATTGCTTTGTCCATGTCGCGGTCGGTGCCGCAACCGTCCCGGTACATGTAGAAAAGGGCCACGAGCGCCTGGTCGGAGCCCTTGCCGGCGGCATCCGTTATCAGTGCAAGGGCGGCCCCCATGTCCTGTGGGACGCCTTTTCCGTCCCTGTACATCAGGCCCATGCGGTAAGATCCTGCTGCCAGACCTCCCTCCGAGGCCATCTTGAACAGCAGGAACGCCGAATCGAAATCGGCGACCCTCTGACCATCCTTGTTTATGAATCCATGCTCCAGCATGTCCCCCAGGGTCAGGGCGGCTCCGGGAGAACCGTTCTCCGCACCCATCTTGAAGAATTCCACGGCCTTGTCGACGTCCTTGTCCACGCCTATGCCGTTAAGGTAGCATGCACCGACTTCGAACGCGGCCTCGCAGTCCCCGGACTTTGCCGCTCTTTTGAGCTTCCACAGGCTTCCTTCGCGACCGAACACGGGCGGTCATGGGCCCCGAACGCTATATCGGTTGCGCTGCGTCACTGCAGCTGTCAGCCCTGCAGTTCGTTAGAATATTTCTCGCTCAGCCTCGACAGCCACAAGCTGAGCGCAAGCCCCAGCACCAGCGCGGTCACGCCGCCTGCCGCTTCGATCCAGGTGTCCGTGACGGTCAGCGTGTTGTATGCCACCAATAACGTGGATCCGACCGTGAGGCCGAATATCATATGGAATGTAGATTTGCGATAGGATCTCAGCGCCCATGTCACGATCTTCGCGAACAAGACCAGCCCGGTTACGAGGCCGATGCCGAAAAGCACTATGACCACGAGATCGAAGTCCGTGAAGGAGTTTATCAGTGGCTTGTACAACCCCATCGCCAGCAGTATGGCGCTTCCGCTCACTCCCGGTGCGATCTTGGAGGCCGCTATGACAAGCCCGGTGACGATCAGCACCACATACATGGTCCCCCCACGAGCCATAACTCCGTCTCCGCCTGTTTCCTCGATGCTCCCGGCGAACATGAGCAGCACCGTCACCGCGATACCGGCCGCCAGGGCGACATAGTTAAGCGCGGAGCTTTTTTTGCCGTCTTCTTTCGTCATCTTGTAGACGTCGGGAAACTGCCCGACTATCAGTCCCGTGAAGAAGAACATTGCCGGAACCTCGAGATTCGCCATAAGCCAATCCAATCCGAAGGCGGTTACGGCCATCCCCAGGACCATCCCTCCGCCCACAAAAAGCAGGAACCTGAAGTCAGTCCTCCATTTGTGGAAGATGTCTCCGAGGTCCTCCATCAATCTCTCGTATATCCCGAAAACTACGGCGGCCACACCGCCGCTGGCGCCCGGAAGGATGCTCAGGACGCCTATGAACGCACCTACAAGACCGTTCTTAGCATCGGCTATCCTCCCCATAGGTCAATGTCAGCAAATTGACGTATTTAAATGGCTGGCATCGAAACCGTCCTTTCCGATTGCGGCCCTTGGGACGGGCCCCCTTGATAAAGATTTCGCGCATTTGCCAATGAATTACTCAATGATTAGACATTTATCAAATTATTAATATATGATTAGACATTTGTCTAATTAGCCTCAATTTAACTGTACAAATCTATTGAAAATGAGGCAACAATTGGAGGTTCAAGATGAAGTTGGGAATAATGGTGGCGGTCGCAGCGGCCGCGATAATGACGGCATCGCTCTTCCTGCTGCCTGAGGTGTCCGCCGATACCGCTGAAATACTGTCGGGCGGCGTCGAAGGGGCACTGGACTATACGGATATGGCATGGGTGATGGTGGCGACGGTACTGGTTTTCATGATGGCTCCTGCCTTGGCGCTTTTCTACGGGGGGATGCTGAGGAAGCAGAGCATGACGTCCACCATCGCCCAGTGCATAATGGGCGTCGCACTGGTTTTTGTGATATGGGCGGCGGTGGGATAC
>DAMX01000078.1:9212-10686 GCA_002497195.1 Methanomassiliicoccaceae archaeon UBA354 | reverse complement strand
GCGGGATATAAGAAAGTCCCTCCAGGCTCTTTCCCTTCATCCTCTCAAGGACCTCGAATTCTGAGTATCCTCCCTTCTCCATGACATATCCGGCCTGGGATTCCAGGACGATCACGTCCTCGCTCCCCGCCTCGCCCTTCATCCTCACTTTGGCGTAATCGTAATCGGGGTGGACCGCGACGGCCATGTTGGACGGCAGCGTCCAAGGCGTGGTGGTCCAGATCAAGAGAGAGCAGTCCTGTTCTGCGACAGGCATCCTCACCATTATGGAAGGGTCGCTCTCGTCCCAATATTCGATCTCCGCCTCTGCAAGGGCGGTCTCGCATCTGGGACACCAGGTTACCACACGGTCCGCGTCTTCGAGGAGGCCGCGTTCGTATGCCCGGGACAGGGTCCACCAGGCGGACTCGATGTATTCCGGTTTAAGGGTCTGATAAGGATTGTCCCAGTCCATCCACACTCCGACCTGTTTGAACTCCTCGGTCATGCTGGCCCTCAGGTCCAGGGCGTACTTCTGGCATGTTGACACGAACTTGTCGATGCCCACATTCTCCTCGATCTCCTTCTTCGAGTGTACGCCCATCTTCTTCTCGACCTGCACCTCGATTGGGAGGCCGTGCATGTCGAATCCGGGCTGGTCGCGGACGTTGAGACCGTTCATCCTCCAGTATCTGATCATGATGTCCTTGACGGTCTTGTTCATGGCCGTACCCAGGTGTATCTTTCCGGTAGTGTAGGGGGGGCCGTCGCAGAAATAGAAGTCCTTTCCGCCGGACCTGTATTCCTTGGTCTTCTCGTACGCGTTCGTTTCTTTCCAGAGCTGCTGGACCCCTCGCTCGATTTCTGGTGCGTTATAATCTGCACGGACCTGCTTTATCATCGCTCATCCTTCTGCGTCAAGTTTATCTTCCTGACGGTGCGCGTTGATGCGCGCGCCCCTATAAAGAATCTCCCAGCGGTGTTTTTGACGGTTTGACGCAGCAGTGCGGTCCGCGGCCAGTCAGGTTTGCCTGTTGTAAGGACGGACGGTGGGCCAGATATCGGTATCGCCATTTAACGAGGCAAAAAATAGATTATTTCTATATACACTTGTCAAATAATATATATAAATTTTCGAAATATAATATATAAATACATTCAACGGAGCTTAATAATATATATGTATTTATATATTGTAACACCAATATTATTTAAAATTTGGGCAATGCTTTTATTCGCCAAAAAATAAGCCACGTATGAAGTCAGAAACAGCCACACCAGGGTCCGAACTGAAAAACAAAGCATTCGTTACTATCACGGCCTTGTTCGCGATCGTATTATTTTCATGCTTCCTTGTGTTCGTCGTCGATGATGGGCCGGACGTCTCCGGAGACGGCGGCCCGATCATGAATTCCGATGCATCTTCGACGGAAATTTCTCATGTTTACAGCGGGGCGATGATCACCGGAATGTCAGACGGAGACGGGTATTCCCT
>DAMX01000078.1:445-8955 GCA_002497195.1 Methanomassiliicoccaceae archaeon UBA354 | reverse complement strand
ACATGGCCCGACGGGACGACGGAGCCTAAGAGTATAAGCTGGTCTATCTCTCCAAAAAACCTAACTAATCAAATGTTAGCGCCTGTTGATTATTCGGTATACACTGGAAATCCAATTTCGCCAACGGTTTTTGTAACAGATGAGAATTATTCACTCGTACTCGATAAAGATTACACAATCTCATACAGAGAAAATACAAATGCTGGGGTGGCCAAAGTAATAATTACTGGAATTGGTAACTACACTGGAACAATCGAAAAAAGTTTTAACATATCATTATTGGTTGTTGAACTTCCATCTCCAAATGATGGGTTGACATATAACGGAAACGAGCAAATAGGAGTTCCTGAAGGGGAAAGATATGCTCTTGTTGGCGATATAAATGGAATAAACGCTGGGAGCTATACTACAACCATTTCTCTGACCGATCCAATTAATACGCTTTGGGATGATGGAACCACAGAGGATAAGACAATTATTTGGTCAATAAATCCGAGGAAAATTACCACATCAATGGTTTCTCAGATTGAAAACTACGAATTTTCAGGGAACGAAGCAACACCGAATATTGAAGTGTTAATTAGTGGGGAAGTACTAACTCTTGATGTCGACTATACCATTTCATATTCAGACAATATTTACTCAGGAGTTGCTAAGGTAATAATTACTGGAATAGGTAATTATTCTGGAACAATTGAAAAAACATTTAGCATTCTTAGTAAAGACATAGTAATGCCGACAATTAATCAGGAACTAATATACAATGGATTTGAGCAGTCGGGCATTGAAAGCGGAGATGGTTATACTCTTACCGGAGACTCGTCAGGACTGAATGCTGGCACATACTCCGCGACCGCTACGCTGAACGATTCAGTGAACACCGTGTGGTCAGACGGCACCACAGAACCTAAAACTCTGAATTGGACAATCGCCAAAGCGAAGCTCACCGCAAGATATTCGGGGGAGAGCATAGTGTTCGGCACAGCTCCCTCCCTGGTTATTACCGTCGAAGGTTTCGTCACAGGCGAAGGTCCGGAAACGTCCCTCGGTTATTCCGCACCTGTAATATCCAGCAATTTAACAAATGCTGGCACATATAATTTGGTCCCTTCGGGAGGGTCGGCCGACAACTATGAATTCGAGTATGTCGGAGGCATCCTCCTCATCAGCAAGAAGGTGATCCAGATACCGGTCGCCAATACGGGTCTGGTTTACAACGGTACAGAGCAGATAGGCGTTCCGGAAGGCGACGGTTACATGCTTTCCGGAAGCACTGGTACAATTGCCGGCAGCTACAGGGCTCTGGCCGCGCTTACTGATGAAAGCATAACATCTTGGCCGGACGGAGGCGATGGACATGAGGAGATAACATGGTCAATATCACCAAAAAGAATTGACAAGGGAATGATCTATGCGCCCGACCAGGAGTACACCGGGCACGCCTTGGAACCGGTCGTGGTGACAGACGGAAGCAGGCTACTTGTGGAGGGCAGAGACTATGTGGTATCCTATGACGACAATGTACAGGCAGGATCCGCCGCAGCGGCCGTTACTGGAACGGGCAATTACACCGGTACAGTACCAGTAGCTTTCGAGATCGCGATGAGATACGTCGTGTCATTCAGTCTGAACGGATTCGAAGGAACGTCACCGGGCCCCCGGTCGGTCCTCGGCGGTACGATGCTCGACCTTGCAAACGTAACCGCACCCTCCCGTCCAGGATATGGATTCTGCGGATGGTCGACCACACCACGGGGTAATGCGGTGTCAGAGTATTCTGCGTTTTCCGATGCAACCCTCTATGCCGCCTGGTCACTAAACGTCTACGATTCGATGCCCTACGACGAGATTGGCGACATAATCTCCCAGAATCAGGAGCCGGCGGTTCAGATCAGGGGCCAATCCGCAGGGGGAGCGCTGGACAACTCGTTCTTCGAACGGCTGGCGGACACGGGAAAGACCTTCACCCTCACTGTTTTGGGGGAAAACGACATAGTGGCATATTCCTGGTCGTTCGAGGGGGATTACAGACAGGAGGCCGGTACATTCGTTCCCGCAATAACGGGGGCCGTTCCGGATTTCGACCTTGAAAGACTCATAGATTCCTCCAGCATCGAAAATCCGCTCGTACTTAATTTTTCGGCGACGGGCGTGCTGCCCATATGTGCAACAGTTACGTATTATCTGGACGGGGCATACGAAGACGGAACGAGGCTATCTGTGTTCTTCTATGACGAGGACGCCGGCAGGCTGGGCGAGAGGCAGGCCGCAACGGTTACGGACGGAGCCGTAAGCTTCGTAATATCTCACTGTTCCAAGTATGTGATCGCAGAGGAGACGCCTTCGGTAATCCACGGCGGCAGCACGGGGCTGTACATCGTGGCCGCAATCGTCGCCATAGCGTTCGTGGATATGCTTGCAGTGTATGCTTTCTTCGTCAGGAGGGGCTGAGGGCCCAAGCCAACCAAAAAATGCCCTGCCCGTTCAAGGACGGGAAGGGCGCCAATCATTTTAGGATGCCAGCTCAGAACCATGCATCCAGCGAGCGCTGTGAGCGCTTGGACCTGTTGGCCGTCCTGCATTTCTCTATGCGGTCGAGGGCTGCTTCAACCCGACCAGGCGAGAAATCGTATGAGGTCAGCAGGTCCAGGACAGCCTTCCGGTCCACCTGTCCCGGTTCGAGTTCGTAGTCGTCGGTGTTAGGGCCGTAAAGGAAGATGTCTCTTATTTCCTGATAGTCCGGAATCTCTTCCCCGATATGTGCCAGTACATGTTCCAGGTCGCCGTGTTCCTTTATTAGCTTTAAACTTTTCTTTGGACCGATCCCTCTGACACCCGGGTTGAAATCGGTACCTATCAGTATACCCATGTCAACGAGCTGCTCTCTTGTAATCCCGAGCGACGAGAGGAATTCTTTCAGGTCCGTCACCTCGGTCTTCACTTCCTTGAAAAGTTCCCTTCCCGGCATTTTGCGCCTTCCAGCCATCGTGATGTTCCTCACAAGCACCGGCGCTCCGAAAAGAAGAGAATCGAAATCCTGCGACGCTGATGCCCACACGTCCCCTTTGGCGCACATGTATGCACCCTGCGCCTCACCATCGCTCGGCGCCTGCACTATCGGAAGTCCCAGGTGGGAGATCAGCTCCTTGGAGGACTCGGATATCTCCGGTGTCATGCGGGATGTCTGTTGGGCTTTCGAGAATGCTTTTTTCATATCGCCTTCCTCGATGGCCTCTTCCCATTCCTCCTTGGCCCTCTCTCGTCTTTCCCTACGGCCGTCCAATGTGTCTTTTTTCATTTCGTGTGGTTTTCCGTCGAATACAAAGGACGGTTCTATTCCAGCTTCGATCATGTTGGCCGTTCGATACAGGATGCCTGAAAGATGCGAGGATACGCGACCCCGGGAATCGCAGAGAGGATGCCCGTCGGGCTGACGTATTGTGGAAAGGAACTGGTATATCGTGTTGTAAGCATCGATCGCAACAGATTTCCCGTTGAGGTCTGAAAGTTCGACGCAGACAGGGTTTGCCAGGCCTGAAAGATTCACACCCAATTTATCGCCTCACGGGTCAGGGCCGAATCCCTGCCAGATCTTAATCTCCGGGGACATGTCTTCCAGTCCGAAGAGGGCGCTTCCCGCTGCGAGCACGGTCGCCCCTGCCCTTACACACTCCGCACCTGTGGAACGGTTTATGCCACCGTCCACAGAGATTTCGAGCTTCGGATTGTGCTCGTCAGCCCACTTCCTGACATAGCGTACCTTGTCCAAACCCGAAGGAATAAAGCTCTGGCCTCCGAAGCCCGGGTGCACGGTCATTACCAGTACCAGGTCCGCTTTGTCCAAATATTTGTCAAGCACTTTCACTTCGGTTTCGGGGTTGATCGAGATTCCCGCCCTTACGCCTGCGTCCGCGATCTTCCTCATCGCTCCCAGGGGGTCCCCGTCCGCCTCAGGGTGGACTGTGAGATAATCCGCTCCGGCCCTAATGAAATCGTTGATGTACCTCTCCGGCCTCTGGATCATCAGATGGACATCGAATGGCATTCTGGCACATTTTCTTATAGCCTTGATAACCGAAGGGCCTATTGTGATGTTGGGAACAAACATCCCGTCCATGACATCGACGTGCGCCCAGTCGGAACCCGAAGCCTCCAATCTTTTCATCTCCTCTCCGAGGCGGGAGAAATCCGCCGAAAGAATGGAAGCAGAAACCTTCGTCATCGCCCCGGCATATGACATCACCGCATTATAATTTACCCTAGGATAATCAATTCGAAGTGAACAAATATATCGGACGACGGTCTTCGGAAACGCATGGCAACGGCCAAACACAGCGAAAAGACCGAGGTGTGCGACGTCGAGGGATGCAGCTCCGATTCCGAGCGCTCTTTCAACTACAAGCAGGTGTCGGAGACAAATCTGAAGCTCAAACCCGGAGACCACCGTCAGGTTCACCTCTGCAAAGATCACTACCGCGAGTTCAAAAAACAGACTAAGAAATCCAGAGATCTGGACCGTATTTTCTGATGACCGAGATCATCTTTCTCGGCACAGGTGCCAGCGTCCCTTCGAGGGAGAGGGGGCTGCCCGCGATGGCGGTACGCCACGGCCGGGAAGTAGTTCTTTTCGACTGCGGAGAGGGGACCCAGAGGCAGTTGATGGTGTCCCCGCTTTCTTTCATGAAGGTGAAGGCAGTTTTCGTTACACACCTTCACGGGGATCATTTCCTGGGCCTCCCGGGGCTGCTTTTGACGATGGGGCTGTCCGGAAGGACGGAACCTCTGCGCATAGTCGGCCCGACAGGGATAGAAAGTCTGCTCAGGAGCATACTCGGGGCATGCGGAGACAGTCTGCCCTTCGAACTGGCAATAACCGAATCGGCCGGCGGCGAGTCCTTCCGTTTTTCCGGTTTCTGTGTCACAGCCTTTCCGACCAGACACGGGGTGCCCTCCATGGGATTTGCATTCTCCGAGGACGACAGGATCGGGATAGATGCAGGAAAGGCAGCCGAAAAAGGGATTGTGCCCGCCGATATAAGGTTAATCAAGGAAGGCAAGGTGGTGGACGGCATATCTTCCGAAGACATATCTTCCGGAACGGTCAAAGGCATCAGGATAATCTACACCGGAGACACGCTTCCATGCGAAGAGGTCCGTTATGCCTCCATGGGAGCTGACGTGCTGGTGCACGAGGCGACCTTTGGTTCCGATGAGACCGAGTCTGCGGGAAAGCACAACCACACTACGTCGGTCCAGGCCGCCGAGATCGCAAGGGAGTGCGGCGTCAGGGCCCTGGTCCTGAATCACGTCAGCAACCGCTACAAGGACCGCTCGTCAATACTGGAAGAGGCCGTAGCGATTTTTCCCGACACCGTGGTTGCGGAAGACATGATGCATCTGGTCGTTACCAGGAAAGAGATCAGATCAGTTTGAGAAGGTCCGCGCTGGTGATCATGCTGATCACCTTGCCCTGCCTTGATACAAGTACCGCGTCGCTGTCCCCCATTAGTTGCGCCACGGCCGACAGGGACATGCTTTCCGATACGACGGGGAAGGATTCCCCCATGACCTTCTCTATCGGAGTTTTTCTAAGCTCGTCCATGCTCATGCCCTGCTCGATAAGTCCGAGTATCCTCCTTTCGGATATGCTGCCCACCGGGCGGTCGCCGCTCATCACCGGCATCTGGGAGAAGCCCGTCCGTCTCATGAGGTCCGAAGCGACCCGTAGGCTGTCGTTAGCATCCACCGTTATCGGCGAACCTGAGGCCACGTCCGATGCCGTACGGTCTATCCCTGTTTTCCTGTTCATTTTCTCGAGAGTCTGGAACAGATTAGACACGGTCTTGTAGCTGGCATCCGTCTTGCCGCCCTCTATCTTCGCGATGGTGCTTTGACTTACCCCGGATTCCTTGGAAAGCTCGGATTGGGTTATCCCGAGGGCGTTCCTCATCTTCTTGATATCCGACTCCGGCGGGAATTTCACCTGTGACGTTAGGCAATTATTCTTATTTGAATATTTGTTACAGTTTAATTTATAAATAATGAATATGTACGATTTCTTCGCAGCATATGCTGAGGAGCTATTGAGATGGCTAAGCACATTTACGTTGAGGGTATCGACGAACTGCCGGTACCGAACAGAAAAGTTGAGATCGTCGAAAGAAAAGGCATCGGGCACCCCGACAGCGTTTCGGACGGTATCGCGGAGTCAGTAAGCAGAGCGCTCTGCAAAATGTACGTTAAGGAGTTCGGTCACGTCCTCCATCACAACACAGACGAGACACAGATCGCGGCCGGAAGGGCCCACCCGAAGTTCGGCGGAGGAACGATCATCGACCCGTCATACATACTCCTGGTAGGGCGCGCCACCACCGAGGTGGAGGTCGAGAAGGAACTCAAATACCTCCCCTGCAAGCCGGTCGCGCTCAGGGCTGCCAAGGAGTACCTCGACAAGACTTTCCCCAACCTCGACGTAAGCTCCGAGGTCATAATGGATGCCAGAATAGGTCTCGGCTCGGACGACCTCACGGGCGTCTACAAAGCTTCCGGGTACCATGCCAATGACACGTCCTTCGGAGTGGGCTACGCGCCGTTCTCGATCACCGACAGGTTGACCCTCGAGACAGAGGAGTTCATCAACGGCCCGCTCAAGAAGAAGATGCCGGAGACCGGCCAGGACGTGAAGGTCATGGCCTCCAGGATCGGAAAGGACGTCACCCTCACCGTGGCATGCGCCATGGTCGACAAGTATCTCTCAGATGCGGATGCATACAAGTCCGCGATGGTCCAGCTCAAGGACGAGGTCACCGACAATGCGCTCAAGATCATAGGGAACGAGGACATAAACGTCAACGTCGATGTCAACACGGGCGACGATTACTCCCGCAACGTCTACTATCTCACGGTCACAGGAATGTCCCAGGAGATGGGAGACGACGGGTCGGTCGGAAGAGGTAACAGATGCAACGGGCTTATCACGCCTTACAGGCCGATGTCCATGGAGGCCACCTCAGGAAAGAACCCCATAACCCACATCGGAAAGATCTACAACGTGATGTCCAAGCTCGTTGCCGAGGAGATATCTAAGGAGATCGGCCCCGAGGCCGAGATACGCGTGCGCCTCCTCTCGCAGATCGGAAAGCCCATATCCCAGCCGCTCAACGCTTCCATACAGGTGCTGGCCCCCGGCGCGGACGAACAGAAGGAGATATCCAAGTGGAAATCTGACGCGGAAGGCATAATGGAGCATTGGCTCGATAACATTGATAAGGTCACAGAGCTTATCACCACCGGCAAAGTAAGGACCTTCTGAGTCCTCTTCCGGTGAGCTGGATATGAAGATAATTGACGAGCCGCAATACGGACCGATGTTCAGGTTCAGCGACGCCAATGTATATTGGACGTTGCACACCCTCTCGGATGGCAGGAGAATTGGGCGCAAGCGACTCTCCGAGGCTGTCGGAGTGGGCGAAGGAAGCATGCGACGAATAGTCGACACCCTGAGGGACTGGGGACTGATCTCCGTCAAACAGACGGGGATCATGATCACCAAGGCCGGCCGCAGCTACCTGGACCAGATGCCCATACGGGTCATAGACCTGAATGTGGGCGATTCCGTCGTCGGAGAGTACACCCAGAGCCTTCTGGTTATGGGAGTGTCCGACAAGGTGTTCAACGGGATGCAGCAGCGCGACGCGGGGATCAAGGCCGGGGCCACCGGATGCACCACGCTGGTCATCCGTGACGGCAGGCTTCTGATACCTCCCGACTGGAACGTCGACGAGGAGAATCCGAGTCTCGCCAAAGAGATCCGCGAGGTCATCGGGATGACCGGAAGCGACGTCATAATCGTAGGCGGCGGGGGGACCATGCCGCTGGCGATCGAGGCGGCGGTCACGGCGGCCCTCGAGCTCTTCTGATAAAACTATTTACCGCCAACCCTTTTACGTTCCATGAAGCACCTTTTCAGCTTTTCCGTGTACCAACCCATCTCCGAGATTTCGCAGGCGGGTTCGGGCCCGGCCCTGAAGGAGATGGGGTGCGACGGTATCGAGCTTCTGACAGGCTATTCTCCGGTCCCCGACGGATACAGAGGATACGCCGCAGGCGTCCATCTTCCCTATGCGGCCGACTGGATGCGCGCTTGGAAAGGCGAGGACGTACCGGATTGCGATACCGATACCGCCAGGTTCATCATGTTCGGAAAGTGCGCCGAGGATGTCACGGACAGTCTGACGCTGGCGATCTCCCAGGCCTCGGCGCTGGACCCACCGTACGGGGTCCTGCATGCCGGCAACATCAATCTAGACGAGATATTCATGCACGACAGCGGAGGCAGCGACACGAAGGTTCTGGGCGCCTTCTGCGAGATGGTGAACGCGGCAGTCTCCATGCTTCCGCGGGGGAGGCCTCCTTTCAAGATCGCCTTCGAGAACCTCTGGTGGCCCGGCCTGAAGATGAAGGACGGCAGTGAAGTGAAGTTATTCGAGAGGAAGATCGAGTTCGAGGAG
>DAMX01000078.1:0-270 GCA_002497195.1 Methanomassiliicoccaceae archaeon UBA354 | reverse complement strand
ATATGCCTCGATACCGGTCACCTGCTGAACTGTCTCCCGGGCATCCGCAGCGAGCAGGACGCAATAAGTTCTCTGAGGAAGGTCATCGAGGGATACGGCGACGACACTTTGGAAAGGATCGGAAACGTGCATCTGCATGTGAGCATGTCTTCGGACTACAGGGACAGCTTCGAGGACCGGGAAAGGGACCGCGGGGATCCCGTGGGCGTTCTGATGGAAAAAGCGAGTGCGCACATATGCAGAATAGACCAGCACCGCCCGTTCATGTCG
>DAMX01000086.1:0-4849 GCA_002497195.1 Methanomassiliicoccaceae archaeon UBA354 | reverse complement strand
AGCGCATCATCGATCAGCCTGTAGAACTCCAGGACGGGATATGAGCTCTTGTCCTTCAGAAGCTCCCTTATCCCGTGATATCCTTTCGGAGAATGTTCGAGTACGAGGTACTTATAGCGGGCCCGTTCCCTTTCCAGCTTCTGTATATCGGGCGGAGATACGGCGTTGATGCATTTCACGGCCGACAGGTTCTTGTCCTTGACCTCGGCCATAATGTCCACGTTCCTGTTCGGCAGGATGTCGCAGAACCGCACGAACTCATCCGCGTTCAGGGTTGCGGAGTGGGAGCCGGGCCGTTTGCCCGGATCCTGCTGCGAGTAATGGAGCTTCTGCGGACCGTCGTCCACGCTCCAGGTCCTCTCGCAGGAAGCGATCCATTCCCCCTCCGTCCGGGAATCGTCGCAATTCACCCGATGATGGAGATTATCGAAGACCACCGGTATGCTCTCCCTCCTGCCGAGGGAAAGGACCTCGGATATCGTGTAATTGCGGTCGTCGTTCTCGATGACCAGTCTGCGGCGTATGCTGTTGTTCAAATGGCGGTGGTTCCGGACGAAGCGCTCTATTGCTTCCTTCTTGTCCCCGTAAACGCCTCCGATGTGGAGGACTATCTTACATTCGGGGCCCGCCCCCACGGCGTCCAGGAATCTAGAATGGTACATCAGGTCCTCCCCCGCCCTTTTTACCACATCCTCATCAGGAGAGTTGAGCACTGTGTATTGTCCGGGGTGCATGGACAGGCGTATGCCATTGTAGATCGCTTTATTCCCGATGCTTCTCAGCTCTTCGCCGAAATCGTCCCACCATCTCAGCGTATTGACGGGGTGGGAGCCGAAAGGTATGATGTCCGAGCTGATGCGGAAAAGCTCTATTCCGTTCTTTATGTTGTAGTCGAGGATATTGTCCAGCGATCTCAGGTTGGATCCTATCAGTTCCGACAGGACATCCGGAGTGGCATTCCTCGCCGTGCAGGTTCTGAATCCGGTCCCCGGGACTCCGACGGTGAGGCAAGCATAGCCGATTCTCATTCTGTTCCTCGCCCTCTGTCATGCTCTCCCGAAGATATAAGGCATCCAATCCTTCTTCTCCGGTGGCAACGTTCCGATATTCGCTTCCGTGGTCCAGATATGCAACCACTCAGTCAGGTCTGTCAAAAGGTTTTAAATAAGAGTCCATGTTAGAGAGGCTGGAATATATAGGGTCCTTTATCTTGTGGGCTTTTAGTATTTAGGAATAAAGGATCATGACAGATTTCAAAGTTCTAGGTTTAGACGATAAGTTGTTGAAAGGCATCTCGGAAATGGGATGGACAGAGCCCACGCCCATTCAGGTCGAGACGGTTCCCGCAGGTCTGTCCGGAAAGGACATACTTGCCCAGGCACAGACCGGGACCGGGAAGACCGGGTCTTATGCGCTCATCGTATTATCACGCACACGCTCCGGGTCCGCGAAGCCGAGCACCCTCGTCCTCGCACCCACAAGGGAGCTCGCCGTTCAGGTACGTGAGGAGATGTACAAGCTGTCCAAGTACACCGGGCACAGGTCCATCTCCGTCTACGGCGGAGCGAGCATAGGGGAGCAGGCCCGCGGTCTGCGCAACGGCGCCGACATTGTCGTGGGGACACCCGGCAGGCTCAAGGACATGATCTCCAGGGGCCACCTCGATCTCTCGGAGATAAAAGAGGTCGTTCTGGATGAGGCGGACCGCATGCTCGACATGGGATTCGCCGATGAATTGGAATTCATAATGGATTCCGTTCCCGCGGAGAGGCACACCCTGCTGTTCTCCGCCACCATGGCGGAAAGCATCAGGCACATAGCTCTGAAGAGGATGCGCACACCCGTCGAGATAAGCGTCTCCAGGGATGAGCCCGTCTCCGACCTGGTGACCCAGTATTGGGTTCCCCTTCCGAGAGGAGTGAAGATGGAGAGGCTGGAGACCATACTGGATAACGGATGCCCGAAATCCGTCGTCTTCTGCCAGACCAAGAGGATGGTGGACATGCTGGCAGAACGTCTGTCCGGCAGGTTCAAAGTCGAGACGCTGCACGGGGACATACCTCAGAACAAGAGGGAGAGGACCATGCGCAGCTTCAGGGGCGACAGGTTCCAGGTTCTAATAGCCACGGATGTGGCCGCCAGGGGACTGGACATCAACAGCATCGATCTCGTTGTGAATTACGACATACCGGCAGATCCCGAGAGCTACGTTCACAGGATAGGCCGCACCGGCCGTGCCGGGAAGGAGGGCACCGCAGTATCCTTCGTAACGAAGCCGGAGGAGTATCTCATACGCAGGTACGAGAGGGAGACGGGCAAGAGGATCATGAAGATTATGGCCGAGGACATCCCGTCCGCCGGCACCATGGTCATCGATGACCGCGTACCCTCGTCCGGAGGCCGCAGGCGCCGTATGTCCTATGACGGCCCGTCCGGCAAGAAGGGCGCAGCGCGCTACGCCGCTTCGGCAGCCAGGTATTGAATTCTTTCAGGGCACGCCCGTGCCCGTTCAAACCATTTATCAAGGTCTTCAAAGACCTCCCATTTTTCTATTATTAGACCGGGATCAGACCCGCAGGTTTCAAGCCCGGTTCGAATCGCAGAAAGGTGCGGGAGCATTGCGTACTATCGGATAAGAGACCGAATCTGATGTCGGGAAGGGATATCAGCCGGGCGTTCGCTGAAACTAATTGCTCTCTCGACACCGGATCAGAATATCCGTTAGCGGAACCTCGAAGCCGAAAACCGTTCAAACAATCTGTTCGGGTGTTTTCGGCATCAGAAGAATTAATTAGAATTCAAAAAATATGAATATCGAGGAAATGCTGATCGGAGGTTCATATGAGCTACCTGTTGCAGATCGTTGAGGCCGAAGAGCAACCCGTATTGTCGGTCAAAACAACCACATCCATTCGTGATATGCCGGACGTCGTCGGAAGGGTTTACGGTTCGATAGTGAACCACATCGTTCAGAAAGGCGGAAAGCCGATAGGTCCCGCATTCATAGCATATTATAACATGGATATGGAGAATCTCATCGTTGAGATCGGCTTCCCCATCGCAGGGGAGATCGAAGGAAAGGGGGAGATCGTTTCAAGGTCCATTCCCGCAGGCAAGAGGGCAACAGGCTTCCACAAAGGGCCCTATGGCGAGATCGGTCCTGTTTATGAGCAGCTGACAAAGTTTGTCAGTGAAAAAGGCTATGAGCCGACAGGGGTCGTTTATGAATACTATTACAATTCACCCAATGAAGTATCGGAAAGCGAACTGCTTACGAAGATAGAATTCCTTCTCAAGTGATCGGATCGTTCCTCCGATCAGACGAAGCGGGAAAATAAGTGGCGGTCCCGGGATGCCCGGGACCTTGTTTCATGCCTGATGGCTCATCGTCTCCTGAGGAATACAAGGCTCAAAGCAGCTATCACCGCCACCGCTGCGATGCCTATGCCCGCATACAGAAGGATCCCGTCACCGTTCTGATCGCTGCCTCCGTCATCCGGTTCCTCGGCTTCGGTAATGGTCAGAGTCCCTGCGGCGTATGTGAAATCATAATTGTCCGCAGCTCCTCCTGACGGCGTTAGAGTATACGTTCCGACAGCCGTGCCGGCGCCGGTTATGGTGGGCGCTGTGTAACCACCGGCCGTGAGAGCGGTCTCCCCTCCCACGAATCCCGTGACGGCGACGTTCAGTTCGGGAGAGGTCCCGAACTCTATCGTCTCTCCGGCATATACGGCAGTCAGCGTAGCCTTGGCCATCGTCCATGTTACCGTCTTATCGCTATCGGTACCGTCCGACCAGTACAATCCCTCCACCAGTATTGCAGTCGCTGTGTATGTTCCGGGGTAAGTGCCCTGGTTATTGGTTGTAATGAAGTAGTTCGTACTGAAGGGAACCCCCGTTTGCAGGGAGCCGTTATAGACGAGCCCGACCGCAGCCTTAGGTATCGCCGTCGTTGCAACGGCGTCCCATATCGTCCTCCCTGCATCGGTTGCTGTGTAGCTCTTTACGGCTCTCTCTGCAGGATCGGTTATTTCGCTGCCTCCCGTTCTCAGAGTAAGGCCCGTAGTGGCGGTAGAATTCTCTGTCAGGAAGAATTTCGTTACTGTCCCCACACCAATGATCTTCGTGAGATCCACCGCTGCCGGGCTGTCTATCACCAATGTTGTAGCCGAGATACGTAAGAAGATGCTCGAATAATCCGTCACGGTGGAAGAGGTGTCGCCCCTTATCATCAAGTAGGAAGGATTGTCTAAGGTGAATGCGGTACCGTGTATGCTGTTGATATCATCGGGCATGACCACTGAGGACAGGGAAGCGCAGCAAGCGAAAGCGTAACTGTCCAGGAGGGCAACGCCGTCCGGTATCGTGACAGAGCTCACATTGGACCAGCTGAACGCATTGCTATCCACCGCCGTGACGCCGTCAGGGATGACGAAAGATCCGGTCCTGCCGCACGGATATTGCACCAGAGACGTTCCGTCAGCACTGTAGACCACTCCGTTCACATCTTTGAAGTTGAGGTTCGCATCATCAACGAAAATATTTGTGAGCCAGGAGCAGTCAGAGAATGCGGCCGCTCCGAAGGTTGCTACATTTCCCGGGATCGTCACGGACTTTAGCCCGGAACCGAAGAAAGAGCATTCGTCCAGAGTGACCAGCCCGTCAGGTAAAGTTATCGAACTCAGCGAGGAGCATTTTTGGAACGCTCCGTTACCGATATATGTGATATTATCCGGCAGGTTGATGGTGGTCAGGGCTGTGCAGAGTGTGAATGCGCCGCCCTCTATCGACGTTACACTATCAGGTACAGTGACGCTGATCAGTCCCGAACAGCCAT
The DNA here is from genome assembly GCA_002497195.1 of Methanomassiliicoccaceae archaeon UBA354. Lineage (GTDB taxonomy): Archaea > Thermoplasmatota > Thermoplasmata > Methanomassiliicoccales > Methanomethylophilaceae > VadinCA11. The sequence goes on along the minus strand of DAMX01000086.1, from coordinate 12 downwards.
GGAATGTGCCAG
>DAMX01000095.1:2654-3157 GCA_002497195.1 Methanomassiliicoccaceae archaeon UBA354 | reverse complement strand
GGAGGACCCTGCGTATGTTCTCGGCTATGAATTTCCTTTCGGATGCCATATTCACTCTGCCTCCTCTAGTATTACCTCGAGGTTGACCGTCTCCTGGTCCCACTGGGTGGCTCTCCCGTGCGCTCTGGGCATGCGCCCGTGTATGGTCTGTCCCCTGGATGCGGATATGGTCGCCACGAACATGTTGTCCGCGTCAAGCCCTTTGTACTCCGCATTGGAGACGGCGCTCTGGATCACCCTCAGTATGGCCTCGGCGGCCTTCACCGGGTATCTGCCGGGTCCGGTTCCCTTCTTGTGGGAGACGCGCTTGTTGTACCTCTTCAGGGGCACAGCCCTCTTGAGGTCTATTACATCCTCAAGAGCTTTCATCGCTGCCTCCACTTTCATGCCGCGGATCATCCCGCAGACCTCGCGGGAGAACTTGGGAGATATAGGTATGTCCCTTCCGATCGCTTTCGCGGACGTGTCGGGGTCAGATTCCATTGTGTATCCTGCCATATCTC
>DAMX01000095.1:0-2376 GCA_002497195.1 Methanomassiliicoccaceae archaeon UBA354 | reverse complement strand
GGCTTCACCTCTACTTCCTTGAATTCCTTTCCATTGTATACGCTCACGATCTTCCCGACGAACTGGGGGACTATTGGGAGGTCCTTGCGGTGGGTCCTCACTATCTGTCCCTCCTCTGCCGTCATCAGATTGTCGAAGAGCATCTGCTGCTCGTGGTTAAGTCCGCGCAGGTATGTCCTTCTAGACCTGGACGGCATGAGCATCAGAACTTCGTCGAAGGGCATCTCAAGAAGCTCCTCCATCGTGTATCCGCGGTAGAGGAACTCCTTCTTCCTTCTCGCCTGGATCGCGCTGGCCTTCTTCCTGGACTTTCTCCTGGAAGCCTTTGCCGAGCCTGGTATTATCTTTGCTTTTGCCATTCAACTCACCTATTCTTTTTCTTCTTCTGGGGGGACAGACGTCCTACCTTCTGTCCGGGCCAGGCGTTCCTGCTGACTGTGCTTGGGCCTCCCACGTGGGGGTGGCTGCCTCCTCCGTGCGGATGATCGACGGGGTTCATCGCCACTCCGCTGACGTGGAAGTTGTCCTTGGAGGACGATCTGAGAGCGTGGTACTTCTTACCCGCTTTGGCCAGGGGCTTGTCGGTCCTTCCGCCTCCCGCTACCACGCCTATCGCGGCGCGGCAATCGGGATTGAAATCCTTCAGTTCGCCCGAGGGCATCTGGAGGACGACTATGTTGCCTCTGCTGATCACCTGGGCCGATACGCCGGCGACCTTGACGAACTTCCCGCCGTCGCCGGGGGATTTCTCGATGTTGTGCACCGCGGTACCTTCAGGTATCTCGGAAAGTTTCATGATGTTGCCGATCGAGACCTTGCCGGAACCGACGTCTATCGTCTGTCCCACGCTCATGCCTTCTGCAGCCAGCTGATAGTCGACGTCGCCGCCGAAATCAACGACCGCCAGAGGGCTGGTCCTTCCGGGTGCGTGTATGAGGTCCGTGATGGTCCCCGCACCCTCCGCGAAGGCAGGGAGCCTGACATCATCCACATGCCTGTGGCTGGGGGAGCGGTACCTGGGGGTTCCGCGGCCTCTTCTCTGGGTTCTTAGTCTTTTTCCCATTTTCACACACCTCAGAATACTCCGACTCTCATTCCGACGTCCTCCGCAGAGTAGCCGTCAGCGAGTTTTATTATCGCATGCTTACCGTCCTTCTGAATCCTGGTCCATATCTTCTCGACCTTGACCTCGAAGCTCTCCTCGAAGACCTCTTTGATGAGGGCTTTGTCGGCGTCCCTGTGGACTATGAACTCGATCCTGTTCCCGTCCGTGAAGTTCTGCGTCGGTGTTCCCGACGTGTGGTTCATGGACTTCTCCGTAACGAAGGGCTTTATGAGAACATCGCTCCTCCTCACTGGGTCCACCCCCCTATCTTCTCGAAGGCGGATCTGGTGAACACAGTGAGCCTGCCGGCGTCCCCTCCGGGAGCCAGCGTGGACGTGTTCAGGTTGCTTACCGCCTCGACCTCCACTCCGGGGAGGTTGTTGGCACCCTTGGCGACCGGCGCATCCCTGCTGTCGACGACTATGAGTATGGAGACCGGCGTGCGGTATCTTCTGTTCCTCATCTTCCCCTTGCCTGCACGGATCTTCGTACCGTCCTTAGCACGGTCCACATCGTATCCTATGCCGAGGCGGTTGAGAACCTCATAGACCTCGGAAGTTGCCTGTATGTCTTGGAAGGCGTCATCCACCACGAGGGGGAATGTCAGCGCATCCTCGAACTGGTGCCCGCGCTGCTTAACGCAGTCCTTGCTGCCGGTTGCGGCGAGGGCGGACTTGCGTGCAAGGGACAGTTCCTTGGTGTTGACCTTCTGGGCCCATTTCCTCTCCGGGCGCGGAGGGTGAGCTCTGCGGCCGGAAACGTTGTTGGGAGACTCCGTGGCCTTGCTGCCTGCTTTCACACGCTGGACACGGGACACTCCGCGTCCCTTGCCCCATGTGCTTACGGAGTGCCTCATACCGGACCTGGGGGAGGGACCGTAAGGCTGTCTCCCGTTGGCCGCGGCGGCCAGAACGGCCTTCTTTATTATGTCAGGCCTGTAGGGCGTGTTGAACGCCTCCGGCACATCCACATTTCCGGAGACTTCTCCGTTGACGGAATAAACATTAGTCTTATTCATTTAGAATCACGCTCCCTGCTTCGACTCGGTCGAGACATACGTGACGCTGACCTCTTTGATCACTTTCTTCGGGAGCCTCACGGGGTCCCTGAGCCTTATGAGCCTCTTTGTGGGTCCGGGGACGGAGCCGTGCACCAGAACATACTGGTTGGACACAACGCCGTAGTTCAGGAAACCGCCCTTCGGGGTTATCTCCGCGCCTTCCGCGCCGATCTTCATAAGCTGCTTGTTGAACTCGGTCCTCTGGTGGTAT
>DAMX01000072.1:5225-16896 GCA_002497195.1 Methanomassiliicoccaceae archaeon UBA354 | reverse complement strand
CGACCCCCGGGTCGGTTATGGGCGCGCCGAGGCTCATGGCGTAGCAGGTGGAGCCTGTGGGCGTCGAGATGATTATGCCGTCCGCGCGGACCTCCGTTGCCAGGTGTTCGTTGACATATATCTTGAACTGCCTGATCTTCGCCACGGAATCAGTGTGTATCACTGTCTCGTTCACGGCCTCCGAGAGATATTCCCCCTCGTAAAAAGTCCTGAGCTTGATCCTCTCCTCAACCGAGTACTCTCCGCGCCTGATGCGGGATATGCTCTCCTCTATCTCGTACGGCTCGACCTCGGCCAGGAACCCCACGCCTCCGGCGTTGATCCCTATCACGGCGGCATCCGTCTTCTTGAGCGCCCTGAGTATCGTGCCGTCCCCTCCTATCACCACGACGATGTCCGCCTCGATCTCCGAAATAGGCACGCCTTCCGCCCCGATCAGCCTGGCGGCCGCCGTGTCGAGGGTTACCTTCTCCCCCCTCAAAGCATCGTACGCCCTCCTCACATACTCGGCCGCCCCGGGGACGGTCTCGTTGGCGTATATCCCGTAACGCGTAGCGCCGTGCTCCTCGATGTGGGCCCTCATGATGTGGTCGAATACCTCTTTGCAGGAGCACGCCACGAAGCTTGCGTGGTAAGCGTTGTCCAGCGGCATATCCAGCTTGTTGCCGCCGATATCGAATATCTCGCCGCCCGCCTCCCTGAGTATCAGGGCGCTGGCGGCGATGTCCACAGTCCTGACGGCACGGTTGTAACGGTAGGTGTTCATGTAATAGATATCGGCGTGTCCTAGTGCCACGAGCGTCATCTCAAGGGAGGCGCAGCCCATGGAGCGGGAGGTCTTGACGTTCTTTGCAAGGGCGAACGCTTCATCGACGGCGGCGTTCCCCATGTATATAAGGGCGAACAGTTTGGAGAAATCCGGCTTCCTGACGTTTATCCTCCTTCCGTTGTAATAAGCGCCATCCCCTTTGTGCGCCCAGAACTCGTCCCCTGTCGCCAGGTTCCTGATGTAGGCCGTGTGCATGCCGCAGAGCGAATCCTTGCCGACGGCCATGGATATCGTATAGAAAGGTATCTCGGCCACTGAATTGCTTGTCCCATCGATGGGATCGAGGACCAGAACCTCCGACGCGCCGTTGTCCACGAAGCCTATCTCTTCGCTGAGCACGTTCAGAGCCAGGCGGTTGGACTCTATGTACCCGAGCACCGCGTTCTCAGCCACTTTGTCTATCTCGGATGTGGGTGTGCCGTCGCTGCCCATGCATATCTCGTTGCCCCTGCTGCAGGGGTCGGGTATGAGAGATACCGCCGCCTGAACTGCGTCGGCGATCTCACGAAGGATGTGGATATCCATGCAACCGCATTGATATCCCCCTGTATTTAGGGTTTGCAACCGACGGCACAGATTATTTCTAAAACCACGGCGTTGTTACGGACATGGAGCTTTTGGACCGCATGCCCGGGGTTTTTTCCGAGAGGGGACGGCTGTACACCATGTCTGCCTGTCCCGGCAGGCGGATCTACGGCGAGCGCCTCGCGTCCGACAACGGGAAGGAGTACCGCGAGTGGTCGCCGAGGAGGAGCAAACTGTCTGCGTACATAAACAACGGAGGGCGGGAATTCCCGTTCTCGGAAAACGGCCGCGTGCTGTACCTCGGAGCTTCCAGCGGCACCACGGCATCGCACCTGGCCGACATATGCCGCCGCGGCTCCCTGGTATGCGTGGAGATATCCGCAAGGATGTTCAGGGACCTGGTCGGAGTATGCGAGACAAGACCGAACATGATGCCGGTCCTGGGGGACGCGACCCGCCCCGAAGATTACATGTTCGTCTCCGGAGGGATCGACGTGGTGTACCAGGACGTTGCGCAGAAACACCAGGCGGAAATTGCGGCCGACAACATGGATGCATTCGGCGCGGAATTCGGGATGATTGCCGTAAAATCAAGGTCCGAAGATGTCACGGCATCGCCGGCCCGCATCTTCAGACAGGCCGAGGAAGTGCTGAGAGGCCGTGGTTTCAAAATATTGGACTCCCGTGACCTGGGACCTTATGAGATGGACCATGCGATGATAGTCTTCGGGGCGGAAAGATGACGACCGTATACACTGTGGCTTTTTCCGACGGAAAGTTCCTGATGGTCTTCAACAAGAAACGCGGGGGATGGGAGATGCCCGGCGGAAAGGTCGAGGCAGGAGAGACGATCGGGGAGGCGGCGGAAAGAGAGTTCGCCGAGGAGGCGGGATACTCGGTCGAGATCGTGAAAGTGCGCGACCTGGGGAACTGCCATGTCTGCGCGGCATTCCTGAGAGAGAAGATATGCTCCCCCGAGATGGAGGGCCGCCTATTCGATTCTCTGCCGGAGGAGCTGTCCTTCGACCGCGAAGAGTACGAGGATGTGGTCCCGTGGGCGATGGAATCGCTGGGAAAGGACCGGGACGCGTGTTCCGGGTCCTCACGCGTATAATAATAAGGATGCAAAAGTGGTGAACCTTTTAATAGTGGTTCTAGAATGGAGTGTCAGCCAAGCCGCCAAACATATTCGGAGCATCATATCATGGCAAGAATGCACACTAGAAGAAAGGGAAAATCCAGCTCTCAGCGCCCGATGATTTCCGAGAACCCGGCATGGGTTCCGATCGGAGCGGCGGAGATCGAAGACCTCATCGTGAAATACGCTAAGAACGGAATCGTTTCCGCCAAAATAGGGCTCATACTCAGGGACCAGTATGGAGTTCCCGACGTAAAGCTCGCCACCGGGAAGACCATCACCAAGATCATGGAGGAGAAGAATGTCTCCCCGTCTATGCCCGAGGACCTTTCCAACCTCATGGCAAGGGCGATAGCCCTCAACGTCCACGTGAAAGAGCACAGGGGAGACGTTGCCAACAAGAGAGGCCTCAATCTCATAGAAGCAAAGATCAGAAGGCTCGAGCGCTACTACAAGAGCAGGGGAGTCCTCCCCAAGACGTGGAAGTACTCTCTGAGCAACGCTGAGCTCATGCTCAAGTGAGACTCACATGGACCACAGTGTCCCTAACAAACTGCTTGACGAGCTTTCAAAGGCCGCGGAAATAGTCCGCGGCCACAATTTTATCCATGTATTCTCCCACTACGATGCCGACGGCATAGCCTCGGCGGGGATCGTCACAAAAACACTTCTTCGCGAGGGCAAAGATTTCACCACGACCCTCCTGACGACCTTGGACGATACCACTTTCGAACAGATCAGGAACTGCGGCGCCGAGTGCGTGATCATCTCGGACCTCGGAGCGTCATACATCGAAGAGCTTGATGCGATGCCCTGCGACGTGGTCGTTCTGGACCACCACACCGTATGCGCGGAAGCCTCAAGGATATGCTATGCCAACCCCCACCTCTATGGGATAGACGGCATGAGGCACGGATGCGGGTCCACGATGGCGTGTCTTTTCGCCATAAGGATGGACCACAGGAACTGGGACCTTGTCCAGGTGGCTTTCGCAGGCATGTACGGCGACCGGCAGGAAATGGAGGGTTTGAACGGCTTCCTCCTTGACGGTGCACTGAAGAGAGGGCTCATAAAGGCCGAAAGCGGCTCGGTGGTACCCCGCGGGAAGCTGACCGATGAGCTCTATCTCTCCACCGAACCTTACGTGAGAGGCGTCAGCGGGAACGCCGAAGGCGTGGCCGCACTTCTCAAGGACGCGGGCATACCCCGGGACGCCGTCGGCTCAGGACTCTCCGACGAGGAGAGGAGGCGCCTGTCCTCCCTCATCTTCCTCAAATTGGCGGAGCAGGGCGTGGCGGCCGATACGATGGAGATCACGTCTGGGACAAGATACGCCCTGAGGGACTGGGGCCTGGACTCCGCAGGTCTCGCATCGTTGTTCGACAGCTGCGGCCGCTGCGGACAGACCGGGATGGGAGTGGCCGTCGCATGCGGCGACCGAGACAGTATAGAGTCCGCTGCGGACATCGAAAGGGAATACAGGCGCGAAGTCGTCCAGAGCGCGACCGCCCTGGACGGCCGCGGTCTCAACCAGATGTCCAGCGTACAATGGTTCGACAGCACCAGGTCCGGATACACCGGAGTGCTTTGCGGAATAGCCATGAGCTACTTCGGAGACCATTCCAAACCCACTTTCGGGATCAATTCCTCCGATGAGACCGCGAAGGTCTCCGGAAGGGCGACAGGCAAGCTTCTCGCAAAAGGGGCCGATCTTTCTTCCGCTCTACGCGACGCCTGCTCGGCAGTAGGGGGTACCGGAGGGGGCCACCGCATAGCCAGCGGAGGATCTTTCCCTTCGGCGAGAACAGATGATTTCGTGAAGAAACTGAACGATATAGTCGGCGCCCAGGTCAGCGCCAGGTGACCTCTACCTCGTCGGTGCGGAACCTCTGCCTGACCGCCGTCGACTGGATTTCCATGCGCACCCCGGACTCGTACATAAGACAGCCGAGCCATGCTATCATCGCGCCGTTGTCCATGCAGTACTTCCTGTCGGGTACGAACATCTCCGCCCCCCGGGACTCGGCCATTTCCCTGACCATTTCCCTGAGGCGCATATTCTGGGCGACCCCGCCGCCCAGAAGGACCTCGTCCTTCCCCGTGTGGGCCATTGCTCTTTCCGTGACCTCGGTCAGCATCGCGAAGGCGGTCTCCTGCACAGACATCGCTATGTCCTCGACCCTATGGCCTTTCTTGTGAAGTGCCAGTGCCGCGGTCATTATCCCCGAGAAAGAGACGTCCATACCTTTGACCGAATAGGGTATGTCCAAAAGCTCTGCACCCTCAGCCGCCAGCTTCTCGATCTTCGGCCCCGCGTAGAAGCCGAGGCCGAGCTCCCTTCCCAGCTTATCGAACATGTTCCCGATGCCTATGTCCTCGGTCTCCCCGAATATCCTATACCTGCCCTCCGAGAATGCGATTATCTGAGTGTTACCTCCGGAGGCATATAGGAGTGCCGGGTCGTCGCATCCTTCCATCGCCCGCCCGATCTCTATGTGAGCGATGCAGTGGTTGGTGCCGATTATGGGCACCCCCAGACGGCGGGACAGGGCCCTGGCCGCCGTTGCCGAGGTCTTCAGGCAAGGTCCCAGGCCGGGCCCCATCGAGAAGGCTATCAGATCCATATCTTTTATGGACATGCGGGCCTCCCCCAGCGCTTTCTCGATATCTGCGGCGACATTCTCCGCATGGTGGTTGGCCGCCTCTCTTGGATGGAGCCCGCCCTGTGGGGGCCTGTACATGTCTATGACGTTGGCCAAAACCTTACGTACGTCGTCAGAATCTGTTATCCCCACTCCCAGAGTGTGGGCGGTGCTCTCGATCCCAATGGTCTTCATTTCTCGCCTGCGATCTCCTTCAATCTCTTGAGGACGTTTATGGACCCTTCTGCGGCGAATTCTTCGTCGACCACGAGAACAGGGAATCCTTTGCCCAGTATCCCGTAGAACGCCCCCTCGGCCAGCCCGCCGGCGGTGTCGACGTTCTGAACATGCACTTCCAAGCCCGGAGGGAGTCTTTCCTTCACATACTCGCACTTGCCGCAATCGTTCTTAGTGAACAGTATGATGTCCGCCATAGAAGGGCCAGAAGCATACCATGATTAAAGCTTGTCGAGGCCATGTGCCAGTAGTCATGCGGCAATAACTGGCATGATTTCCAGGTGGGAAAGATATAATTACTATGATTGTATCCAGACCTTGCTGGGCTCGTGGTCTAGGGGTTATGACGTCGCCTTGACATGGCGGAGGTCGCCGGTTCAAATCCGGCCGGGCCCACCAGCTTTTGTCCGTCCCTTATACTGCGGACGCGCATCAAATGACGAATTGGTAATCATGAACGTATTGACCGCATTCCATGACGGAATCCTGTTCGCAGATGAATACATCTGGTATCTGGGACTTGTCCTTATAATCGGTATAGGCTTCATACTGACTTTCAAACTAAGAGGCGTACAGCTTAGGAGTTTCTCGGAATCCGCGAGACTCGCCGTTTCCGGGGCAGAGGAAGGAAGGAAAAAGAAGACCGTTTCTTCGTTCGAGGCTTTCTGGGTGAGCATGGGCGCCAGAATTGGCGTCGGCAACATCGCCGGCGTAGGTCTTGCCATCATCATGGGCGGCGCAGGTGCGATTTTCTGGATGTGGGTTTTCGCCCTCGTAGGCGCGGCAAGCAGTTTTGCGGAATGCACCCTGGGACAGATCTTCAAGGAGAAGAAGTCGGACGGGCACTATCACGGCGGTCCCGCATATTACATCAAGAACGGCCTTAAGAACAGGAAGTTCGCGGTTTTCATCGCCCTGCTGATAATCGTCACATATGGAATAGGATTCATAGGCGTGCAGTCCGCAAACGCTACCGATTCTTTTGTCAACGCATTCGATTTTGAGAACAATGACATTGTTTTCGCCCTGATCCTGACACTGATAGCAGGGATAATTGTATTCGGGGGCATCAAACGCGTGGCGAAGGCCTCGGCAAAAATAGTACCTGTGATGGCGATGGCGTGGATGGCCCTTGTAATAATCACTATACTTCTCAACTGGAGGATGATAGACGATGCACTCTCCATGATCTTCAAGGGGGCTTTCGGATATGACAGCGTACTAGGCGGTGCACTCGGCGCAGCTCTTATGTGGGGGCTTAAGAGAGGAGTGTTCTCTAACGAAGCGGGAATCGGTTCGGTGCCCAACATCGCATCTTCCGCGGAAGTGTCGCACCCCGTTAAACAGGGGCTGATCCAGTCCCTGGGAGTCGTTTTCGATACGATGGTGATATGCAGCGGGTCCGCCTTCATCATACTGACGTATGTGGACCTGCCCTCTCTCGGCCACATAGCCGACGGGGCACCTCTCGTTGCGGCCGCCCTCAGCGGCGGTCCGCTGGGCTCTGCGGCCCCCGCTGTTCTTTCAATGTTCCTGGTACTTTTCGCGTTCACAAGCATAATCAGCTATTATTCGATGTGTGAATCGAATTTGAAATTCGTATCTGAGAAGGGCAAATATTCCATTGGCCTCAAGATTATGATAGTTTGTGTCGTGCTACTTTCCTGTCTTGCACCGGTCCAGCACATCTGGGACCTTTGCGATGTTTTCATGGCCGTTATGGGCATAAGCAACATGATAGCAGTGCTTCTGCTGAGCGGGTACGTTGTTGCCGCACTGAAAGACTACAAAAGACAGAGGATCGCAGGGCTTGACCCTGTGTTCGACAGGAAGAACATAGACCTGGACGCCTCCGGGATATCCCAGTGGGAAGGAAGGTCCGGCTGATCAAAGGACGGTCATGTTCCCGCTGTCTATAACATCGGCGGGGCGGTCCTTTCCCAGAACCTTGTCCGCCTGGGACGTCCTCATGCCGATCATGGAATGTACGTCGTCGGAGCAGTAGTTGGATATCCCGCGGGCTATCTCCTCGCCGCCGAACATTACGGCCACAAGGTCGCCGGCGTTGAACGCTCCGGAAACTTCCGTGATCCCGACCGGCAGAAGCGAGAGGTGCTTTTTCAGCGCCTTCGCCGCACCGGAATCGACAATTATCGTGCCGTGAGGACTGGCGGATTTGAGCCAGCGTCTCTTTTTGGGTATGGCGTTATCGGAGACGAATATCGTTCCCACATCTTTTCCCAATACGGCATCGACTATCGTGTTCTCTTCGAATCCCGAAGTGATTATCATCTTGCAACCCGCGTCCGCGCATATGAGCGCAGCCTCGAGCTTCGTCTTCATTCCCCCGACGCCGACCCTGGTCGTGGGGTCGCCCGCCATGTGCCTTACCGCTTCTATATCCCTGACGGTGCTGATGATCTCGGCATCATCGAAAAGCTTTGGATTCTTATTGTATAGGCCTTTGACGTCCGACATTATTACAAGAAGGTCAGAGTCTGAATTGCTGGCTATTACGGCCGACAGGGTGTCGTTGTCTCCGAAAACCGCATCGATCTCTTTGGTGCAGACCGCATCGTTCTCGTTGAATATCGGTACGACGCCATTGGCCAGCAGGGTCTTGATCGTGTTGTTGATGTTGTTCGCTGTCTCCCTGGCCGAATATGCGTCCATCGTGAGAAGGATCTGCGCTCCGAGAAGCCCGTGGTCGTCAAATGCCGCGTTCCATCTGAACATCAGTGCCGACTGTCCGACGGATGCCGCGGCCTGCCTCATGGGTATGTCGCTGGGATGCGCTTCGACCTTCATCAGGTTTAGACCTAGACCGATGGCCCCCGAAGACACTATCAGGACCTCTTTCCCCATATCCTTCAGGGCCTTCACCTGCCGGGCTATGCCGTCGAGGAACTTCATCGACTCTTCGGGCGAGTTCCTCGTTATGGACGACGTCCCTACTTTCACGACCACCCGTTCGACTTCGCCCAACAGGTCTTTCCTTTCGCTCACAGCGGGCACTTCCTGTCGTTCTTCAGGTGCTTGAACTTCTTGGAGCCGTCCGCATATCCGCGGACCTCCTGGCCTTTCCCGATCAGGATGTACTTGTAAATCATCAGGCCCTCCATACCAACCGGACCTCTTGCGTGTATCTTGCTTGTGCTGATACCTACCTCTGCGCCCTTGCCGAACCTGAAACCGTCGGCGAACCTGGTGGAAGCGTTGACGAAAACGTCCGCGGAATCCACCATCTTTACGAAATACCTCATACTGGCACTGTTCTCGGTGATGATCGCGTCGGTATGGTTGGAGCCGTACTTTGCGATGAATTCGACCGCCTCCCCGATAGAATCCACGATCTTCACCGATACGACCGGGGCCCCGTATTCGGTACCCCAGTCTGCCTCTGTGGCCCGGATGGTTCCTGAAACGCCCTTTATCCCTGAGACGGCGGCGTCCGCCCTTACCTCAACTCCGTTCTCCGCAAACAGTCTGCACATCTCCGGAAGGAACTTCCCGGCCACGTCCTTGTGGACCAGCACGTTCTCTGCCGCATTGCATGCGGCGGGATACTGGATCTTCGAGTCCAGTGTAACGCGGAAGGCCTTCTCCATGTCAGCTTCGGAGTCTATGTACACCGTACATATGCCTGCCGCATGTCCCAGCACCGGAATCCTGGTGTTCTCTTGAATGTATCTGACGAACGAGTTGGAGCCCCTCGGAATTAGAAGGTCCAGATATTCGTCCATTCCCAGTATGGCAGTGATGTCGTCGCGGCTCTCCATGAGCACGAATGCCTCTTTCGGGATGCCCGCCGATGCCGCCGCTTCTGAAAGTATCTCGAACAGGGCCCTGTTAGAACTTGCGGCCTCCGAGCCTCCTTTGAAAGCGACCGCATTCCCGCTCTTCAGACACAGGGACATTATCTGCGGCACCACGTCCGGACGGGATTCGAATATCACTCCCACCACCCCGATCGGGCAGCGGACCTGGTACAGTTCCAGTCCGTCGTCCAGGTCTATGGTCGATACAGTCTCCCACACGGGATCTTCGAGATAGGCCACGTCCCTTACGCCGGCGATCATCCCGGTTATCTTGCCGTCGTCGACCTGGAGCCTCTTGACCATGGACGCACTGATCTTCCCGGCCTCCATCATCCTTGCGGCCGCATCCATGTCCTCGGCGTTGGCCTCCAGTATCTTCTCCCTGTTGCGGTCCAGAGCGTCGGCCATGGCCGAAAGCGCTTTGTTTTTCGTCGCGGTGTCGGTCGCCGAAAGCCTGACCGCTGCCGACTTGGCCTTGATTATATTTTCTGTGATTTCCCCCGGCATTGTGCTCCCTTCCCGATATTATGCGGTGATTGTATTTACATTGGGCTGTGAGCCCCGTATCGGATGGGAAATTTAAAAATACGCGGAGAGGGTTGTCTCGCCGAGCCGAGGTAATCTAGTCCGGTAAGGTGGCGGTCTCGAAAACCGCTGGCCGCAAGGCCTCGGGAGTTCGAATCTCTCCCTCGGCGCCATTTCTCTCAGATTTTTTCCGAAATGTCGTCAATCTTCTTGCGGAGCTTTGATTTTTTCGGACCTGCACCGTTGTCCAGTTTCTGAAGCAGTTCTGCCTCTTCCTTCGTCACCTTCGATGGCACATCGATCTTCACGCGCACGAACATGTCTCCGCGGGTAGACGAATTGGCCGACCTGGGCATGCCCTTCCCGTTGATCCTCAGAACAGAGCCCACCTGGGTACCCTTGGGTATCGTGAGGATCACCTTCTCGCCCTCCAGCGTCCTGACCTCCTCCTGTCCGCCCAGGACCAGCCTAGGATATGTGGTGGTTATCCCGGTCCAAAGGTTCGCCCCGTCCCGGTCGAAGGCCTTGTCCTTCTTGACGTGTATTATAACGTAAAGGTCTCCCGGAGGCCCCCCGTTGTAGCTTGCGTCCCCGAGGCCCCTGAGCGTCAGGGTCGAGCCTTCGTCCACCCCTTTGGGTATGCTGACCTCGACCTTGGACGTCTTCTGCGTGTAACCGCTTCCGCGGCATTCGGGGCAGCGCTCTTCGTAGGACTTCCCGGTGCCGTGGCACTTGGGACAGTCGGAGACGGATACCATGTTTCCGAACATGGTCTGACGGACGGAACGGACCTGGCCGGTTCCGTTGCACTGGCCGCAAGTGGATACTTTCCCGTCCTTGCCCCCTGTGCCTTTGCACGGGGCGCACGTCACCGTGTGGGGGACCTGCACCTCCTTCTTGACGCCGTTGAGGGCGTCGAGGAGGGAGATCTCGATATCCATCCTGAGCGAGTTGCCCTGCCTGGGACCTCTGCTCTGCTGGCCTGATCTCCCTCCTCCAAATATGTTTCCGAAGAAATCACCGAATATGTCGCTGATGTCTTCCGCGTGGGTAAAGTCGTCCCATGAGAATCCGCCTCCGGAGAACTGGCTGTTTACAGCATCGCTTCCGTACGTGTCGTAGGTCGTCCTCTTTTCGGGGTCCGACAGGACCTCGTATGCCTCGGAGATCTCCTTGAACTTGGCCTCGGCGACCTCTTTGGGCTCTTCCGACACATCCGGATGGTACTTCTTGGCGAGCCTGCGGTAAGCGCTCTTTATCTCGTCCTGCGTGGCGCTCTTGTCCACGCCGAGCGTCTCATAGTAGTCTTTCCCCATTCGCGTTTCCCAGCTCAGTTCTTGTCATCGTCGTCGACTATCTTGTAGTCGGCGTCTACGATGTTGTCGTCTGCTTTGCTCTCCTGCGACTCCTGCGCCCCCGACTTGGGGGCGGCATCGGCCTGGGAAGCCTCCTGGTATATTCTCTGGGAAATAGGCTCCATGGCCTTCATCAGGGCGTCCATCTTCTTCTTTATGGATTCGACGTCCTCCGACTTGTTGGCCGTCTCGAGGTCCGTTATCGCATTCTCGATGGACGACCTCTCGGACTGGTTGACCTTCTCTCCAAGCTCCTCAAGGGACTTGCGGACCGTGTAGACGGCCGTCTCCGCCTGGTTGTGCACTTCGATGGCCTCGACCTTCTTCTTGTCGGCCTCCGCGTAGGTGTCGGCCTCCTTGACCATCTGCTCGATCTCGTCCTTGCTCAGCTTGTTGGAGGACGCTATGGTTATCTTCTGCTCCTTGCCGGTGCCCTTGTCCTTGGCTGTCACCGTCACTATGCCGTTGGCATCTATGTCGAAGGTGACCTCGATCTGGGGTATCCCGCGGCGCGCGGGCGGTATGCCGTCGAGTATGAAGCGGCCGAGGGACGTGTTGTCCGATGCCATCTTCCTCTCGCCCTGGATGACGTTGATCTCCAC
>DAMX01000072.1:0-4908 GCA_002497195.1 Methanomassiliicoccaceae archaeon UBA354 | reverse complement strand
ATGAGGGGCGTTGCGACCCCGCCGAGGGTCTCGATTCCAAGTGTGAGCGGGGTAACGTCGAGCAGGAGGACGTTCTTGACGTCTCCCGAAAGGACGGCTCCCTGGATCGCCGCGCCCATCGAAACGCACTCCATCGGATCGATGCCGCGCTGGATCTTGGGGCCGACGATGCTCTCCACATAGTTCTGGACGGTGGGCATCCTTGTCGGACCGCCGACCATGATGATCTTGTCAATCTTCTCCTTGCTCAGTTTGGCGTCTGCGATGGCCCCCTCGATGCACGGCTTGCACCTGGAGACGATCGGTTCGACCAGGTCCTCTAGCTTGGCCCGGGTCAGCGTCTGGGTGAGATGCTTGGGGCCGGACGCGTCGGATGCGATGAAAGGGAGGTTGATCTCTGTCTGCATTGTGGTGGAAAGCTCGATCTTAGCCTTCTCGCATGCCTCCCTGACCCTCCAGAACGCCATCTTGTCAGCAGTCAGGTCGATACCGGTCTGCTTCTTGAACTCGCCTGCCACGTATTTCGTGATCACCTCGTCCATGTCGGAACCTCCGAGCTGTGTGTCCCCCTTGGTGGAGAGCACTTCGAAGACCCCGTCGCTAAGGTCCATTATCGTGACGTCGAGTGTTCCGCCTCCGAGGTCGAAGACCATGATCTTCTGCTCGGTGCCGTTCTTGTCGAGACCGAATGCCAGGGCCGCGGCCGTTGGTTCGTTGATCATGCGTACGACCTCTAGGCCTGCGATGGCGCCGGCATCCTTTGTGGCCTGCCTCTGATTATCGTCGAAGTAGGCCGGGACCGTTATCACTGCCTTATCGATGGTCTCTCCGAGGAACGACTCGGCGTCCCTCTTTATCTTCTGAAGGATGAAGGCCGAGATCTGCTGGGGAGTGTATTCCTTGCCGTATACCTTGATCTTCTCGCTTGTCCCCATCTTCCTCTTGACGTTCTTGATCGTCCCTTCGGGGTTAGTGACAGCCTGCCTCCTCGCCGGCTCTCCGACGAGCAGTTCGCCTTCTTTCGTAAATGCAACGTAGGACGGGAAAGATTTACCGCCGACGCTGGTGCCCTCGGCGCTGGGGATCATGGACGGCCTTCCGCCCTCCATGGCCGATGCTGCCGAGTTGCTTGTTCCGAGATCTATTCCTATTATTCTTGACATATCGCTCACTCCTCTTTTTCCTCTGCCGGATCTACGGCCTCGTTGCTCCCGGACTTCTCCGGGGCCTTAGTCACTTTCACTTTCGAGTACCTAAGTACCCTGTCGCCGCTGGCGTACCCTTTCTGGAACACTTCGGCGATCCTGCCGTCCTCTTCTCCCTCCACGGTGCACAGGGCCTCGTGGAACCTCGGGTCGAACGCCCCGTCCGTAGGGACCTCCCCTATACCGTATCCCGCCAGGGTCTTCATCAGGTTCTGGCGGACCTTCCTGATACCCTGGATGAATTCACTGTCCTCGCCTGTGCTGTCGAGCGCCCTGTCCAGGTCGTCCAGCGTAGCGAGCAGGTCCGTGGCCAGGCCGTCGGCCGCATGCTTCCTGAACTCCTCCGTGTCTCTCAGAGACCTCTTGCGATAGTTATCGAAGTCCGCCTGTATCCTTTTTGCCGCGTTGAGATATTGGTCCGCAAGCTCCCTGGCCTCTGCCAGCTCGTCCTTGGCCGGCGCCTCTTCGCACCCGGTGCCCTCGGCGGCTTCCGCCTGCGCTTTCTCCTCTTCCGCCTTCACTTTTTCTCTAGACCTGCCAGTCATCTGCAACCATCTCAAGGGGACTATAATGTTAAAGGGGGCCGGTCAGGCCCCCTGTTTGTCTGCAGTTTCAGTCGTCGTCCATTCCGGGGGGCATTCCGCCCTCCCCTACGCCCAGGTCCTTGGAGGAGCCCGAGGATGCGATGACATCGTCGATCCTGAGGATCATGACGGCCGCATCGGTGGCGGAGTTGATGGCGTGCTTTCCGACCCTGTAGGGTTCGATCACGTTGAGCTTGGCCATATCCTCGACCTTTCCGGTGAAGGGGTTGATACCTGCGTTGATCTTGCCCTCCTTGTGCTGTTTCCTCATTTCGATGATCACGTTGATCGGGTCGAGTCCCGCGTTCTCGGCGAGGGTGGTCGGTATGACCTCCATCGCGGACGCGAAAGCCTCGAGGGCGAGCTGCTCCCTTCCGCCTATGGTGGCGGCGTAATCCCTGAGCCTCATGGCTATCTCCATTTCTTTGGAGCCGCCTCCGCACTCGACGAGTCCGTCCTCGACCGCGACCCTGACCGCGGACCAGGCGTCGACGAGGGACCTCTCGACCTCGTCGGCGACATGGTTCGTTCCGCCTCTGACCAAGACCGAGACGGTCTTCGGGTCCCTGACCTCGGTGATGAAGGTCATGTCCTCGTCCTCCACCTTTCTGAGCTCAACGAGACCGGCGGACCCGAGGTCCGCGGACGAGATGTCGGATATCTTGTTAACAATGGAGGCGCCTGTGGACCTGGCGAGCCTGTCCATGTCGCTCTTCTTGACACGCCTGCAGGCATAGATGCCCGCCTTGGAGAAAAGATGCTGGGCCAGGTCGTCGATGCCCTTCTGGCAGAAGACGACGTTCGCCCCCGCATCCTTGATGTTCTGGACCATCTTCTTCAGCATGTTCTCCTCCTCTGCTACGAAGAGAGATATCTGGCTGGGGTCGGTGATCTGGATCTTGGCGTCGACCTCGGTCTTCTTGACCTCGAATGCGGCATCGATCAGTGCGATCTTTGCGCCCTTGACCACCTTTGGCATGTTGGGCTGGACCGGCTCCTTGTCGATGATTAGCCCCTTGTAAAGCTTGGACTCCTCCATCCTGGCACCGGCCTTCTTGACGGTCTGGATGTTTTTGAGGTCCACGGTGTATGTTCCGTCGCTCCCTTTCTCTGCGACGGTCTTGACGGCCTCAACGACCAGGTCGGAGAAGTATGTCTTGGACCCGCTGACCTGCTTGCTTATCATCGCGACCTCGGCTATCTGTTTGAGGGTCTCCTCGTCTTTCAGAGAGACTTTCTTCGCGATCTCCCTCAGGATCTCCTGGGTCTTATCGTTGGCAAGCCTGTAGCCCGATGTGATTATGGTCGGGTGCACGTTCGCGTCGATGAGGTCGACGGCCTTCTTCAGAAGCTCGCCGGTTATTATGACGGAAGTCGTGGTACCGTCGCCCACCTCGGAGTCCTGTGCCTTGGCGACCTCGACGAGCATCTTCGCTGCGGGGTGCTGCACGTCCATCTCTTTGAGGATCGTCACACCGTCGTTGGTGATGACGACGTCCCCGATGGAGTCTACCAGCATCTTGTCCATGCCTCTCGGGCCGAGGCTGCTCTTCACAGAGTCGGCTATCGCCCTTGCGGCGGTGATGTTGTTGTTCTGAGCGTCTTTTCCCTTGCTTCTCTTTGTTCCCTCTCTGAGAATCAGAATAGGTGCGTTACCCATACCCATATTTTTAGCCTCCAATTAATTCCATTTGGTGGATTCTGGTTGGATAAAGTTTGTTCTTCTATATAAACATATCAATTTAACACCCATGCAGGACACCGCATGGAACGCCGTTCAGTGTATGAACAGCATCTCGCGGTACTTGGGAAGCGGCCACATCTGATCGTCTATGATCATCTCAAGAGCATCCACGTGCTGCCTGGTGCTTTCCATAAGCGGGACCACCTCGTCGTGGAAGCCTATCGAGCGCACCCGCTCCTCCCCGATATGTGCCAGCCTGTCGCAGAGGACGTCCATGTCCTTGGCCATCCTGCGCGCTTCGGATATGTGATATGAAATATCTTTGATGAGCTCGACCTCATTGGAGGCCAGGGACCTGAACTCTGCGGCCGGGAAGGACTCCTTTATCTTGGAAACGTTGTCGAGCAGAACGGACTGATATCTGGTGGCCACCGGCAGTATGTGGTTGAGGGTCATGTCGCTGAGCACCCTCGATTCTATCTCTATCTTCCTGCCGTACTGCTCCCACAGCACCTCGGCCCTGGATTCCTTCTCGGTCTCCGTGAGTACGCCCGTGTCGGCGTAGAGCTCCTTCGCCCTGGGGGAGAAAAGCGCATCGTAGACAAGTGGCACCGACGTCTCGCAGTCCAGGCCCCTGCGGGCCGCCTCGGCCTTCCATTCCTCGGAGTAGCCGTTGCCCTCGAAGCATATGTCGCGGCACCCTTTGTAGGTCATGCATATCTCGTCGAGGATTGCCCTCTCGGTCTGCGCCCCGTCGGCTATCCTTGCGTCCACCCTCATCTTGAACTCCTTCAGCTGTTCGGCGACGATGGTGTTTATCATTGTGATCGCCGAGGAGCAGTTGGCGGAAGAGCCGACTGCCCTGAACTCGAACCTGTTCCCGGTGAACGCGAACGGGGACGTCCTGTTCCTGTCCGTATTGTCCACCAGTATCTCGGGTATGTGAGGAATGCCCAGGCTGTACCCTGCTTTCTTCCCGATCTTCACCATGTTCTTGGACTCGAGCAACTGCTCGAAGGCCGAGGTTATCTGGGAACCGAGGAATACCGACATTATCGCTGGAGGCGCCTCGTCGGCACCCAGCCTGTGGGCGTTCGAGGCCGTCATGATCGCGGCCTTGAGGAGATGGTTGTTCTTGTAGACGGCCATGAGCACGTTCACGGTCAGTGTCAGGAACCTCAGGTTCTCGGCGTCCGTCTTCCCGGGCGCCATGAGAGGTGTCCCGTCCCCGGTGCCCAGAGACCAGTTGCAATGCTTCCCAGAGCCGTTGACCCCTTTGTAGGGCTTCTCATGAAGAAGCGCCCTGAACCCGTGGCGTTTCGCCGTGGGCTTCATCACCGACATCAGCATGAGGTTGTGGTCGATCGCAAGGTTGGCCTCCTCATAGACGGGGGCCACCTCGAACTGGTTCGGGGCCACCTCGTTGTGCCTTGTC
>DAMX01000091.1:24110-52902 GCA_002497195.1 Methanomassiliicoccaceae archaeon UBA354 | reverse complement strand
TCAGGTCCTGTCGAGCTCAGGTTTAAAAACAAATTATAGCATTTCCATTTATGTAATCGTCCTTTGCATTAAACTCTGAGTTGACACCTACAAAACCATAAGCTAATCGTCCGCTGGTCAATACTCTTTTCTTAAGGTGTTTTTTTCGTTACCACTTCGGCCTTAATTAGAATTCCTCAAGAACATCCTGATTCTGGTTTTTCTACTGTTCGGGCCGATTCCTACTACTCATCAGATGGATGTGGACCTTAATTGCTGGGGCTTCTGTTTTTAATATCCCTTTCTCGCTGAAACTTTAGGTGATAACGTGCCCCATCCTTCGGCAGATAATTCTGATGCCCCAGTGCCGTATCGAGGACACAATGATGAGATCATTGACGTACGGAACGGTTCCAAAAACGACAACACGACCGTCCTTTGGCCGTTTGTTCATACATTTTGTGGTCTCAAATCTGTCTGAGCTTCAGATTCCAGAAAGCATTCTTAGGGGGCAGTTAACGTTCGGTTACAAAACGTATTCATCGGTCGCTTAGATTTTTTGTTAGCAATCCGTAAAAATAATTTCCTGAAATGCACTAAATCGATAAATGTCAAAACCAGGTTCAATCAGAGCGATCGATAAAGAAGCAAGTTCATGGGGCGACACATAAATAAGCTATGGCTTATGCCTTCAAAAGGCATGTCCAACGATTCGAAACACCGATTGAAGGAAAGGGTCTTTCGTGTACTCACATTGGGCGCAAGAGACAGGGTCAGTGGCGTATTTTACTCCGTGATGGTCATCGGAATCATACTGTCCGCCGTGGCATTTTTAATCACAAAAGGCAGCTCATTGGACGATATGCTGGATGGAGATAGGACTGCTTATTTCATGGACTATTTCAACAGCATCTACTACAGCCTCCACGACCCGTATTTTGAACACGACGTGATATACCCGGCGCTTACCACCGCCGGGTATTACGCCGTAGGGGCGGTTCTGGAAGCGATACACGGTCCTTTCGTAGGCTCGTTCCCTTTCGTAGTCATCAGAGAGTCCGCATCCGGCATGCTGTCCTATCTGCTGATAACGGCGGTGGCGCTTTTTGTCTTATATAAAGCGCTAAATAAAAATAAGGAGGAATCCCGCAAAGAGACGGCGATATTCTTCATCCTGTCCCTCTTATCTTTCCCGATGCTTTTTTCAATAGATAGAGGGAACAGCGTTCTGATCGCCGTGATATTCTCGCTGCTATTCGTTGCGGGATACGACTCCGATGATAAAAAAACGAGATATCTCTCATATGTTTTCCTGGGCATAGCGGCAGGGATCAAGATCTTTCCCTTTCTTTTCGGACTGCTGGTGGTCCGCAGGTTCGTCGAATCCAGAAAATACGAAGACCTGAAGGAAATGGCGATATGCGCTGTCATAGGGGCGGTCATATTCCTGGCGCCGTTCGCTTTGTTCGAAGGGTCGTTCATGGCGATGCTAGACAACGCTTTCGGGTATAGCGGCGCATTATTTCCATATGGGCACGTTGACATATCCAGTATTATACAAACGACGGCGATACTGTCCGGTTATGAAAACTATTCGAACCTGGCAGGAGCAGGAACTGCCGTCTCGCTGATCTTCATATTATCAATCGCGATCTATGTATTGTTCTACAAAAACGCTGAAAAATGGGAGCTAATATGTTTGCTGTCTGCCGCACAGGTACTGTGTGTCGGGGTCAGTGTTCCATACGTGCTGCTTTACATTCTGATTCCGGCCTGGTATTTTATCAGCAGCCGTCCCGTTATGAACCTTAAGAATGCGATCTATGCAATGTTGTTGGCGGCAGTCCTGATGCTATTTCCGGGGTCCGTAATTGGTAACGAGACACTTTCTTACAGCAAAGGCATTATATTGTGGGGCATCGCAGTGATTATTTTAGTCTCGGCGACTGTCAGATCATATAAACTAAACCGTATTGACCAGGAATCGAAATCGGACGATCGGGGCGCTTGAACGATTTTCAATTCCATGGCACGTGCCAAGGGGGCTATCAGACACATTTACATTCCGTTTCCCAGTAAATTTCAAAATCGATGCAAATCCTGCCACATGAATCACATCTGTAACTTCAAAAAGGGGGCCGACACACATCATGGTTTTTCAAAAACATTCTGAGTCATAACCCAGATAAACGGAAAACGGGCGCACATCGAATCAGAGATCAGAATATTGAAAATATGATCGACACGATTGTTCGGGAGTCGAGTCGGTATATTTACAGGTAAATGGCGGAACGCGATTTGGATTATGTATTTTATAACGTTAAAATGGCTCCGAGACAGGACTCGTCTGAGGAATCTATCCAATTCCGTGTCGGCTCGCCGTTACAAATCGGACGCTCATCCCCAGGGCAAGCACAAACTCCACAAAAATACAAATAACCTTAATTGGCTGGCCACCGCTATACGGAGATCGGAATACGATGAAGGTACAAATTGTGAGATCTCTGAGGGAAGATACAAACAATAAATCCGGAATAGGCTACTACGCGGATTTTCTAGAGGCCCAGTTGAAGGAGATGGGAGCCGAAGTGGAGTCTGTTGCCTTCGAGATCAACCTCTTCCATGGATTCAGGAATCTGTTGGTCAACAACGTCCTGGTCCAAATTATGGAGATTATGAAAGGGAGGAAAAACACTGACGTGATCCATGCGACGGCAGAGCACTGTGCGCTATTCTTTCCCTTCACCAGGGCGAAGCGCATTGTCACATTCCATCATGTGATGAAGAAGGGCGAGTCCGACACGAGATCCTGGGAGCTTATTTGGCGCATATCTGTGATAATATCAAAGTTCTACGCGGACGAGTTCATTGCTATATCTCCGCAGACCAAGGAAGATATGATAAAAATCCTCAACATTCCCGCGGAGAAGATAACCGTCGCGATGCACCCTCCCAAATCAGAGATGTTCGGAGGAGATATACCAAAGGAGGACATAGTAATCTTTGTAGGAACTTTAATGGAGAGAAAGAATCCAAGGGCCGCACTTTTGGTGTTCAAAGAGATGCTCAAAAGGCCCGAGTTTGACGGATTTAGGCTGATCATATGCGGAAACGGCCCAATTAGAAACATGGTCGACGAATGGATTTCTGAAATGGATTTGAGCGAATCGGTAGAAATAATCAATAATCTGTCCGTGGAAGAGCTTCGCCGTCTTTACTGCAGAAGCAGATTCCTTCTGAACACATCAAGATTCGAAGGTCTCGGAATCACAACCTTGGAAGCGCAGATGTGCGGTACGCCGGTGCTGTATTTCGAAGACGCCGAGATGCCGCCGGAAGTCATGGGTGCCGCGGTACCATGCCGCGACGTGACCGACATGGTAGACAAAGCCTCAGAACTGCTTGCCGACGGCGAGCGCATGGCGGAAGTTATAGAATACGGGATAAAGTACTCGACCGCGTTTGGAAAAGACTACGGCGAAAAGCTCAGGAAAATTTACAAAAAATATAAGAAAGGCGTATGAAACGCCGTAATTGGTTTTTAGAGATTGGTCATCGAGACGCACTCTACGTTCTCGACGTTCGCAATGGAACGGAGGCCTTCCTCGATCTTAGATCCGACGTTTTCATCGGAATCGTCGATGAGGAGCCCGACGGACACCTTCATGAGTCCGAAGGCGACCGGCTTTATGGAGCACTCGGTGATCGAGACGCCGGCGGGGAGTATCCCGGGTATAGCGTCTGCGACGGCGTCCATGTCTACCTCGGTCCCGGTCGGGAACAGTTCATATCCGGCTACGATCTGAGGCATCTTAACACCTCACGGTCCGACGAATCCGCATTTCTTGCACTCGTAGTGTACACCCTGGTCGCGGCACTGGTCGCACCTGCCGACTTCCTGGTCCCCGCACTTGGGGCACTTGAAGAACGTGTTGCCCTTTCCTGTGAGCCTGACGCCGCATGAAGAGCATATCTTGTCTGCCATGCGCTTCCGATACTTTTCTTCATATTTAAACAGAGCACTATACGCACGGAAAATCGTATCAACGTTGCGGTACATCGCGTTCCATGGACATTAGGCCCGAATGCGTACCCTGCCTGCTGAAAAGAGTGCTGTTCCAGGCCAGGCTGGCCGGTAACGGCAGCGAATTCAAAGCCCTGTCGGCGGCACTGTCGGCGTACGCCGAAGAATTCGCCGAAGGCCGGAACTCCGCCGAAGTGGCCACCGAGATACACCGGAGCGCTTATGCGGCGATGGGAGTGGCCGATCCCTACTCGGAGCTGAAGATCGGAGCGGACGAGGTGGCCGGGCGTCTTCTTGAAAAGGCAAGCCGATTTGTAGACCGGTCGTGCGATCGCCTCAGGGCGGCGATAACCGTATCGCTGGCCGGTAACATAATGGATTTCGGGCAGGGGAGCTCGATCGAGGGCCCGGACAAGTTCGCCGGCATCTTCGACGATCTTCTGGCACAGGGCATAGGTTCCGACGATACGGACCTGTTGAAAGACATACTGAACAATCCCGGCGATATATTGTATCTTTTTGATAACTGCGGAGAGAGCCAGCTTGATAAAATATTAATCCGGGAGCTTAAAAATACCGGAAAAAAGGTCATCGGAGTCGTTAGGGGAAAGCCGATTCTGAACGATGTTACCATGGAAGACGCTTTGCGCATAGGTCTGGACTCGGAGCTGGACGGAATCATCGGGACCGGGGCCTTCGCAATCGGCATACCGTTAAATGTGCCAGACGAAATAAATGATGCAATGGCGAAATCATGCGTCGTCGTATCCAAAGGTATGGCAAACTACGAGTCCTTGGTAAAAAGGGAGACTGTCGTGCCTGTCGCCTTCATACTGAGGGCCAAGTGTGTGCCCGTGGCGGATTCGCTGGGCGTGGATATGGGCACGAACGTCGTGCGCGTATCGAAAGTACGCAATTAATATAATGCACGGCGCTTAGGTCGGTGATACAATGACCAAAAAGATCGATCAGGCAGTCATTATGGTCGGAGGCAAGGGTACCAGGCTCAGGCCGCTTACGGAGACCTGCCCCAAGCCCGCGCTGCCGGTGCTGGACAAGCCGTGCCTGATGTACCTCATCGAGTCGGTGGCCGCCGCCGGCATAAAAGAGGTCATTCTGGCCTGCGGATACAGGTCCCAGCAGCTCGTAGAATCCATAGGGGACGGCTCGGAACTGGGCGTCCATATATCCTATTCGTTCGAGGACGAGCCTCTCGGAACCGCCGGGGCGATTAAAAAGGTCGAAGACATGCTGGGAGATACGTTCGTAGCGGCCAACGGGGATGTATTCGCCGATATCGACATGAAAGAGGAGATAGACGAGCACTTTTCCTCCGGAGCGACGGTCACAATGTCGCTCATTCCCGTCGACAATCCGTGCGAGTTCGGTATCGCCAGCGTCGGGACGGACGGCAGGATATCCGAATTCAAGGAGAAGCCGAAGCCGGAAGAGGCCTTCTCCAACCTTATCAACGCAGGAGTCTATGTTCTGGAAAAGAGGATCCTCGACCTGGTGCCCGAGAATACCCAGTACGATCTTTCCAAGGAGCTCATACCGAGGCTTATGGACAGAGGCGACAGGATACAGGGCTACATGCTCAACGGGATCTGGCGCGATGTGGGCCGCCCATCCGATCTGATAGGTGCCAATCTGATAGCCGCCGAGAAACGGTTCGGCAAAGAGGACTGGACCGCGCACGATGTTTCACGCACCAGTATAGGTGGGCCGTTCTTCCTGGGAGAAGGTTCCAGCATATCGGACTCCAGTTCCGAGTCCTCGGTGATCTTAAAGGGATGCAGAGTAGCAGGGAGCAGATTAAAAGGCTCCTTGATAATGCACGGTTGCAAGGTCGAGAACGCTGAGGTAAGCAACAGCATACTGGGCAACGGCTGCACAATATCATGCGGCTCGGTGATAGACGGTTCCGTCCTGGGTGACGGAACGCACGTCGCACCGGGAACCAATATAGTCGATAACGAGATGAAGAAATGATGTACATACGCTCTAGGGCGCCTTTGAGGATAGGGATGGCAGGAGGCGGGACCGACGTGGACCCCTACGCCTCGCAGAAGGGGGGCGCCGTTTTCAACACCACCATCTCGAAATACGCTTACTGCACGATCACTCCCAACGACACGAACAGGATATCGATAGAATCGACCAACTACGGGAAGTATGAAGCGCCCCTGGACGGCGGGCCTCTGCCCCTGGACGGAAACATGGACCTTGTGAAGGCCGTGACCAACCACTTCGAGATCGAAGAAGGTTTCAATATGCTCCTGCAGTCGGACGCTCCTCCTGGCTCCGGCCTCGGAGGTTCGTCGACGGTCATCGTGGCGGCGATAGCGGCCATAGCCGAATGGATCGGCGAAAAGATGACCGGCCATGAAATGGCGAAGCTCGCGTACGAGCTGGAAAGGGAAGACATAGGTCTGAAGGGGGGAAAGCAGGACCATTACGCCGCGGTGTTCGGAGGCTTCAACCTCATGAAGTTCAGGTCCGACGGAGTAGACGTCAACAGGATAAAACTGAAGGAGCACACGATGAACGAGCTCCAGTGCAGATCCGTGCTTTGCTATACCGGAAGCACAAGGGATTCTGCAAACATCATCGATTCGCAGGTGAAATCGTTCAAGAAAGGCGACAACGAATCCGCGCTCGACATCAGCAAGGAGATAGCCCGCGACATGGCCTCCGCTCTCGAAAAAGACGACATAGAGGAGACGGCCAGGCTTCTCGACGTCGGATGGAAGTACAAGAAGCAGTTCTCGGACAAGATCACCAACCCGAAGATAGACGATCTCTACAACGCGGCTTTGTCCGCCGGGGCGATCGGAGGCAAGGTATCCGGCGCAGGAGGAGGAGGATTTATGTTTTTCATCTGCGAATATGACAAGAAGTTCGTGGTGTCCGAAAAATTGATGAAGCGCGGGGCAGTGGTAACGGATTTCCTGTTCGAACAGAACGGAGTAATGGCATGGAGGGGCGGAAATGAATGATATCATTCAGCAGGAATTGAAGAGGAGCGCAGAAGCTATCACCGGTATCGCTCCGGAACAGATACGCGCCGCGGCAGACGCGATGATCATATCTATCAAGGCCGGCGGGCAGGTCATATTCATGGGGAACGGCGGCTCTTCCGCCGATGCGCAGCACATCTCCGCCGAGCTTTCAGGGCGATACATGATGGAGCGCCCCGCCATGGCGGGCGTGTGCCTTTCCAACATCGCGCCCGTGACGGCCATAGGCAACGATTACAGCTACGATATGGTGTTCAAGCGTCAGATCGAGGCAATATGCAGGAAGGGGGACGCCGTAGTCGGACTGTCCACGTCAGGAAAATCGAAGAACGTGATACTGGCAATGGAGGCCGCCAAGGAGAAAGGGGCGACCACGATATCGTTCACCGGCCCCGGAGGCACCATGAAGGACATAGCCGATGTGGCAGTGACCATCAACACGACCGAAACTCCCAGGATACAGGAGGGGTATTTCGTCGCCTGCCACGCGATATGCGGAATAATCGAGAGGGAGATATACGGGCCGAAGGCTGTGTTCCTGGACCGCGACAATACCATGGCTCCCGATGTCCCATACTGCAGCGACCCCGCTGATTTCAATGTCTTCGAATACGTTCCCGCGCAGATAGCCAGGCTCAACATGGCAGGATACATGGTCATAGTAGTGACGAACCAGTCCGGCATAGGGCGCGGATATCTGGACGATGGGACGCTTGCAAAGATCCATGAAAAGATGAAGGCACAGGTAGCCGAAGGCGGAGGCAGGATAGACGACATCTTCTATTGCCCGCACACGCCCGAGGACGGATGCGGTTGCAGGAAGCCCGAGACGGGCATGGGCATCGCCGCCGTAAGGAAGCACGGAATAAACACGTCTGTTTCCTATATGATCGGAGATGCCGAGAAAGACATGGAGTTCGGACGCGACATCGGATGCAGGACGATACGCGTGGACGAAAAGTTCACTCTGAAAGATGCCGTCGACCAGATACTCGGATCATAACTTCTTCGTCGTCGAAACAGGGTCCCAGACGTTCATGTCTCCCCTGTCCGATCCGACGTAGACGGTAGCACTCAGTCTCGAGAACATCTCCATGGCGACGGTCAGGGCGATCTTGACAGGATGGAAGCCCATGTCCCTGACGGCCCCGAACATCGCATCGACCAGCAGCCTGTAGTCCCAGGTCGGTATGTCGTAGCCGTATTCCTTTTTCATGTAGCGCTCGCCGATGTTCACTCTGGTGCGCTGTTTGATGAAATCGGCAATGGTGTCGGGGCCTCTGTTGCGTATAACGGCGTCCGGAGCGTAAACTCCTTTGTAACCGGCCTCTTCTAGCCTCATGCGGAGTATGTCCTCGTCGGACTGGGTGCCCATAGGCAGCCTGGTCCCGATATCCCTGAACGCCACAAGCTCGCCTATCTTCGGATAGACGGCAGAGACGTGATGGTGCATGTTCCAAAGCATCTGCGAGGCGAAACCCGCGACAGAATCCCTGTCATTGGTTGGAACCGGGCGACCGCCCACTATGCCGACCTTGGGGTCGGAGAACGGTTTCATAAGATTTCTGAGGGCGCCGTTATCTCCGAACGCGTTGTCCGCGTTCAGCAATACTATGATCTGGGTCTTTTTGTTCTCAAGTAAGTAGTTGATCGCCGAGTTCTTTCCTTCCCTCTTCTTCTGAGGCAGGAACCTAAGGTCATCGAATTCCGCAAGCAGTCCGGAAACAATGTCGTCCGTACCGTCGGTGCTGCCGCTTGAAACAACTATGACTTCGGCGATCTCGAAACCATCGGTCCTCTGTTCATATACCGAGCGTATCGAGCGTTCTATATTGCCCTCTTCGTTGTACGCGCAGATTCCGATAGTGACCGGGATTACGGAACTCATGTGAATCTCCCTGCGACGCGCGCCATCAGTTTCCCGAAGGGTTCGCACTGTCTCAGTACGGATAGTATAACGGTTTTATTAAGTTTGGACTCTCCGGCGCTCCTTTTTCCGAACACGAACGAGGTCTCGCAGATCCTGACGTCGCAAGGTCCGAACTTCAGGAGGTCGAAAAGTGCCTTGAAACCGCGTCTGTCCATCTCACTGCCGTATTTTTGAATGATGCTCTGGTAAAGCTCTGTCCTGCCGCCGAAGAAGCCGCTCATTATGTCGTTCGACTTCTTCTTGTCCCTCAGCCACAGCGTCATCGCGGCCATGAAGTGGGCGGCCCATGAAGCAAGCCATCTGACAGGCGATAGCGCGGTCCTGTCCTCCCTGATGCCGACGCAGAGGTCCGCTCCGTCCAGAAGGCACCTGTATGCCGGGCCGACGGCCTCGGGAGGGTGCTGGAAGTCGGAGTCCATGTTGATGAAGAACTCGGTACCGGCCTCCATTATTCCCTGGAATATGCTGGCCGACAGCCCTCTGTCGTCAGGGTTCCTTTCGACGAACCTGATCATTGGATCGTCAAGGTCCTCGATGAGCTTCATAGAACCGTCCCGGGAGTTGTCGTCCATTATGAGTATGAAAAAGTCGGGATAAAGTTCCCTTAGGCGCATCGCCATCTTCTGGATGTTCCCCGCTTCTTTGTAAGTGGGGAGAATTACCGTGCACGAAGAATCTCCCATTGGACCATACCTACTATCCAGAACGACTATATCATATATGCGCACGGTTATTACGCGACGGGTCGCAAGCCATGTACGTTATATCACTTGTGGTTAAGAACGAGTTCGGGGTCATGCAGAGGGTCATGGGCGAATTCACACGAAACAAGATCAACGTCGAAACCATCGTGGTCGGGAAGTGCGAACAGCCCGGCAAGTCCAGGATGGTCCTCTCGGTCATAGACAAGGACGAAGCGGTGACAGCTATGGGCCGCCTCGAAAAACTCCAGGATATATATGAGTCCGAGCTTGTCACCGAAGAGGGGCAGTCGGCATATGCGCTGCTTTCCACATCCAAGGGCAACGTCGGCGTGGTAGGAAGCTCCGACCAGGTCGACGAGATAATAGAGATGAGCGCTCCCGACAAGTACGTCTCCGCGCTGAACGCCCTGTAATCATATCACATGGAAGGATACAGATGGAAAAGAGCAAGTTTATATGGCTCAACGGCAAAATGGTCAACTGGGCGGACGCCAAAGTTCACGTCATGTCCCACGCCATCAACTACGGGACGGGTGTCTTCGAAGGCATACGCGTCTATGAAACGCCCAAAGGAAAATCGGTCTTCAGGCTGAAGGACCACGTGCGGAGGATGGTCGGCGGATGCAAGATCATGGGCTTCGAGATGGAGTTCGGCGGCAAGACCTACGGAGAGAAGGAGATCTACGACTCCATACTTGAAACGGTCAGGAAGAACGAAAAGGTGGACTATGTCAAGCCCTGTGTTTTCCTAAGCGGAGAAGAGGTCGGTCTGAACCCGGTCGGGGTCCCCACAAGCATGTCGATAACAGCGCTATACATGGGCAACTATCTGGGAGAGAGCGACAACGGGATGAAGCTGATCACCTCGTCATGGCACAGGCCCGACAATCTCTGCGGACCGGCAGGCGCCAAGGTCAACGGCTCATACGTCACCTCGTGCCTTGCCAAAAGGGAGGCGATCCGTCAGGGGGCCAACGAGGCGGTCATGCTCAACTCCGTGGGGCACGTCGCCGAATGCACGGGAGAGAACATATTCATCTTGAAGGACGGCAAGATCTCGACCCCCCAGTCTTCAGAGTGCATCTTGGAAGGCATAACCAGGAACTCGGTCATACAGGTTGCCAGGGACATGGGATACACTGTCGAGGAGACCGAGGTAACCAGGTCCCAGCTGATCACCGCGGACGAGGTCTGGATGACGGGAACGGCCGCGGAGGTCGCATCTGTCACGGTGATAGACGACAGGCCCATCGGCGACGGAAAGGTCGGTGAGGTCACAAAGAAGATCGGCAAGAAGTTCCACGAGATAGTCACCGGCAAGGACCTCAGATACGAGGGATGGCTGGACTACGTCAACTGAAAACACCTTACCCGCCGGCCGGCGGGTCAATGATTTCTTTTCAACAGACTTCTTTTCCGCCCGCCACATCTTCCAGGACCTTCTCCAGGGGCCCGATGTGATTCTTCCAGTCGTAGAATTCCGCCCTCGACCTAGCCAGAACTCCCATTTCCGCCCTCTTCTTTTTATCTGAAAGGAGCAGGTTCATGGCATCGGCAAGGGCCGTAGGGTCTTTCGAGGGAACCGTGACGCCCCCGTCTCCGACCGTCTCGGGAAGGCCGTTAACATCGGAGCAGACTATCGGCCGGCCGTACGACATCAGTTCGATCGCCGCAAGACCCAGAGATTCGAAAACGGAGGGCATCGCAAAGAATCTGCATGTGCTCATCAGGATGGCCTTCTCCTCCTCGCTGACATATCCCTTCATTTCGATCTTACCTTCGAGACCGAGTCTTTCGATCTGCCTTTTCAGTTTCTTCTCCACAGGCCCCTTCCCGCAGATCACGAGCCTGCAGTCCACGTCCTTCATGGCCTCCACCAGGTACTTGAGGCCCTTGGTGTTCACGAGACGTCCAAGAGAAAGGATGAAGTCTCCTTCTTCTCTTGAGACCTCGGGGAAGGAGCTCAGACAGGATGGCACGACGGTCGTCATTTCCGGCGGAACGCCCCTCGAAACGAGGTCGTCCCTCACATAACCGCTGACGCAGACGATGTGGTCGAAAGTGTCAAGGACCCTCCTGAACCTGTTGTCGTTGAACTCGGACAGCCCGGACAGCCATCCCTCCCCCTCTCCCCACATGTTGTGGTAGGTGAAGATCTTCTTTCCGTCGTATCTCGCCAGATCGCGGTTGTAAGAAGGCGCCCAGCGGTAGTTGTAGTTCGCCACGTCCGGGTCTATCGATATCAATGCTTCGAGAACTCCTTTGGAAGAGACCAGGGGAGGATTGTACACATCGATGTATTTCGACTTCAGGCGAAGGATGCGATATCCCTCTTCCGTCCTTTCCTCTTCGGGAGTGCCGGGGAGCCTGCTTGTAAGTATCGTGACATCATGGCCCCTTTCCGCCAGCAGCCTCGCCGTATCATGCATCCTGTGCTCGATGCCGCCTTTGTAAGGGAAGAAGAACGGATTCACATCTACGAACTTCATACCTCTATCCCTTCCTTCTTCCGCTTAAGGAGAGATGCCGCGAAGCTTATCGCGATTATCGCGAAAACCATTATGATCGTAAACGTTTGAGCCATGTCCGAGCTGAAGAACACATAGAAGAACTTGCTGAAAAGCAGTATCACGCCGAACTTCAGATAACAGCCCAAAACGATGAAGAACATGCATCTCCTGTACTGCCAGCCGTCCACCATGGATATGAACGCTCCTGCGAAGGGCACCATTGGGGCGAAGCGGTTGACCAGGAAGATCCTCTCGTCGCTGACCATGAGGAACCCTATGTACTTGCGGGCGACCTTCTTTATCCGCTCCGGCATCCGGATGCGGTCGACGATCACATAAAGCAACGTGATGCCGAGGATCTCGCCCACGGATGCGGCCACCAGAAGCGCCACTCCGAACGGCACGCTCTCGGGCATGTACATGAAGCCGATGACGAAGAACAGTTCGGGAAGCGTGGGGAAAAGTATCGCGTCAATGAAGAATATCAGCGCGACGAAGAAGATCACGCCCGCCGCGCCGTACGGGCCGAAGATGCCGAGCATCCACTCGCTTATATTGAACACTCCTTTTCCTCCCGTTTCTTCTTTTTTGCCTTGATAACATCCATGTAAAGTTCCAGGGTCCTCTCCGCAGAACTTTCAGCGGAGTACTCCCTGGCCGTGGCCAGGGACGATTCGATGACATCTTCTCCCGCGTCAAGGGCCTTCTTGATGGCTTCCGTACATCCTTCCTCGTCATCGAACAGGAATCCGTTCTCGCCGTCTCTTATGACGCTGGTGAACGCTCTGGCGTTGCGGCACGCGCACGGGAGGCCCGAAGCCATGGCCTCAAGGACGGAAAGCCCCTGGGTCTCGAACCCGGAGCAGGATATCGCGACGTCCGCCGCGGCGTACGCATAAGGAAGGTCCTCGTCCGGCACGAATCCCAGGAACTTCACCCTGTCCTCCAGTCCGAGCTTCCGCACCAGCTCTTCCAATTCTTCTTTCTGAGGTCCGGTGCCCGCTACGATCAGCGACGCGCAGCCCAAATCCCGTATGGCCCTTATCGCCATATCTATCTCCTTCTCGAAGGAGAGACGGCCGACGAAGATGATTTTCTTACCATCTCCAAGCCCGTATTTTTCAATGAACCTTCCTTTATCCAGTCCGGGGCGGAAGACCGAGGTGTTAACGCCGGTGGGAATGGCCCGGAGAAGCCGGATATCGGGGGAATGTCCGGCGATCTCCCTCCCTATGGCTTCCGTGGGAGCGATGACCGCGTCCATTTTTTTCATTATCCTGTTAAGATAGATCCAGACCAGGGTTTTGATCCTCCCTTGCGGTATCTTCACGGGGGAATATCTCTGAACCAGTTCCTCCACCATGGTGTGGAATGTCATGACGACCGGTATTTTCAAGTAATGTGCCAGAACAAGCCCCCTTATGGTCATGGTGGCAACCCCGTGCACATGCAATATGTCCAGGTCCAGAGCGTGCATACGCGAATAGTCTGCCGAGGGAAGCACCGGAACATAGTATCCTTTGTACATTCTGAAGCCGACGGACCTTATCCACAGGACGTGGTCGTCTTCGGTCCTGAGGTCCTCCCCGGGGTCGGGGGCAACGATCCATACCTCGTGTCCGAGGCTTTCAAGCGACCTGCGTATCATGGCGATCGAAGTGACCACGCCGTCCCGCGAGGGATAGTAGCTGTCGGACAGCATCGCAATACGCATGGGGACGGCCTATGTTATGGGATGTTATAATTCTTGTCCGAACGCTGATATACGCAGAACGCAATGGAGCCGACATGGGAGATTGTGCCGAGCCGAGCCCCTCAGCGCATGTCCTGAGACTGTTCTTCAAGAGGCCCTTGGTGCTTCTGGTGATGGCGGGGATAATCGCAAGGGCGGTGCTCATCCCCTTGGCTACGTACAACTACGACATCGGTTTCTGGGCGACAACGATCCAGCACGCCCAGTCCGGATACGGCCTCTACGACCTGTCCGGATATTATTACACGCCGATATGGGGGTACATCCTGGGATCCATCGGCCTTATGGCGAACTTCCTGTTCGGCATAGGTTCTTACGGCACCATCGCCGACCCCCTGCTCCCGGCCCTGGGCGCGGAATGGGAGTACTACGGCAAGATGGTGGTCTCCCCGGAGTTCAGCCTGCTCGTCAAGTCGTTTCTGACGTTGGTCGACGTCGTATGCGGATATCTCATATTCACACTGGTTAAGAAACTGGGCCATAGCGACGGGAAGGCGGCGCTGGCGTTCGGGCTGTGGTTCGTGTGCCCCATCGTGATATACACGTCCGCCGTCCAGGCAACTTTCGACAACGTTTCGATAATGTTCATGCTTCTGACGCTGATACTGATACTGGACGGCAAGTACATGACCGCAGGAGCGATTTTCTGCCTGGCGGCGTTCACCAAGTTCTTTCCGGCATATCTGGTCTTCATATTCGTAGTATGCATCGTCAGGAGGCATGAGGACAAGCAGATGCAGATCAGGTCCCTCGCATACGCGGTCATCGGGTTCCTGGTGGCGGCATTCCTGATATTCCTCCCGCAGTTCATGCACGGTACCACGGCCGAGGCATTCGGTTTCGTGGTTTCCAGGGTATCCAAGATCGCAGACCCGACCTCGTCCATGTGGGACTCGATAGCGTCCGGCGGAAATCTATTGGTGGTGGCCCTGCAACCTCTGATATTCGTAGTTGAGCTGGTGATAGCGTTCTTTGCTTACAGGCTCTCCGACAGATCGTTCAAAGACAACCTGATGATTCTCCTCTTGCTGAGCTCCGCAGCGGTCTTCCTCTGGACGCCCACTCCGACCTATCTGCTCCTCATACTTCCGTTCCTTATATGCGTGGTCGCCGCTGCTGAGACTTCAGACGAAAAAAGGTACATCCTCCCTCTGGTGTCTATCGCAGTCACGGCGACCCTTTTTGCAATTACGATGAACAGTTTCGCCCTGTTCTTCCAGGATTCCATATATCATGGCCTGATATCACCGGATACGATATTGAACGGGATAGAGTGGTTGGACGCCGAGGTCATGACGGGTGTTACGAGGCAGACGGTCCTGAACATCGTCACGGGAGCCGCGGTCACGCTATCGATATATTCTGTGTTCATCACGTACATCTACAACCACCTGAAAGGAAGGCCCTCGGAGGAGGGATGCGCATGAAGAAGAACATGGGCATAATGACGATCGTCGTACTGGCCGTCGTAATGGTCGGAATCGGGGAGGCGAGCATCTATTTCGCCAATCCTTACTCTTACGGTTCGGACGTCGGAATAGGCCAGTACAGTGCAGTTTACTCGCTGGAGGCTCCGGGAAGGACCGAATACAACGTGATCTCCTTTGATAATCACGGCGTCTCCCCCGTAGAGGAGCTGATAATTTGTCTGGACGGTACCAGCTTTTATGTCAGCATCAAGAACGAGCTGGAGCTCAGAGGATTTACCAACGTCATTCTGGCAGAACCGAAAGAGCTCGCGGCCTATATGGGCGGCGATGCTTCGGGAAGGGCCATTCTATTCCCGTCAGGCCTGTTCCCCGAAGAGGTCTACGACGGCAGTGCCTCAGATCCGCTGTTCGCCGACTGGCTCGACGAGGGAGGTTCCGTCTATTGGTTCGGCTGCTCCGAGATCCCGGACGATGCATACCTTTCTGCCTTCGGTCTCACCTCGGACAGCTTCAACGTACACTCCGTTCCGGAAAGCGTCAGCCGCTCGGGCGAGATATGCACACAGCTATGCCTTAGGAGCAGCAACGTGTACCACGGTCTGAGGTCCGACATCGGGACGCCCCTCGCATATGTGTCCGAAAGCGGTTTCAGCTCGATCACAGCAATGAGGGCGTCCGAAGGCACCATGGTGATAATAGGAGGAGACATGGGCGATGACCATGCCTCGGACTGCGCCCAGATGATCGCGGCAGGCATAACCTATGCCACCACGGTCCTGGATCACGCAGAAGGGATGGCCGACGGAAGTGCCAGCGGCGAAATGACATACAGTGCCAGCGCCGCAGAGAACGTTACGGTCTATGTCCACATGGGCGGATACTATACCGTATACGGAGAAAGGTTCGGTTACGGAACGTGACGCATTCCAAATCGTTATTATAGGATGTTTCAATCACGGTCCGATGTCCGCCCTGGATACGGTATCTGTTCTGCTGTCGTTGACCGTCGCCGCAATATCCCTGTCCAGCGCAGATGCGGACTGGATGTGGCTCGCCGTATCCGCACTCGGGATCGCATTGGTGCTTTATCCAAGAAGATATCTGGGAGGCAGAGGGTACAACTCATTCCTGCTGGCGGCGGCCGCGGTGCCTATGGCGGCACAGGCGGTACTGGGAATATACATGCGTCTCGAATGGACATATGACCTATGGACATTGTCTCTGATGCTCCAGTCCTGGGCATGCGTGGTCTACGGCTACATGCTGGCACTTCTCATAGATGCGCGTTCCGAAATAGTGCTCTCCAAGAGATGGATACTTCTGTTCTCGCTCTTGTTCTCCGTTTCGATATCAGCGATTTATCTCTTTTTCCAGTTCTCCTCGCTTTACTTCCAGGGAGAGCCCGTGTTCAACACGGATTTCCAGGGTTCCGAGATGAACGACATCAGGATATGGATGAACTCCCAGCTGATGACGCCTCCCTCGGTCGCGGTGCCCGTTTCCATAATCGTCGCCGTAGCCATGCGTTTCTGGACACAGAGGACGGAAAAATCGGCGCTCATGAAAGGGGGCGCCTGAAATGGAAGGTTCCAGGAAAGGAGCGGCTTCGGACGTCATATGCATCATCGCGTTCGCCGTGCTCCTGCTTATGACCGTCCGCTCATATTTCTTCGAGAACAGGCTGGAGTATCAGCTGAACACCGGTCTCTTCACCGCCCTGTTCTGTCTCGTGCCGATGATATTCCGCCGGGCGAACATAATGACCCTTCCGCTGGTCTTCGTGATAATGATAGAAACGGCGATATTCCTGCACGGTTACGGGGTCCTGTTCATGCAGTACGACGACCTGATATGGTACGACACCGTCACACATACGGTCTCTTCGGTGGTGGTGGGGCTCTGCGTATTCTACGCCCTTATGGTGGTGGACGGCCACGACAGGAAGGTCAAGCTCGGCAAAAGGGGATTATCCCTCTTCATAGTACTGGGGATGCTGGCGCTCAGCGTCTACTGGGAGGTCTTCGAGCTGGTTGTCGACATATTGACGGGCACCAACATGCAGTACAGCCCTTTCGACACCATGAGGGACATGCTTTCCAACACCTTCGGCGGCATACTCGTGGCCGTATACGTAAGATGGTTCCTGGGCAGGCATCCGGATTACGACGTGGCGGAGGAGTTCAGGCTCCACCCCAAGCTCACGAAGTTCGCCGGGCACGCACACCGTGCGGAATGAACCCTACCAGTAATTAATTTATATGAGCAACCGATAGCAACCCTGCTCTAAAGAGCCGATGATTGATGAAGGTCATTGACCGGAAAGAGGTAATCTAAATGTCTGTATTTGTAAAGTTTGAGACACCGAAAGAGCTTTCTGACAAAGCCTACCAGCTCGCAGAGATCGCGAGAGACGGCGGCAAGATCAAGAAAGGAACCAACGAAGTAACGAAAGCCGTAGAGCGCGGAGACGCGGCATTGGTCGTCATGGCCGTCGACGTCGACCCGCCCGAGATCCTGGCCCACATCCCCGCACTTTGCGAGGAGAGAGGGGTTGCGTACGTCTACGTGCCCAGCAAGGCCGAGCTCGGAAACTCGATCGGCCTCGAGAAGCCCACAGCCTCCATCGCCATTATCGACGTAGGCAAAGGCAAACAGCTCTGCGAAGAGATTGCCCAGGCAGCAAAGAACCTGAAGAAATGATGGTGATCTGAAATGGTTGACACTGACAGCATCCCCGCGGAGGTAGTAGAGATTATCGGCCGCACCGGGATGACCGGTGAGGCCACCCAGGTCAAAGTCCGCGTACTTGACGGTCGCGACAAGGGAAGGATCATCACCAGGAACATTATGGGTCCTGTCAGGATGGGGGACATCCTCATGCTGAGAGAGACCTCGAGAGAAGCCAGGAAACTGGGAATGAGGTGATACGTTGGTCGAGATAAGAAAATGCTCGTTCTGCGGCACCGAAATAGAGCCCGGTACCGGCAAGATGTATGTGAAGAGGGACGGAACCGTCCTCTTCTTCGACAGCAACAAGTGCTACAAGAACATGGTCGAGCTCAAGAGGGTCCCAAGAAAGACCGCTTGGACCCAGAAGGCCGTGGACGAGAAGGCGGCACGCCTGAAGTTCGAAGAGAAGCGCGCTTCCGAAGAGAAGAAGTGATCCCATGGCCGTCGAAAGGACGTACCTGATGGTCAAGCCCGACGGGGTCCAGCGCGGACTCTGCGGCGAGATCGTCTCGCGATTCGAGAAGAAGGGCCTGAAGATCGTCGCCATGAAGATGATGGCGATATCCAAGGACACCGCGGAGTTCCACTACGGGGAGCACAAGGGAAAGAAGTTCTTCGACTCCCTGATCTCCTACATCACCTCCGGCCCCGTGCTGGCTATGGTGCTGGAAGGGGATAACGCCGTGGCGGTATGCAGGAGCATCATGGGAAAGACGAATCCCCAAGAGTCCGCTCCCGGGACGATACGCGGCGACTACTGCATGGTCACAGGCGTGAACATAATCCACGGGTCGGACTCGGCCGAATCGGCCCAGAGGGAGATATCTATCTTCTTCAGGCCCGAGGAGCTCGTCGAATACAAGCGCGACTCCGATAAGTGGATCTACGAGTGAAGAAACCCTTTCCTGAAACCCTTTAATAACTGACGGTGGGGGGCATGGTTTCGAATGGCAATACGGCAACCGGTCGTCAGCGTGCTTGGACACGTTGATCACGGAAAGACGAAGCTTCTAGACAGGGTCAGAGGCACTTCTGTCCAGGCCAGGGAGGCCGGCTCGATAACCCAGCACATAGGCGCCACCGAAGTGCCCATAGACCATATCTACAAGATGTGCTCCCAGATCCTGGGGAAGAAGAGATTCGACGTCCCCGGGCTGCTTTTCATAGACACTCCCGGACACCAGGCCTTCATGACCCTTCGCGCGAGAGGAGGCTCCCTGGCGGACCTGGCCGTATTGGTCATAGATATAAAGGAAGGCCTGATGCCCCAGACCATCGAATCCATAAGGATACTGAGGCAGTTCAAGACCCCCTTCGTGATCGCCATGAACAAGATCGACACGATACAGGGATGGAACAGCGTGGAAGGCCGCCCGTTCGTGCTGGCCGAGAAGGTGCAGCAGGAACGCACGATGGAGGTCTTCAACGAGAAGATGTACAACATCATAGGACAGATGTCCCACGAGGGGATATCCTCCGACAGGTACGACAGGATCGACGATTTCACCAAGACCGTCGCCCTGGTGCCCATAAGCGCAAAGGAAGGAGAAGGCATCCAGGACCTCATGCTGGTCCTCATCGGACTGGCGCAGCGCTTCCTGGAGTCCAGGCTGGAGAAGAGCGAGGGCCCCGGAAAAGGCACAATATTGGAGATCAAGGAAGAGAAGGGCCTCGGGAAGACCCTGGACATCATTCTCTACTCGGGCACGCTCCGCCGCGGCGACACCGTGGCCCTTGGAACGAGGGGCGCACCGATCATCACGAAGATAAAAGCGATCCTGAAGCCGAAGCCCCTGGACGAGATACGGGACCCCAGGGACAGGTTCGACTCCGTCAAGGAGCTCAACGCGGCGGCGGGAGTAAAGATCGCATGCCAGAACGTGGAGGGCGCGATCGCCGGAGGGCCGATAATGGTGGTCAAAGGGCCTAACGACCCGCTCATCGCCACGATCAAAGAGGAGTCCCAGATCAAAGTAGACGTGGTGGAGGCCGGCATAACGATCAAAGCCGACGCCGTCGGGTCACTGGAAGCTTTGGCCTTCGAGGCCAAGCAGGCCGGGATCCCGATAAGGAAGTATGGCATCGGAGAGATAACGCGCAGGGACATAGTGGAGGCGGCATACGGCGACAGGGACGACAGCGTCATACTGGGATTCAACGTCACGATGTCGAAGGACGCCGAGGCCGAGCTGCAGAACCAGCAGATCTCCGTTTTCACAAACCCGATAGTCTACCAGCTCATCGATGAATACGTTCTGTGGCGCGACGAGGCCAAGAGGAAGGCCGAGACCGACAAGCGCTCCGAGTTCGCGTTCCCGGCGAAGATCCTCCTTCTCCCGAACTGTACGTTCAGAGTCAGCAAGCCCGCCATAGTCGGCGTGCGCGTGACAGCAGGGAAAATAAGGATAGGCCAGAAGCTCGTCACGCTGACGGGCGCAGAAGCCGGTAAGATAAAGAGCATCCACACCGGGGAGGACACCTTGAAAGAGGCCTCTCAGGGAGACGAGGTCGCCG
The DNA here is from genome assembly GCA_002497195.1 of Methanomassiliicoccaceae archaeon UBA354. Taxonomy (GTDB): domain Archaea; phylum Thermoplasmatota; class Thermoplasmata; order Methanomassiliicoccales; family Methanomethylophilaceae; genus VadinCA11. Next base: position 32,308 of record DAMX01000091.1, on the reverse strand, counting down.
TCGGCATAGAGGGCGTTACTGCGGGAAGGCAGATAAACGAGGGCGACGTCCTGTATGTGGACCTGTTGGAGTCATCGGTGAAACAGCTTCCGAACATGGACCTGAACGGTGACGAGAAGGCGGCTATGGAAGAGCTCATAGCCATAAAGAGAAAAGAAGACATGTTCTGGGGGATGTGATGAAATATACTCCTGAGAAAGTGCTCGATCTCGACCCCTACAACATGGCCGGAGGGATATACAATTTCCTCGACGATCTCAACCTTGCGATGGAGGCCCAGATCGACATACGCCCGAAGTTCAACAAGATACTGGTATGCGGGATGGGCGGTTCGGCCATAAGCGGCGATATCCTCGCAGACTGCATATATTCGGATTATAATTATCCTGTAATAGTACAGCGTTTTCCGGAGCTGCCTAAATGGTTGGACGATGAGACATTCATCATAGTGGCAAGCTACTCCGGAAATACCAGGGAGACGCTGGCACTTTATGATGATGCCATGGAGAAAGGCTTCAAGGTCACAGTAATGACCGCAGGAGGGCAGCTCTTGGAAAGAGCTGAGAACGACGGCCTTTTCATTTTGAAAATGATGCCGGGACTCCAGCCAAGATGCGCAGTAGGCTATTCACTGGGCCTCATGCTCAAACTCATGGACCAGATCGGGGGAACATCATTCAAGGTCCAGATCGGGAAGATAATGCCTAAGCTGAAGAAATTCAGAGAAGAGCTAGCGAGCAACAGGAGCGTCGCATGGGAGATCGCCCGCAGGATAAACGGTCGCACTCCGACAATATATTCCACTCCCGAGATGTCATCTTCCGCCATCAGGTGGAAGACCCAGATCAACGAAAATTCAAAAATGATGGCCTTTTCGGGCCTCATGCCGGAATTCAGCCATAATGACATCTCCGGGTGGTCGGAAGGTTCCGTCAGGGAATCATGCGTTCCGATATTCCTTTACGAAGAGAGGATGTCCAAGGTGAAAAAGAAGGCGATGGATGCCGCGATAGAGGTCCTCAGGGGCTATGATGTGGTACCCATGGTAGTTAAGATACGCGGAAAGTCGACGACCGAGAAGCTGTTGCGTTCTGTGATGATCGGAGACTATGTTTCATTGTATCTGGCATATATCAACGGGGTCGACCCGAGCGAGGTCGCTTCGATATCGGAGCTCAAAACGCGCCTTGGTAAAATACTGCCGTATAGCAAGACCAAGCCCAAGAGGAGAAACATTTCCAAGGGCCAGAAGTGACCTCTCCCGAATGGAAAGGTATATAAGTTTGACCTGAATAGGAGCGACCCACAGGTGTTCAAATGGTAGACTTCAAAACTATCGTGAATGACGTTAAGACAGGCAAATCTTACAATGTTGCCGTGTCGGGCCACCACGCGAACTCTCTGATTGGTAAAAACATCGGAGAGGTCGTCGACGGAATTTTCGTAGGGCTCCCCGGTTACAAGCTCAAGATCACAGGCGGAAGCGACAGCAACGGTACTCCGATGAGAAAGGACCTTCCCGGACCGAGGAAGAGAAAGCTCCTTCTTTCGGACGGGCTCGGATTCCACGAGAAATATCCGGGAGAGAGGAAGAGGACCGCGGTCCGCGGTTCCGCTATCTCTGCCGAAATAGTTCAGATCAACATGGCCATCGCAGAGTACGGACCTAAATCGGTTGAGGAGACCTTCGCCTCCGGCGAAGCTCCCGCGGAGAAATGATGAAGGTCCCCAGGCAGCCCGAGGCGAACATCGGGATGATCGGTCACGTCGACCACGGAAAGACCACGCTGACCAAAGCGCTTTCCGGAGACTGGACCGACCGTCACTCCGAAGAGGTGAAGAGAGGGATATCCATACGCCTCGGATATGCTGACGTAGCATTCTACAAATGCCCCCAGTGCCAGGGCGTAGCGGCCTACGGCACCGAGAAGACATGCAAGAACTGCGGCTCCGAGGCCGAATTCCTTCAGGCGGTGTCCTTCGTCGACGCTCCCGGCCACGAGACCCTGATGGCCACGATGCTTTCCGGCGCCGCCCTCATGGACGGCGCACTGCTTCTGGTGGCCGCCAACGAGCACTGCCCCCAGCCCCAGACCAAAGAGCATCTGATGGCTCTCTCGATCATAGGGATCGAGCACATCGTGATCGTTCAGAATAAGATCGATATCGTAACGAAAGAACAGGCTCTGGAGAACTACAGGGAGATAAAGGCCTTCGTCAAGGGCACGGTCGCCGAGAACGCGCCGATCATCCCCATATCCGCGAACCACGGCGTGAACATCGATATGCTCATCGAGGCTATCCAGAAGCACATCATACACAAGATCACCAGGGACACCGAATCCGCTCCCCTCATGCACGTGGCGCGTTCTTTCGACATCAACTCGCCCGGCGCCAAACCCAAGGAGCTCAGAGGAGGCGTCATAGGGGGCACCCTTATACAGGGCAGGCTCAAGATCGGAGACAGGGTAGAGATCGTGCCAGGCAGAAGGGTCGAGGTCGCCGGAAAGATGACCTACGAGAAGATTGCCGCCGACATCACATCGCTCGAGGCAGGCGGACGGATGGTCGACAGCGTGGAGCCCGGAGGGCTCATCGCGATCGGTACCGAGCTCGATCCTTCGATAACCAAGTCCGACGGCCTCACCGGCACAATGCTGGGAACCCCCGGGAACCTTCCCGCGGTCGTCAGCGATTTCACGATGCAGACCGTCCTTATGGAACGCGTCGTCGGTTCTTCGTCCGAACTGAGCGTCGAAGAGATCAAGAGCAACGAACCCCTCATGCTCAGCGTGGGCACCGCGACCACCGTAGGCGTGGTAAAGAGCGCCAGAAGCGGTTCCGCCGACGTGGTACTGAAGATACCCGTGTGCGTCATGCCCGGTCAGAGGGTTGCAATATCCAGAAGGATCTCCAACAAGTGGAGGCTCATCGGATACGGAATCGTAGAACAGTGAGCCTATGGCCACGAACGTCATTTTAGACACGAACGCGCTTCTGATGCCCTTCGAGGTGAAACTGAACCTCGACCTGGCCGTCCGCCAGGTCCTCGGAGACGTACATTTCATCGTCCCGGGGCCGATCATCGGCGAGCTCAAACGGCTGGAGCACAAGTTCTCCGCTGTGGCGCTCGAACTGGCAAGGCGTTACGAGATAGTGCAGACGGAATCTTCCGGAGACGCGGCGGTCATCGAGCTGGCACAGCGCACCAAAGCTTATGTGCTGACCAACGACAAGGAGCTCAGGAGAAAGCTGAGGAACGCCGGGGTGCCGGTCATGTACCTCCGCTCGGGAACGCATCTGGTAATCGACGTCAGATGAGCGGGTAAGGAGGGTCTTCGGGCGGGTTTCCGGTCCAGGGCCCCCTTCCGATCTCCTTCAGCCTGAGGCTCACCAGTTCCTTGCCCTTCTCGCTCACGCCGTATATCGGCACCTTGTTCCCTGCAGTGATAACGTTCCTCGACTTAGCCTCCTGGCGTATCGTCGCGGAGGCGCATGCGGTGATCACATCGCAGTTATCGAAAAGCGTGACGGCATCCCTGTAAGATGTGCCGGTCGTGTGGACGGCCATTATGACCGCGCTGTATCCGTAGGAGTCTCTCGTCTTCAGGGCGTCGTCCGCTCCGCATACCGTTACGGCTACAGAACGGAAGCCCATGGAATATGCCTTTTCAAGACCTGCGAGCATGTCTATCTCTGCCGTTTCCGGGTCCAGGACCATGTCCCTTCCCACGGCTTCGATCACCGTCTCGATCGGAGACGTCTCGATTATCGCCGATATGCGGCCGCATAGTCCCTGGACGATCTCTGGGTCCGTGACCACGGCGGTGCCGCATCCGTCGGCCGCTATGACCGCGGCATCGATCGCCCCGTGTTTAAGCGCCGTGCCCAGTATCTCGGATATTCCGAAGGAGAGAAAGTCCGGCATCCTCACCTTCCGGTCCTCGGAGAAGAGACCGAAGTCCTGCATGCGGAATTCTATGTTGTCGCGTACGGACCCGGCGTTCAACTCGTCGATACCGCGGTGCTTTCCGAACAGCGGGCACTTCTTGATCCGAGGCTCTCCCACTTCTACTATCTTGCCGTCTTCCACGACGACCCTGGTCTTCCCGAGGCACTCGGTGACGTGTCTGGACATGTTCATTCCGAAACTTCGACACTCTGTATGACGACGTCCTTGACGGGGCGGTCGTTCCTTCCCGTCTTCACCTTGCCGATGGCGTCGACGACGTCCATGCCCTTGACGACCTCGCCGAAGACCGGGTGGGCGTACGGTGTGGACTTGTTCTCTTTGTCGAGATAGGAGTTGTCCACCATGTTGATGAAGAACTGGCTCCCGCCGGTGTTGGGGCGTCCGGTGTTGGCCATGGCGATCGTCCCGCGGACGTTGGAGTGGCCCTTGCCGAACTCGTCCTCGATCGTGTATCCCGGCCCCCCGGTCCCGGTGCCCTGAGGGCAGCCGCACTGGACCATGAAGCCGTCGATGACCCTGTGGAAGACGATCCCGTCATAGAAGCCTTTCTTGGCCAATTTGATGAAATTACCGGTGGTTATCGGCATGTCGGTGTAAAGTTTCAGAGTGATGTCGCCCATGCTCGTGTGCAATGTAACGTTGGTCATGAACGCTGATACATACCGTGCAATAAAAACTGTTGCCGTCTCGCCTATGCGAATTAAATAAATGACTTATACGGGCCGGAATGTATCGGGAAACATGACCAGCGGGGTGCTGACGGTTATAGGATGCCCGATCCTCGAAGACGAGCTTATATACAGCCTCCGGAAGGATACCGAGGACAAGGACATCTACCTGGTCGAGGCCGAGCCTTCGAAGAGCCTGAAGGCGAAGCTCGGCCGATACGGAATTACCTATAAGGAGATCGACGGCCGGGCATTCAACAACGGTCTCGAGAGATTCGATCCCTCGCGTTTCTCCATTGTCATAAAAATGTTAAATCTGGGTCTTCACGCCGAGCCGAAGGACCTCAGGGCGAAGATAGAGGAAGAGATCGCCGATGCGTCGGCTTCAAGCGGAGCGATCGCAGTCTATTACGGAATGTGCGGGAACTACGGGTGGGACATATCCGAATGGGCGAAGAAGAAAGGACTCTGTCCGGTGGTCGTCTTCAGAGACCAGGTCGGCAGGGTATGCGACGACTGTGTCGGCGTTGCCGTCGGAGGGCTCGACAAGTACCGCGAACTTATCAAAGCTCACACGGGCCAGATGCTGTTCACGCCCGCAGTGGCTACGAACTGGGAGGACTTCATGGCCGCCAGCGATATGTTCAAAGGCATGCCTGAGGGGGACAAGGACATGATGAAGTGGATCTTCGACCTTTGCGGATACGACACCGTGGTGAAGATAGACACGGGGTTGGGCGACAGGGCGGACATGGACCGCGCCACCGAAGACTTCGCTAAGACCTATGACTTCAAAATAATCGAAGGGGACGATAAATGGCCATGTACCTATCCCGCGGAGAAGATATACAGCGACGCTAAGCGGATATTGGGATCTTGAAAGTCAATACTGCGGCATGTTTATTGTCTTAATGTCCGACAGGATCAGTCGGATTGCGGGCCCCCCTTTTTCTTGTTATCGAAGAAAATCTTGCTGACCCTATTGATCGCAATTGCAATTATCAGGGACAATACCAAGCTGGATATGAAACATAGGAGCATATCAGAGAACCATGTCATGGAAACAAAGATCATCATCGCATGAATCAAATAGAATTCATACGAAACATTTCCAAATAGATTGGTCAATGGAGCGATTGTGTCCATTCCTGCCAAAACGAGGAATATGGTCATTACAGGCATTACGGTGATTATGTTAGGTCCGAGTTGCAATGATGTTTCGAGGGCGTAATAGACTATGTTGCAGAGCAGCAAGGAAACGAGCCACTTGCCAACGCCGGTTTTTCTGCCGAGCAGAGACAATATAACCAAAAGTGAAACTAACAGACACTGCAGATTTCCGTATATCAAACCGGAATACCAAGGCAATCTGACCATTTTCATGTAATAGGCGAATATAAGTGAGATCGTCACAGATACGATTAAAATGGTATGCGGTTTGACCGACTCAATCTTTTCTCTGAAATATGAAAGTACCAGCCCGGCCGGGAACATCATTCCGGACCCGTACCACATCCCTTCCTGCTGAGACAATAATATCATCAGCAATGCCACCGCCGCGGAAACGGCAACGATGGCCCATCTGACGCTCAAATGCTTGAAGGCAAGGTAAAAGAACAGATAGAAAAAAATCAGCTCGACGACAAACCAAGATGCGGTCGTAGTCGTTCCGCCGGAGATGATATCGAACAAATAGGTATGTTCGCCCAGGATCGAATGGTTGTCGAACACTATCCACTTGGCCATTAGTACGATCATCCCGGCAATCCATACAGGGACCAACAGCCTGGCTGTCTTTTTGCCGACGAATTCATCCAGGTAATTCTCTTTTCTTTTAAAGCTCTCGAGAAGCCCAAAGCCAGAAAGCAAAAAAAACGCGCCAACAAAGGTGTGTCCGATGTCTGGTTTTACCTCGGCGGGGAAAAAGTTGCAAAAGTGAAAAAGGAAAACACCCAAAATTAGCATGCCTCTGAGCCGGTTTGTTCTCTTGAACGAGAAAGCGCTTTCTGATTCTGGCATTGATGACATATTGTTCTTTAACCGACAATATGTCTACTATTTATCATTTATGAAAATAATTACCGACAGTCCGTAGTTAAAAAAACGAATCGGAATATGACGCCGCCCGCCCGTTCCCTTACATCACATTATTTTGCTGTTGAACAGGCTTTAGTTCAAACCAGACGGGAAGATTGAAGCAAATATTATTCCCGGTGCTGAAAATGCCGCTCTGAGATATGATCTCGGCAGCCTGGGATACCCGGCCGACGGGCGCCGCTCATCCCTTGTGCCCAGGATTGAAAGGACAAGCTTCCTTCAGGCATACGCTGTTCTTTTCCGACACGTAGCACTTGATAGTATCGGGAATGTCCATCTCCACTCCCAGATGCTCCTTGAAGAATTCGGCCGCCACGGGTATCGCAAGATACGCATCCCTCTTGCAGCACCTCGGGCCTCCGAACCTGGCGATGTTCGCGATACACCGGGAGACCATCACCTGGTCCTTGCTCCAGACCTCTTTGGCAAGGGGCCCGTCGCCGGTGATGACGCTGAACGAGATTCCGCATCCGAGCGCCGCACCGCATGCGCCCCAGTGCCCGCACACCGCACCCGGTATTATCGAACCGCGCTCGTGGGCCTTCCTCATGGCGAGGGGGAGGTCGATATCTCCGCCACTGTTCTTGTACGCCGTAAGGACGGCGAACGGAACAAGCGAGTGATGTACGGGGCCGTGGAAAGGAACGGCAGGGTCTTTCATGAGTGCCTTCAGGATTTTTATCGGATCCCCGGAGTCGGTGGAAAGGCAGTATTCCATCGCCCTCCCGATGGGGTCGGTGCTCTTTGTATCGGGACACCCATCGTCTATTTTGATCATGGACAGGAAACATGTTATGCGTTTATATAACAGTGTTTATACAGCGGTAACGAGGACGGCCCAGGTTTAAAAAAAGACATCTCCTTCTAGGATAAAAATAAATAAAAGTTCACATTGAGCGAGTCGTGAGCGAGATTAAAAACGGATTCAAACCCAACAGGCTGACGCTGATCACGCTGCTTTGTTCTTCAATGATCGTTCTGATGGGGGCCGCCGCGGTCGCCCCCGCGCTTAAGCCGATGAGCGAGGCCTTCCCCGACGCCTCGATGGTCACAATATCGTTGCTGGTCACCCTGCCTGCGCTGGCAGTCGCGATAACCGGCATGGGGATCGGATATCTAGCCGACAGGTTCGGAAAGATGAAAGTGTTCGTCGCCTCGCTGGTGATATTCACGGTCGCCGGCCTTTCGGGATTCTTCCTGAACACGCTTGAAACGATCCTCGCCGGACGTTTCATACTGGGCATCGGAATCGCAGGAATATCTACGGCTACTACAGCCCTCACGGCCGAGTACTACTCGGGCGCAGAGAGGGTCAAGGTGATAAGCTACCAGTCCGCGGCGATGGGCATAGGCGTGCTTTTCCTGGAGACGTCAGGGGGATCGCTGGCCGACATGGGGTGGCAGGAGCCCTTCCTGATCTATCTCATAGGCGTCCCCATACTGCTGCTGGCTCTTTTCTC
>DAMX01000091.1:0-23809 GCA_002497195.1 Methanomassiliicoccaceae archaeon UBA354 | reverse complement strand
CTCTGCTATGTGATGATCTTCCTGGCGTTGTTCCTGATGTTCATCCTTCCCACAAACCTTCCTTATCACATGACTGACCTTGGTTACAACCTGACCGTATGTGGCCTGATGCTCGGAGTCCTGGGAGTCACTCAGGCCGCGTTCAGCCTCCTTTACGCCCGGTCCTCCAACAAGCTGAACGACAAGAACGCATACTTGGTCGCCCTTACTTTGATAGGTCTGGCATATTGCTTGCTGAACTTTTCCAGCATCCTGGCGATATTTGTCGCCATGGTCCTCGTGGGAACAGGCATGGGCCTTATCACGATGACGGTCATAGGCAGCCTTTCGCACTATTCACAGGCCGGCGGCTCGGGCAAGGTCATGGGCGGTTATTCGGTGGCCATGAACCTGGGTACGTTCTCATCTTCGATCGCGATCGCTCCGGTAATCGTCGCCGCAGGAACCTACTTCCTCACTTTCATCTATATCGGAATCCTCGTGCTGGCTATATGTGCGGTGTTCGCCGTTGCGGCGATGGTTTACGGACGCAAGGCGAAGGAAGACAGGAAAAGGGCCATGGGGCAGAGGGAGCCCTCAAGGTTCGAGTCCCTTTACGACAGCATACTCATAGCCACCGACGGCAGCGAGACCGGAAACCTCGCCGCACGCAAGGGATTGGACATAGCCAGGATTAACATTTCCAAAGTGACGGCGCTTTTTGTGTTCGATACGGAATATTATGTATCGGCGACCGGTAACGTCCCATCGGCAGAGGACATAAAGGGTCTCAGCAACAAGGTTTCGAAGGACGCCATGGACTACGTCCTGAAGGAGGCCGCCGAAAGGGGGATCGAAGTGGTGTCGAAGATAGCGGTGGGACACCCGGCGGAGGCGATAGTCGAAGAGTCTGCAGAACACAGCCTGGTGATCTGCGGGTCCGTTGGACGCACCAGCGTTTCAAGGGTCCTTCTGGGGAGCGTGGCCGAGAAAGTAGCAAGGATGGCCGCCTGCCCGGTGCTTATCTGTCGCAAGATGCAATGACAACACCCGCAACTCCGAAAATCAAACCTTTTATTATTTTATTTGTATATTCCTATAAAAACAAAGAATCATGTCTATGCCGATTTCGAATATATCCGTCCAATGGATTTTTCTGAACACGAGGATACGAACGAGAAAACCCGGTGGAAAAATGGCATCGGGACCGAACGCTTTCAGAGAAATCGACTGAAACGTATCAGCGGGCCTGAAGGGATTCGAACCCTTGGCCGTTCGATTAAGAGTCGAACGCTCTACCTAGCTGAGCTACAGGCCCCTGCGAAACCTCTACAACCTGTTTTCATTAATAAACCTGTCTGTTTTCTTCTCCCAGATAACAGCCGAAACGAAGCGGTTGTACAAATGAATATAACCGAATTCGACTATAACAAGGAAAGATGACGCAGCTTAAAGTGAGGGACCTCATGACGACGCAGGTCGTCACGCTCAAACCGGGGGACACCGTCAAGCGCGCGACCATTAAGTTCGCAGTCGACAACATATCGGGCGCGCCGGTGGTGGACAACAGGAACCACCTCGTAGGCATACTCAGCGAGGACGACATCCTAAATCTCATAGTCAGGCGCCAGGAGAAGATGGGGGCCGGAGGTGCCAAGATGCTCTCCTATCCAATGGACTCGGAGATCGACAACGTTGCGTTGCAGGATGCGGCGGACGAAGTATCCAACACCAAGGTGGAGGACATAATGACGAGAAGCGTCCTGACCACCACGCCGGACGCTGTCATCGTGGAAGTCCTGAAGGCGATGCTCGAAAGGAAGATCAATCGCGTCCCGGTCCTCGAAAAGGGCGTTTTGGTAGGGATAATTTCCAGAGGGGACATAGTGTTCCACATCTACAAAAGAAAGGTCTGAGGGCAAAAAGGATGGGATTATTCGAAGCGCACGTTCTGGCCAGCGGCAGCGACGGTAACTGCACGGTGATAGAGTCCGACGGCGAGGCGATCATGATAGATGCAGGCATAAGCTGCCGCAGGATCATGGCGCTGATGGACCAGGAAGGCATCGACCCGTCCTCCGTGAAGGCGATGCTGCTGACCCACGAGCACAGCGACCACGTCTCCGGGGCGGGGGCGACGGCCAGGAAGCTCGACATCCCTGTCTACTGCAACGTGCCGACCTTCGAATCCTGCACCTTGGGGCAGATAGACCACAGGCCGATATCGACGGGAGTGCCGTTCGAGCTCTGCGGTATGCGCATCACTCCTCTGCCCACCTCTCACAACGCGGCGGACCCCAACGCGTTTCTGACCGAGACGGACGGCACCAGGATCCTGGTGGCCACCGACACCGGGAAGCTGACATATCAGGTGGAGCACGCCCTGTCGCTCGCCGACCTGGCGATCATAGAATCGAACTATGACAGCCGCATGCTGACCGACGGGCCTTATCCTCCCAGCCTCAAGAGGCTGATCGGAAGCGACATAGGGCACCTGTCGAACGTCGCCTGCGCCAACGCCATAATGCGCACAAGGAAGGAAGGGCGCAAGATATTCCTGGCCCATCTGAGCAAGACAAACAACACGCCGGACACCGCCCGCGACACCGTTGCACGGATCATAGGCGAGAAACGCTTCAACATCGACTGCCTAGAGTTCCCGGGCGACACCAGGACCATCAGGGCGAGGGCCTGACAAGAACGGCCCTGTTCCTGGAGATCAGCGCTTCCGCCATGCTTTTCGGCATTGTCGCAAGGTCTTCCCTCTTCAGGTCGTAGTCGCGGTCCGGTCCCGCGAACACGGGCAGATCTTCCAGGATCCTGATGAGCACGCGGTCGGGCTCTTCATGCTCTTCTTCCTCCCGCACCGCTTCCCGAGGGGACAAGATGACCTCCTCTTCCTCGTCGCAGAAGTCCTCCGGCCCGTCGTCGAACACCGGGACGTCTTTCAGCGTCTGTGGCTGCTCCGGGGCCTTGGTAACGGGCGGCGTCTCCCGAGGAACGTCTATCGGCCGTATCTCGTACTTCACCTGCCCCGTCATCCTGTCGATGGAGGACATGTGGGCGTTGGAGGCGGCCAGTATCTCGGCGTAATATGCCTTCTCCTCCGGAGTCAGGACGTCCGTGACGCTCTGGGCGCCTGAGGCGGCCCTGAGGGCCATGGAACTTATCTTGAGCATCCTCAGGGAGACGATCTCCCTTGCCAGGCGGTTCGCCTTCTTGCGGCGCTGGTTGGCCCCTTCGCACATTATGGAATCCGGGTCCTTGGACAGGAAACGGTCGTATTCCGCCCTTAGCGAGACCAGGAGGGACGACATAGCGGGATACAGGTCGCTCCTCACGTCGGAAAGGAGGTTTTTCGACTTTTCCTCCCTGTAGACCTCCGTAAGGTCCTCGAATTTCATCGGCTTGTAGGGTCCCGCCTGCATCGGAATGCGCTATGGGCTATCGATATTTTATTCAATCGTTCTCCGGGCCGATGGGAAAAGGGGATAATGTTCCTGGACGATAACCCGGCATGCAGCTTTCGGACGTCTCACGGAAAACGGCCGTCGGGCTGGAGGTGAGCCTCTATGTTTCGCCCCGCTCGTCCGTCTCCGGCATCGACGGTTTCGACCTGTGGAGGAAGAGGCTGATCGTAAGGGTCAGGTCGCCTCCGCTGGATGGAAGGGCGAATCGGGAGGTGGAGGAGATAATCGGCGGGATCACCGGGATGAAGACAGTAGTAAAGAGCGGTGCCGCCGACCGTCGCAAGACCGTGCTGGTAGAAGGGGACGCCGATGCGGCGGCGGAACGGCTGGGTGATGCTCTGTGAGCGATGCCGAAAGGTACGAGGAGATCATGGAGGCGCTCCGGGAGCTGGAGGAGATGTCTTGGGAACGGGTCATACTCGTGGAGGGCCGAAGGGACGTCACCGCGCTGGAGCATCTCGGCATATTCGGGGACGTTTTCACCGTCCAGGCGTCGGGCGGCCCGGTAAAGGCCGCAGAATATGTGGCCGGCAGACGGAAGAAGGCGGTCATACTGACCGATTGGGACAGGAAGGGCGACATAATAGCCTCGGACCTGGAGGTCCACCTGAGCGCTCTCGATGTCCAGTACGACACGGCGGTAAGAAGCAGACTGGCGGGCCTTTGCAGGATCGACATCAAGGACGTGCAGTCCCTGGACGAACTGGTACACCGACTCGAGACGGCATGAAGTAATATATTCAGTAAATCATATTGAACCGTTAAGGATGGCAGGCCGTTTCATTGTTTTCGAAGGCATCGACGGTGCGGGCAAAAGCACTTTGATAGATGAAGTTTCAAAAAAATTGGAGTCGGCGGGCATAAGGACCGTCGTAACCGCAGAGCCCACTGAAGGGCCGATAGGAATGCTGATACGGAGCGGGGCGGTCAAATGCATATCTCCGAACGCGGAAGCTCTGCTGTTCACCGCCGACCGTGCCTGCCACACCTCCGAGATAGTCGGATGGATGGAGGAGGGGACGACCGTCCTCTGCGACCGTTACTACGCCTCCACCATAGCGTACCAGTCCGCAGGACTCGACGGAACGGTGTCGGGCAAGGAATGGCTCATGGACATCAACCGTCCCGTCACCGTAGAACCCGACACGACGATACTTCTGGACATCGACCCCGAGGCGGGGATGCGCCGGGTGGGGGAACGCGGAGCGAGGAGCAAGTACGAGGTCACCGAGTACCTCGGCAGAGTGCGCTCCAATTATCTGGAAATAGCGGAGGAGAAAGGATTCCGCATAATAGACGCTTCTCGTCCGAAGGACGAGGTGCTGAGAGAAACGATGAAAATCTTAGGTGAGTGAAATGCATCCGTCGGAAGAGATCTATTGTGAGAAGAGCAACAGGCTGAAGGGAAAGACAGTGGTACTCGGGATAACGGGAAGCATCGCCGCAACGGAATGTTTCTCCACGATACGCGAGCTGATACGCCACGGCGCTACGGTTATACCTGTCATGACAAGGGCGGCCTGCGACATAGTGACCGAGCAGAGCATAGAGTTCGCATCCGGAAAAAAACCCATAACCGAGCTCACGGGCCAGACCGAGCATGTCAAGCTGATGGGCGACTCCCGCACCGCGGACCTTCTTATGATCTATCCGGCAACGGCGAACACAATATCCAAGATCGCAAACGGGATCGACGACACGACCGTAACGTCCATGGCGACCGTGGCTATCGGAAACGGAATACCGGTCGCGGTCGCCCCAGCCATGCACGAAGCGATGATGAAGAACCCGGCAGTGGAGGCGAACGTAGAGAAGCTGAAACAGATGGGCGTGAAGTTCATAGGCCCCCACTCCGACGGGATAAGGGCCAAGATCGCCTCCAGGGAGGAGGTGGTAGCGTGGGCGTTCAAACTTCTCTGCGGCAACGACCTGGACGGCCGCCGTATCCTGATCGTCGGCGGACGCAGCGAGGAGCCCATAGACAGCATGAGGATAATCACCAACCGCTCCACCGGGACCATGTCGATCTCCCTGGCCAAACGCGCCTTCGAAAGAGGTGCAGACGTGGAACTCTGGATGGGAGGATGCAACGTGGAGATACCCAGCTATGTGAAGTCCAGGCGCTTCCAGACGGTCGCCGACCTCGTGGGGATGGTCGAACTGCTGGACCACGAGATCGTCATAGTTCCGGCCGCTCTGTCGGACTTCGCTCCTACGAAGGCGTTCAAAGGAAAGATACCCAGCGATGAGAAGTTCGAGGCGGACTTCGCTCCCGTCCCCAAGGTTCTTCCGCTGATACGCCGGAAGTGCGACAAGGTCATCGGGTTCAAGGCGGAATCCGGACTGACAGACGAGCAGCTGGTGAAACGGGCCAGGGCCCGTCTCGAGGAGTACGGCCTCAGCGCTGTGGTCGCCAACGACATCGACGCGGCGGGGATGTCCTCGTCCTCTGCGGTCCTGGTCACCAAGTTCAAGGCCGCGGACATATCCGGGACGAAGATAGCAATATCCGATTTCATCCTGGACTTCTGTTCGGAGAGTTTATGATATCAGCGTTCTGCCCGGGACACGTAACCTGCTTCTTTCAGCCGATAACGTCCCTCGACCCCCTCAGTGCGGGGTCGAGGGGAGCAGGCATCAGGCTCAGCCTCGGGACGACCGTCAAAGTAAATCCCGTCCCAGGTAACGCAATGGTCACCAAGGTCAACGACGGTACAGGAAGCGACGACATCATCAGGAAGGTCGTAAGGTCCATCGACCCGTCAGGAGGATACGAGATAAACGTAAGGCACGACCTGCCCGTGGGGCAGGGATTCGGAATGTCGGCCGCGGATGCAGTGGCCGTAGCAATCTGCATGTGCCAGATCACCGGCAGAAGCAAGACCGAAGCCTACCGCATCGCTCATGTGGCGGATCTTCTCGGGGGAGGGGGGAGGGGGGACGTCGCCGGAATAATGGCAAACTGCCAGCAGCCCGTAAGGACCGTTGCGGGCATACCTCCCTTCGGGAAGGTGGAGGATTTCCACGTCAACGTGGGAAGGGTCACGCTTGCCGTCCTGGGCTCCCCCCTGGAGACCAAGGACGTCCTCTCGGAGAGGGAGAAGTACGTGGACATCAGGAACGCCGGTTCCGATGCAATGCAGGAATATCTCGAGAGGCCCTCTCTGGAGAGCCTGTTCAAGATATCCAACAGATTCTCCGCCGAGGCCGGAGTAAGGAGCAGGGAGACAGATGCGGCCATCGAGGCGCTGGAAGAAAAAGGGTTCATGGCTGCCATGTGCATGCTAGGCAACAGCATATTCACCAATGCCCCGGTGTCGGAGGCGAGGTCCGTAATAGGCGACGTTTGGGCGGTGTCATGCAACGCCGTTCCCGAAGAGGCGGGGATCATTCGAACAAGGTGAACAGGACATCGTCTCCGCCCACGTCGAAAAGCCCTATGCGAGCTCCGCAGTCGAGCCACCCGTGGGCGTAGTTGACGGCGGCGAAAGCAGTGACAAGGTCCCCCACGTCCCGGAAATGTTTCGCGTCCTCGTAATACGAAGCGGCCATGTTCAGGAAGTCATCGGCCATCTTCCTGCCGAAGGACCTCTCGGGAGCGGCGATCTTCAGTTTGGCCATCGCCCTGGCCGTTATGTCCAGATAGCGTTCTATCCTCTCTTCGGTCACTACGTCCTGCACGGGCATACCCAGATGATGCGGTTCGTCCGATATAACGTTAGTGAGCGGTCAGCCGGAAATCAGATAAGATAATATCATCCGATGGATATCGCGGAGACATGATAATCGTAGGCGGATCGTCATCCAGAGACCTCGCCAAAGAGCTGGCCTCCACTCTCGGGTACACGTATGTGCAGGCAGCCACAACCCGATTCCCCGACGGGGAATGCTACACAAGGATAGACAACAAAGAGCTGAACGACGACGTCGTTATAGTCCAGAACACATACCCGGACGGGAACCTTATCGAAATGTTCCTGCTGCAGGACGCCGTCAGGCGCCTGGGCGCCAAGACGATAACGCTGGTCATACCGTACTTCGGATATGCCAGACAGGACCGTGTCTTCAAGCTCGGAGAGCCGGAGAGCGCAAGGGTCATGACCAGGCATCTGGGCCTCGACTGCGACCACGTTATAACGGTCGACATCCACAAGGAGTCCGTCCTCGACTACTTCAAGTGCTCACACCAGGACCTCAAGGCCGCAGGGGCGATAGCCGAATACTTCAAGGACAAGGGTATAGACCTGGTCCTGTCACCGGACCTGGGCGCCATAGGGCGCGCCAAAGACGTGGCCGACAGGCTCGGCCTCAAGTACGACCACCTTCAGAAGACCCGTCTATCCGGGTCCGACGTCCAGATAGCGCCGGCGGTGGTCGACTGCAAAGGCAAGAACGTGCTGATCGTGGACGACATGATATCTACCGGCGGCACGATCATCGCCGCCGCCCACGCCCTGAGGGAGGCCGGTGCGGAATCGATCTCCGTGGCATGCACCCACGGCGTCTTCGTCAGCAACGCCATCGAGAGGCTCACGGGCAGCTCGCTGGATTCGATCCTCTGTTGCAACACCCTCGAGAACGAGCTCTCCCATATATCGGTCGCACCGATAATCGCCGAGGCGCTTAAGCGGTGAACCCATGAAAAAGGAAGAGAATTTCAGCGAATGGTACAATGAGATCGTGGAGGCCGCGGGCCTCTGCGACAAAAGATACCCGATCAAGGGAATGAACGTATGGACCCCCTACGGATGGAAGGTCATGACCATGATCGACTCCTACACCCGCAGGGAGCTGGACGCCACGGGCCACGGCGAGGTCAACTTCCCTCTCCTGATCCCGGAGACGGAGTTCAAGAAGGAGAAGGAGCACATAAAAGGGTTCGATGCCGAGGTATACTGGGTCACCCGGGCGGGAGAGAACGAGCTCGACGTTCCGCTGGTGGTCAGGCCCACCTCCGAGACGGCGATGTACCCCATGTTCTCGCTCTGGATAAGGTCGCATCAGGACCTGCCTCTCAAGATATATCAGATCGTCAACACCTTCCGCTACGAGACCAAGCAGACCCGTGCATTCATAAGGGTCCGCGAGATCCATTTCTTCGAGTCCCACACGTGTCACACGACCGAAGAGGACGCACAGTGCCAGATAGAGGAGGACATCGAAATTCTGGAGAAGATCTCCCGCGAGCTCTGCCTACCCCACTTCCTACTGGTGCGCACCGACTGGGATAAGTTCCCCGGCGCATACTACACCGTGGGGATAGACACGGTCATGCCCAACGGCAGGACGCTTCAGATAGGATCCATACACCACTACCGCACCAACTTCTCGGTGCCTTACGACATTACTTACGAAGACCTCGACGGAGAGCACAAGCACGCCCACCAGACCACTTTCGGAATGAGCGAGCGCCTCCTGGGAGCGGTCGTTGGGGTCCACGGCGACGACAAAGGCCTGATACTCCCTCCGCCGATAGCGCCGTTCCAGGCAGTCATCATACCGATAATATCCAAGAAGGCGCCGGAGCAGGTCACGGACGCCTGCAAGCTGGTCACCGACATACTCAACAGATCGGGGATAAGGTCCAAGCTCGACGACAGGAACGAAAGGCCGGGCGCCAAGTACTACGAGTGGGAGATGCGCGGAGCGCCTCTGCGCATCGAGATCGGAGCCAGGGACCTGGAGAACGGAGTGGTCTCCTTCGCCAGGAGGGACACCGGGGAGAAGGGGGCCATAGCCATGGACTCCGTGTCGGCAGGCACCAGGATGCTGCTCGACGACATCTCGGCGACGCTTTATGCAAGGGCCAGGTCCGTCCAGGATTCCAGCGTGACCGACATCTCGTCGTTGGAGGACGTTCCGAAGGGGGAGCTCGACGAAACCAAGACGGACAGGATCCTGAGGATGTGCTGGTGCGGAAGCCCCGAGTGCGGCCACAAGTTCGAGGATTCAACGGGATTTAAGATACTGGGCACACCCTACGGGGCGCAGGCGTTCCCTGGAAAATGCATCGTCTGCGGCAAGGAATCGGAGAAGCAGGCGTACGCCGCCCATACGATGTGAGCGCAACAAGTATTACTCCGGAGGACATCGGACATCCATGGCGTTCCAAGAAGGAGAGGCGGTCTACCTGGAGGACAGCTCGGGCAAGAGATACTGGTTCAAGATGTCTTTCGGAATGATAAAGGTCCAGTCGCTGGGAACGGTGGACGGCTCCAAGTTCGCAGAAGCGGAAGACGGCTCTCCCGTGAAGATAGCGGGAACGGATTTCACCGTATTCAGGCCTGGCGTCATAGAGCTCATCGAGTCCCTGGACAGGGGGGCGCAGATAATCACTCCCAAGGACGCGGCGACGATAATCCTCAACTGCGATATAAGGAGCGGAGTGACGGTAATAGAGGTGGGCGCAGGCTCCGGAGGACTGACGACCGCGCTTCTGAATTCGGTCGCGCCGGCAGGAAAGGTTCTTACAGTGGAGCTCAAAGAGGAGAACGCAAAAAGAGCCAGACGCAACGTTTCGCGTACAGGCGCCGATGCATGCTGGGATTGCGCGATCGGAGATGCGAAGAACGTCGAATTCGAATGCACCGCCGATGCTCTGACCATGGACATGCCGGACCCGTGGCTCGCCCTTGACAACATGCTGCCGCATCTCAGGCCGGGAGGGAGGATATGCATATACGTACCGAACGCCAACCAGCTCGAGTCTTCTGTGCTGGCACTGAGGGAGCGCGGCTTCGCCGGAGTGAAGGCCATGGAGAATCTCCAGAGGGGCATGGAGGTCCATCCGGGGGGAGTCCGCCCGTCCTTCGAGATGTTGGGACACACGGGATATCTCGTCTTCGGAAGGAAGCGTTCCCTACCCTGATTTTCATAACATATTAATCGGTGCGCGCAATTACTCGTAACAATGGCAGTAATAGAGATCCGCATTGAGCTCAAGAAAGGGGTGGCAGACCCCGAGGGCAAAAACACCAAGAAAGCCTTGGAATCCCTGGGATTCGAAGGTGTCGGCGAGGTAAAGACCGTTAAGGTCTACGACATCGAAATCGAAGGGACCGACGAGGAAGCGGTCTCCGAGGGAGAGGAGATGTGCAAAAAGCTCCTCGCGAACCCCGTGATACAGAACTTCAAAGTGACCGTGAGATGATCAAATGGTCAAGGACCCGATGACCAGACGCGACAAGCCCTACGAGCTCTTCGACGTCTCGGTGAGAGAGGCTTCCGACGAAGACCTTGTGAAGATTTCCGGCGACATGGCCCTTAGCCTGTCCCTCGACGAGATGAAGACGATCAAGGAGTACTTCGTCAAAGAAGGCAGAGAGCCCACGGACATCGAGCTCCAGTCCCTGGGCCAGGCATGGAGCGAGCATTGCTGCTACAAGAGCTCTAAGGCCATACTGAAGGAGTTCGTCTTCGGGATAGGGCGCGAAGACGTCCTTTCCAGGGGCGACGCCGGAGTGATGGTGTTCGACGAAGACCATGGATATGCGCTCAGGATCGAGAGCCACAACCACCCGTCCGCGGTGGAGCCCTACGGAGGGGCGGCGACGGGGATAGGCGGGATACTCAGGGACGTGGTGTGCATGGGGGCTCAGCCCATCGCATTGGCAGACCCTCTGTGCTTCGGGCATCCCGACAGAAAGGGCGAACTGCCTCCCGGCACAAAACACCCCCGCTATCTGATGAGCGGAGTGGTCTCGGGGATAAGAGATTATGGAAACAGGGTCGGGATACCGACCATCACCGGAGGCATGTTCTTCGACGAGAGGTATACCGGTAACTGCCTGGTGAACGTCGCATGCCTGGGTATAGTTAAACGCAGCGACCTTGCAAAGAACTATGCCGGCGGGCCAGGAGAGGTCATGGTGCTCATCGGCGGCCGCACCGGCCGCGACGGTATACACGGGGTGAACTTCGCCTCCCGCGACCTCACGGAAACGTCCGACGAAGACTCGAGGGGCGCGGTGCAGCTGGGCGACCCCATCACCAAAGAGCCCGTCATGCACGCATGCTTCGAGGTTAACGCAAAGCACCTCATCACCGGCATGAAGGACCTGGGCGGAGGAGGGCTCAGCTGCGTCGTAGGGGAGATGGCCCTCGATGCGGGATGCGGGGCCGACGTGAACCTGGAAAAGGTCCCCCTCAAGGAGTCCGGGCTGGCACCCTGGGAGATATGGGTCTCCGAGTCCCAGGAGCGCATGATGTGCACCTGCAAGCCGGAGAACCTGGAAAAGGTCCTTGCCGTCTTCGATTCCTGGGATGTGCTGGCGACGCCCGTGGCGATGACCACGGGCACCAGGCGCACCCGCATATTCTGGCACGGGGAGCAGATATTCGATATGGACCAGCATTTCCTGACCACGGGCCCTCTTTATAACAGGCCATATGTCGATCCGCAGGTCTCGTCGATGGAGAACGAGCGCTCCCCCCGCCTTCCCGACGACCGCACGGTGATCCTCAGACTGCTCTCCGATCCCAACGTGGCGTCGAAAGAGTGGGCGATAAGGCAGTACGACCACGAGGTCCGGGCGGCCACCGTCCTGCACCCCATGGTCGGCGAGATGAACAGGACCGGGCCGGGAGACGCATCGGTCCTCCGCCCCGTTCCGTCGAGCCTCAAAGGCCTGGCCGCCGCCATAGGATGCAATCCCTGGTTCACTTCGCTGGACCCGTACAGAGGAGGGATGTCCTCGGTGGACGAGGCCTGGCGCAACGTGGTAGCAGTCGGCGCCATGCCCAATGCTCTGACCGACTGCCTGAACTTCGGCAACCCGGAGAGGCCCGAAAGACTGGGGGAGTTCAGGGAGGCCGTCCGCGGAATAGGCGATTTCGCGAAGGCCCTCAACATACCCATCCCGTCGGGCAACGTCAGCCTCTACAACGAGGCCCCGGGAGGAGCATCGGTGCTCCCCACGCCCATGATGATGTGCTGCGGCATCATCGATGACATATCGAAGGCCGTCACAGCAGACTTCAAGGGACCCGGCAACAGGATATACATCATAGGCGAGACCAAAGAGGAGATGGGCGGATCGCTGCTCTATCGTGTCTTCGGAGGGAAGCAGGGCGTTGTACCGTCCGTCGACGTCGACAACGTCTGCGAACTCACAGGAAAGACACTCGAAGCCATGGACAGGCGTCTCATTTCCGGCTGCCACGACTGCTCGGACGGCGGCATAGCCGTCGCCGTGGCAGAGATGTGCATCTCGGGACAGACCGGCGCGGTCCTGGACCTCAGGAAGGCGGCTGATATGTCGCCCCGGAAGGTGCTGTATTCGGAGAGCAACACGCGCTGGATAGCCGAGGTATCGGAAGAGAACGCCGAGGAGTTCGAGAAGATAATGGGAGGCTCTGCCCATAAAATAGGAAAGACGGGCGGAAATTCGATGAACATAAGGGACTCCGGAGTGATAATCGAGGTCGAGGAGTTGCGCAAAGCTTGGAACGACCCTATCTGGAAGGTCATGGGGGGACAATCATGAAAGAAGTCAAGGTGTGCGTGCTGAGGATAGAGGGTACGAACTGCGAGGACGAGATGGCAGACGCCTTCAGCATGGTAGGCGCCGTTCCAGAGAAGGTCCATCTCAAGCAGATGGAGGAGAACGCCCCCGCGGGCCTCGGCCGGAGCCTGGAGGATTATGATATACTCGCGTTCCCCGGAGGGTTCTCCGCGGGAGACTACGTAAGGGCCGGTGCGATATTCGCCGCGAGGATCAAAAGCGTGATGGGCCCCCAGCTGAAGAGCTTCGTCGAGTCCGGAAAGCCGGTGCTAGGAGTGTGCAACGGATTCCAGATCCTGGTGGAACTGGGTCTTCTGCCCGCATTGGAAGGGGCCATGTCAGAAACCCCGACCGCCGCCCTGTATACCAACGATTCGGGAAGGTTCGAATGCCGACCCACGGTCCTCAGGAACGACGACCGCGGAAAATGTCTGTTCGTGTCCGAGATACCGAAGAAAAGCTTGGTGATGTTCCCCTCTGCGCACGCCGAGGGCAAGCTCATGAGCAACGACCCGGATTTCGTAAGCAAGCTGGAGGACAACGGTCAGATAGTGTTCCGCTACGTCAATCCCGACGGAAGCGAAGCCGATTATCCGTGGAATCCCAACGGCTCGCCCTCTGACATTGCAGGAATATGCAATCCCGCAGGTAACATACTCGGTATGATGCCCCATCCGGAGCGTGTAATGACACGTTTCACCCGTCCCGACTGGACGAGGAACCCGGGCCCCGAAGAGGGGGACGGCATGATGATCTTCAGGTCGGTTATGAAGAACCTCGGATGAAGATCAGATGTTGACCCTGACCTCGATGGGGTCCCGGTCGCTGAGGCTGAGGGTGCGCCTCAGGTGGTACTGGCATACTACTTCGATCACGTCTGCGTAATGTGACCTTTCAGGCACCACGATGGCGCAGTCGATGTTCTTTATCTTGGCCTTGTAGGCGACTACGTTACCGAAGGTGCGCCCCTCGCTCTCGAAGCCGTTTATCAGCTGCCCGGCCGTCCCCCTGAGCACTTCCAGTTTACCCGTGTCCTCTTTGTTGACGGCAATGTTGAGGGTGCCTTCGAAAGGCCTGAAGCCCAGCTTGTTCTGGAATTGCTCGATGTAGCCGGGCTGGGATATGTAGTATCCTCCCTCGCCCATGCCGGAGGCGACGTGGCCCTTGAGGGTGACATGGTCGGTGAGCTCGAATATCCTGCGGTATTCGTTGTACTCCCGTTTCAGCTCGTCGATCCCCTTCTGGGTCAGCTTTATGCGCTGTCTCCTGGCTCCCAGGTCGCGAACTATCAGTTTCTCGTCGAGAAGCTCCAATATCCGCTTGGAGGCGGACTGCTGGCTCATTTCAAGTGTATCCCCCAGTTCCCTGGAGGATACAGCGATATAATCTTCCATTCCGCCAAGCAAAGCTATCCTTTTCAGCGCGGAGGTGTATTTATCGTCCACGTATCTCGATGGAAAAAAACAGTTATAAAACTACCGTTTTTATTGTAGGTAGATTATATTTGGTATATAGAAAATAGCCGCCCGGAACGTCCGGGCGGCGTTATTGTTTAACCGAGGAGCCTGTCCGTCTTTATCCAGCGTCCGGTCATGGAGTTGGCGGCAATCACGATCTCGATCACACCGATTACCGTGAGGATGATCCCGAACCAGATGTCCATCGCCTCGAACATGGTGACGGCTACCGTCACGCCGGTGGCCAGGGCCGCCATGAACACGACTACGCCCCAGCTTACCGAGCCCTCCGTCTTGAACATTCCTCCGAGAGCGAAGAAAAGCACTACGACCAGGAATCCCAGCCACATATTGGCCGTCGCCGCCGTCTCGGGAGCGAAGGCCATCAATGCTGCGATGCCGGCGATCAAACCGCCCAGAATGCCGAACCCGAAGCCGGCTTTTACGATCTTAGGTCTAACTGTCATTTTACTTACCTTACCTCGGGATTTACTTCCTCTTATATATCGTTGGTTCACAGAGGCCTTTGACGCCCCTTGCCATGACCCAGATGACCGCGGCAACGATCCAGACGACCTGGTACATCGCGGGTCCGTAGGCGGCGTAAGCCCCGATGGAGGCGACCAGCAGCAATACGGTCAGCGAACCGAACATCATACTGCGGTTCTCTGCAAAGTCATCATATGCCGAGGCGATCAGCGCCAGCACGAAGGTCATGAAGACGAGGATCAGCGCGGCATCGTGGATGGGGTCGTCGTTCTCGAAGAACGCCACCCATACGAGGAGTATGCCGGAGATCATCAGGAGCACGCCCTCTGCGGTCCTGCCGGGGCGGCCTCCGTTGAAGATCATCCCGATGGAACCGAAAGCGAGGAGTATCCCACTGATGGCTATTCCGGACCTCAGGTACACGCCCGAATCGGATGCGGCGAGGGCCTCGATGAGGTCCTCCCCAAACACCCAGCCGGGTGCGTCGGCGATCGCCAGTATCATCAATACGAAGAACAGGGAGGCGGCCAGTATGCTCAGCACGGCGAAGGCGCCCCCGCCCTTTTTTTCACATATCATGCGACGGAATTAGTCCAGGGGTTAATAACGGTAATGCTTGTTACACCTGTCACGGAGGCTAATCAACCTTAAATCGGTATACGGGCTCTACGTGGACATGAAGAACATCTTTTTCGTCGGCACCGCAGGCTGCGGCAAGAGCACGCTCGTTGCCGCTTACAAGAACTGGCTGGACGAGCAGGGTTTCGACGCCCTGCTTCTGAACCTGGACCCCGGTACCGACATCCTCCCGTACGACCCCGACGTGGACATACGCGAATGGGTCAGCACGGCCGAGGTTATGGAGGAGTACGGTCTGGGCCCCAACGGGGCGCAGATCGTGGCGGCGGACCTGATGGCAATGAACATTTCGAAGATGACCGACGTCGTCAACGCCATGAGGTCCGACTATCTGCTTATCGACACCCCGGGACAGCTGGAGCTGTTCGCGTTCAGGGAGTCCTCGAAGATGACGGTGGAGGCCTTCGGCAAGGAGAGCTCCATGCTTCTCTATCTTTCGGACCCCGCACTCTGCAAAGACCCTAACGGCTTCGTCACTTCGATGACGCTTTCCGCGCTGGTGCAGTTCAGGTTGCAGCTCCCGACGTTCGGCCTTCTCTCCAAATCGGACATACTTTCGGATGAGGAGAGGGACAGGATGCTGGGATGGTTCACGGACCCCGATTCCCTCTTCTACGACCTGATGGAGCACGATTCCGATCCCCAGACCGTCGTAGGTGCAGAGCTGTTCAAGGCCATGGACTCCATGGGCGTGTTCGGCGAGGTCAGGGGCGTCTCCGCAAAGGAGTCCACGGGCATGGCCGAGATATATGCCGCATCGCAGCTATGCTTTTATGGCGGCGAGGACGCGGAGCCGGGCGAGATAGACGACTGATATCAGCCGAACATGTATGCCGGCGCGGCCTTTATCTTGTTGCGTCCGGCTTCCATGACCTTTTCCTTGCTCCTCATGAAGTCGCTCATTGTGACGGTGTCGCGGCCGTCCCTTATGGCAAGCATGCCCGCCTCCGTGCATATGCTCTTTATCTCGGCCCCGGAAGCGGTGTCGGTGATCTCGGCAAGCATCTTGAGGTTGACATCCGTGCCCACGTTCATGTGGGAAGTGTGGATCTTGAAGATCTGGAGCCTTCCCTCCGAATCGGGCATTCCCACGTCTATTATGCGGTCGAACCTTCCCGGTCTGAGCAGTGCGTCGTCCAGGATGTCGGGCCTGTTGGTCGCCCCTATGATCTTGACGTCGCCGGAGGGCTTGAAGCCGTCCAGTTCGGCCAGGAGCTGCATCAGCGTCCTCTGGACCTCGCGGTCTCCGGACGTGGCCGCATCCAACCTCTTGGCTCCGACAGAGTCGAGCTCGTCGATGAATATTATGCTGGGCGCCTTGTCCCTTGCCAGCTCGAACAGCTCGCGGACCAGTCTGGCCCCTTCGCCTATGTACTTTTGGACCAGTTCGGATCCCACGAGCCTGACGAAGGTGGCGTTGGTGGCGTTGGCGACAGCCTTTGCCATGAGCGTCTTCCCGGTTCCCGGGGGACCTACGAGCAGGACCCCCTTGGGAGGCTCGATCCCTACCTTGGTGTAAAGCTCCGG
Source organism: Methanomassiliicoccaceae archaeon UBA354 (assembly GCA_002497195.1). Lineage (GTDB taxonomy): Archaea > Thermoplasmatota > Thermoplasmata > Methanomassiliicoccales > Methanomethylophilaceae > VadinCA11. The sequence goes on along the minus strand of DAMX01000091.1, from coordinate 6,745 downwards.
TCTGAGCAGCGGGTCCTCGACGGCCTCGCGGAGCTCCAGCATCTGCTGCTTCAGCCCGCCTATGTCGTCGTAGGTGGTGTCCGGCTTCTCTATTATCTCTGCACCCGTCACTATGGGGTCGAGGGAGGACGGCAGAATGTTCATGAGCGCCAGCGTCTGCTTGTTGAGGGAGACCCTGGCCCCCGGTATGAGGTCCTCTTTGGGCACGTACTCTGAAACGGAAACGATGAAATCGGGCCCCGTGGAGCTCTTCACCACGACGCGGTTGTCAGGTAGCACGTCTCGTAGGGAGCCTATTATGAGCGGGGGGCTCCTCAGCCTCTCCAGCTCGGTCCGTACCCGGGTCAGGTCCTTCTGCAGCCTGAACAGCTCGCTCTCCGAGAAGCGCTTCTCGTTCTCGGCGTTTTGAAGATCCTCCATCAGACGTACGTTCCTTTCTTCCAGCGATACGATCTTCGCTTTGAGTTCCGCAGTCTCTCCTTCGGCCTGATCAACCATGTTATCCCAGAGGCTATACGCTCTCGTCTTTATTACTTTTCGTCATTAACACGCGGTGCGTACGTCGGGAATCGCAGTTATTAATTATTAGACCGCACAATTGAGGTCCGATGCTTTGCGAGATGTGCGGTAAGAGCGTGCCGTTCACCAAATCGGTGATGATCGACGGCGCGAAACTAGAGGTGTGTCCCGAATGTGCCAGATTCGGAGATGATTATAAAGCGTCATCTTCTTCCCAGTCCTCCGGGCAGTCGACCGGCGGCAGCAGGACGGTCATCGAGCAGAGGCTCGAGAGGCGTGAGAAAAGAATGGGGACAAAGGACGTATATGCCCAGGCCAAGACCGTGGAGGTCGTCGAGAACTACGGCAGGACGATCCGCGAGGCCAGAGAGGCCAAGGGAATGGACCTTGATGCGTTTTCCAAGTTCATAAGCGAGAAGAAAGGCACGATGGCCAAGATCGAGGCCAACAGGCTGGTGCCCGACGATAAACTGGTCAAGAAGATAGAGAAAGCCCTGGACATCAAGCTCCTGGAGACGGTGTCCTCGGGAGCGGGCCAGTCGACCGGAGGCGGATCATCCGGAAGAATGACGCTGGGCGATTTCATAAAGAAGAAGTGAGGGTCACTTCTTCAGCACGGCGTCGCGGACCCTTCCGTAAAGGGAAGATACGTCCGCCCCGATATCCCTCAGGACGATGACTCCGGCGACCTCTATGTCTACGTCCAGTTTTTTCTGCAGGGCGTTGCATGCGGCGATATATCCAGCCTTCCTCATTCCGCTCCTTTCTGCCATCGAGACCATCTCCGGGAAAAGCCCTTCCGCGGCTTTTTTGACCTTGTTGCCTGAAATCACCGACGAGACCAGCTCGGAGGAGGGCCTGTAAGCCATGGGGATGTCCAGTGCCGACACGTCGAACTTCGGCCTGAGGAAACCGTCTTTCAGTTCGAGGACCCCGGAAGTCACCATCGCGTCCATGAGGGCCTTGGACTCCTTTACGGACATCCATCTGAGGTCCAGCGAAATGCCCATGGTGAATTCCTTTTCAGCGACCACGTCCCTCCCTTTGTTCCGGAAGAATGCGGCCGCGCAGACGGTAAGCTCGTCGGCCATCGGGACTGCCATGTCGCTCGCTGTAAAAATATGCTTGCACGTCCCTCGCGCGCGTTATTAGTGTTCAACTAACAAATAAAAATAGAGGCCCTGAAAATTGCAAAAGGTTTATATCGGTCACCCTGATAGAGGGACATCCTGTGTGGTGAACATGAAGTACACTAGATTTGAGAAAGCTAGGATCATCGGTTCCAGGGCGTTGCAGATTTCATACGGCGCCCCCGTCCTCGTAGAATACTCCGAGAAACTGATAGATCCCATCGACATAGCCATGCTGGAATATGACAAGGACATGATCCCGATCACTGTCGTTAGAAACTAAGAGGCATTTTTACATGAGCGACGAGGATAGCGTTAAAATCGAAACCGAACTGCTGGTGTCAGAGGACACATACCTTACATCCGGTGTCCACATCGGTACCCAGCAGAAAAGCGCCGATATGAAGGATTTCATATACAAGGTCAGGCAGGACGGCCTGTACGTACTCAATGTCCAGAAGACGGACGAGAGGATCAGGGTCGCCGCGGCGATGCTCGCACGCTACGATCCCAAAAGGATACTCGTGGTCTCCGCCAGACAGTACGGCCAGAGGCCCGCCAGAGAGTTCTCCAAGGCCATCGGGACACCTGCTTTCGCAGGCCGTTTCGTTCCCGGAACCCTTACCAACCCGGTCAACCCCGGGTTCGTCGAGCCCGAGATCCTGCTGGTCACCGACCCCGCCGCCGACAAACAGGCGCTCAACGAGGCGCTGAACCTCGGTATCCCCATAATCGCCATGTGCGACGCCAACAATGAGACCCGCAACGTGGACCTCATCATCCCCACCAACAACAAGGGAAGGCGCGCGCTCGCATGCGTGTACTGGCTCCTCACCCGCGAGGTGCTTGTGGCCCGCGGAGACCTGAAGGACCCCGCCGACTTCAAGATGGAGATAGAGGACTTCGAAGCGAAGCTCTGATCCCGGTAAAAACCCTTTTACCCAAACCACCTTACCTTATCCATGCGCTACCCGGCAGTTGCAGGGCGTTTCTATCCTCTGAGGAAGGAGGACCTCGTCCGCGATATCGAAGCATGCTTCCGTCACAGGCTTGGACCCGGAATGCCCGGTCCGGAGGGAAGTGCCAGATGCATAGTTTCTGCGTTGTGTCCGCACGCCGGGTACATGGCTTCCGGAATGAACGCCGCCCACGTTTACAAGCGCATCAAAGAGGACGGCCTGCCCGAGACGTATGTGATCATCGGTCCGGACCACTACGGGGTGCCCTTCGATTTCGTAATGTGCTCCGACGAGTATCTGACTCCCATGGGGCCATGCAAGGTCGACAGGGACATGATAGGGGCGCTCAAGGGGTCGGTCCCGGACAGTGCCAACGCCCACAGGCTGGAGCATTCCGTGGAAGTTCAAGTTCCCTTCATCCAGTACATCGACCCTGACCCGCACATAGTCCCGATAATAATGTCCAGGCAGGACCCCGCGACGGCGCGGCGCCTGGGAGAGGTCATTGCCAAGGCCTGTGAGGGGAGGGACGTCGTGATAATAGCTTCAAGCGACATGTCACATTACGTCCCGAAACAGAGGGCCGCGGCCCTAGACGCAGAGGTCATCGGAAAGATAGCGGCCCTGGATGCGGACGGCATATTCCAGGTTGTCAGGTCGAAGGGGATATCAGCATGCGGTTACGGCCCCATAGCGGCCGCGATCATCGCATCCGGCCCGGACAGCGTCGAGGTCCTGAAGTATTCGGACTCCCACGACTCCCTGGGCGGAGATCCCGCTGCGGTCGTGGGTTACGCTTCAGCGGTCATGTGCAGAAAATGATGTAAGAGGTTTCGGAAGCGTATCAGTAGTCGATGCGCTTGAGCCTTTTCAGGTCCGGCTCGTAGACCATGCCGTTGTCCATCAGGATGTCGGAGATCTCCTCGAGCTCGGCGGCGGAGATGCCCTCGGCCTCCGCACGCCTTTCGACCTCGTCCCTCGGGGCTCCCCGCCCGTCCGTGTCCAGTTCCGTGATTATGCGAAGTATCGTGTCCTCCATGTCCTGGCGGTCCGCCGCGGACTGCTCCGGATCTATTTCGATCTCGTCTGGAGAACTTCCTACGTCCTCGGGGAATCCGAAGTCTATCACGCTGCCGGGCAGGAGCATCCTCAGGGCGTCCTGTATAGTCTTCACATACGGCGAGGAGTCGGGCATCCCGTACCGGTTGAGGGCGAGGTCTATGCCCTTCGCCTCATCAGGAGAGAAGCCCGCGGCGGCCAGGTCTTTTTCGGAAGTGCTGTTCGCGGCGATGGCCTTCTTCATCCTTATGAGGCGGTCCCAGAGCGACCTTGCCGCGCTGAGGATCCACTGCCTGCGCACATCCTCCTGGACCTGGACTATGGTCTCCGGTCTCACGGATACGAACACCCTCCCGTCGTCGGCGGTGTAGGTCTTCACCTTTCCCACAACTGCGACGAAGGCAGGAACTTCCAGCTCGGCGATGGCCGATGCGGCCTCGGGCTGGAATTTACCCACATTTATGAAGAAGCTCCCGCCGACGTCCTGTATGCGCCCTCTCCAAAGGGGCTCGTCCTCGCTTCCTATGTTCTCCTTCTCGGTGAGCACGCCCGCCACCATGACCCTGTTCACCATGGCGCCCAGCCGTGTGACCACATAGGTGGGGGACATCTCCTCGTCGCCTCTGACAGAGGCCGAAGAACTGTTGAGCTCTCCGGCGAACAGCCTCCACGCCGTCTCCCTGGCGTTCATAGGGAGGCCTCCACTTCGCTGAGCAGTTTCTCAGCTTCGGCGGTCACATCCTCTTTTACGACCTCGGCCGCCCTGACGATCATCATAGGCCCGTAGTCGTCGCTCATGACGTTCCCGGTCAGGGAAAGCCTTCTGATAAGCATAGTCTTCGCAAGCTCTCTCTCCACGGGCTCCATGCTCCCCCTGGCCTTCGCAAGACCCTCGGCCATCCCGAGGGTGACGCCGGTGAGACTTTCGGTGAGCTCGCGGTTTATTATCGCGCTGACGGCGCCCGTTCCGTCGTCAAGGGTGAGCTTCATCCTCAGGTCCATGACGGGTTCGACCCTTCCGTGTGCCTGGCACTCTCCGTTGATTATCGAACGGTTGCATTCGGGGCAGCGCTCTATCAGGCCGCTCCCGCGCCTCATGTCCACGACGGTCCCCACGACGTTTATGTCGAGTCCGCCGCCTGTCCTTACGATGTCGCCTATCTTTTTGGTGGTGACCGTGTCGGCGATATCGTTGCCGAATGTGTCGTCCACCCTGCTGACCTCGCATCTGTCGCCCATGTTGAGCTGGGGGATTCCCTTCCAGGAACGTATGTAGGCGTTTTTGATGCGTACCGTCTCGCCTTCCTTCAGGCCGAAGTCGTTCCAGGCCGAGTATTGTATCTTGCCCGTGTCGTCCGCTATAATTCCGGAGTAGACTGTCTTCGGTTCTCCTTTAACCGTCACGTTCCGCTCTTCTGCGGATATTATGCGGCCGGTCACGGTCACATTGCCCATGCCTCCTGCGATCTGTCCGATCTTCGCCTCCGAGGACTCCATCGAGATGCTCCTGTCAGGGACGTCGACCCGCATCCCGTCGGCCTTTTCCACGCTCCCGCGGGCCCCGATGTTTATCTGGATCTTCTCGTTCCACATCTTTGAGTAGGCGCTCCTGAACCAGTATACGGAGCCCTTTTCCATCTCTGCATCCTTTCCTTCCCAGACGGTGAAGGACGCGGTTCCGGTCTCGTCTCCTATAAGCCCGGATATGATGGTCTTCGGGCTGCCTTTGACCGTGATGTCCTTCTTTTCGACGTAGATCGCCCTGACGAGCATGTCCACGCTCGCCTCGGTTCCGTTAAGCTCTCCGATCTTCTTGATCAGCGAGGAGGAGGACCGGAACGGGGACTCCTCGAGAGCCCCGAACTTCCTCAGTATGCCCCTGATGGCGGCCTGGGGAGTTATGTGGAACTCGTTGACGTACTTCTTCAGTTCGCCCATGATCTTTTCATCGTCGACCTTGTCTTTCAGCACCCTTTTCAGTTCTTCAAAGTGGGGTGTTAGTTCTTGTTCGTTCATTTTATCGACCTCCGCTTCCGCGGTGTTCCCGCCTACGCATTGCCGCCTATAAAACTTAACCCGAAGGGTCGCCGATTATTCCGAATCACTCCCGCGCGGGTGCCGACCTAATCTTTAAATGCATTATAACTATCATAGGATATGGTTCCTAAGAAGAAGATCGATGAGATCCTTGACGGGTACGATCCCGCCGAAATAACAATAGCGACGCTATGCTCGCATTCTTCGCTCCAGATCTTCCACGGCGCCCGTAAGATGGGCTTCAAGACGCTGGGACTCACAATTTCTCACGACACCAAGTACTACGACGCGTTCCCCCTTGCCAAACCCGACAAGATCATCAAATACAGCGATTTCGACGAGATGGAGTCGCGCATCGGCGAGCTCCAGGACATGAACACGGTCGTCATTCCCCACGGTTCGTTCGTCGAGTACATGGGGACCAAGAGGTTCGAGGACTTCGCCGTGCCCTCCTATGGCAACCGTGCCGTCCTCTCTTGGGAGTCCGACAGGACCATGCAGAGGGAGTGGATAACTTCCGCCGGGGTACCGATGCCCCGCCTGATATCCGACGCCAGGGAGATACACGAGCCGGTCATGGTCAAGTACCACGGCGCTAAAGGCGGACGCGGATTCTTCATAGCCAAGGACTACCCGGACTTCAAGATGTCCATCGACAACACCCAGCCCTATACCGTGCAGGAGTACTGCCTGGGGACCAGGTACTATATCCACTATTTCTACGACCATTTCAAGACAGACGGCTACAGGTGCGACCAGGGCGGTTCCATAGAGCTTCTGTCCATGGACCGCCGCGACGAGAGCAACATAGACGAGATGTACAAGCTCGGGTCCATCGAGGACTCCAAGAGGCACGGCCTATATCCGTCGTTCGTGGTCACCGGGAACACGCCCGTCGTCCTGCGCGAGTCGCTCCTGCCCAAGGCCCTGGAGATGGGTCAGAGGGTGGTCGACCGGGCATACGAGATGTTCGGCGGGATATGGGGCCCGTTCTGCCTCGAGACGGTGGTCAACGACAAGCTCCAGTTCAAGGTTTTCGAG
>DAMX01000015.1:14481-15024 GCA_002497195.1 Methanomassiliicoccaceae archaeon UBA354 | reverse complement strand
TGATATGCAGCCGGTATCGGTAAGGGTCGTAAGGGACGGTAAAGAAATGGGCGTCAGGCCGGAGGACGTTGCCGTGGGGGAATGTTATATCGTTCTTCCCGGAGAACGCATTCCGATCGACGGCACGGTCATGTCGGGCTATTCGTCCCTGGATACCAAAGCGATCACCGGCGAGTCGATGCCGAGGGACGTGGCTCCGGGGGAGTCCGCGTTGAGCGGATGCATAAACATGACCGGCGCACTTACTTTAAGAGCGGACAGGGCCTACTCGGATTCAGCGGTCGCACGCATCCTTGAGCTTGTCGAGGAGTCCGGTGCCAGAAAGGCCAAGACCGAGAAGTTCATAACAGCTTTCGCAAAGTACTACACTCCCTCCGTGGTCGTAGCCGCTATCGCCGTCGCGGCGGTGCCTACTTTGCTGTTCGGACTTCCTTACGAAGTCTGGGTGTATCGTGCGCTTGTGTTCCTCGTGGTCTCCTGCCCCTGTGCCCTTGTGCTTTCGGTCCCTTTGACATTCTTCTGCGGAGTGGGGAGGGCCTCGAA
>DAMX01000015.1:12970-14300 GCA_002497195.1 Methanomassiliicoccaceae archaeon UBA354 | reverse complement strand
GTGGACAAGACCGGTACCGTCACCAAGGGTACCTTCGAGTTCAACAGTATCCACACACACGGCGTAACAGAGGATTATCTGCTTGAATATGCTGCCAAATCCGAATACCGCTCCGACCATCCGATATCTGCCGCGATAATAGACCGCTACGGACGTGAGATCGACCCGGGAGAGATAGGGGACTCGGTCAACCTTGCCGGAAAAGGCATAAGAACCGAAGTCAACGGCCGCATCGTCCATGCGGGGAACGCCAGACTGATGGAGGAGATCGGATTGGAGCCTTGCAGAGCTCACGACGACACAACAAGCATACATGTGGCGATCGACGGCGCTTACAGCGGGCACATATCCATTTCTGACGGGCCGAAGGAAGATTCCGCCGAAGCGATAAGGGAACTGAAGGACCTCGGCGTGAAGAACGTTGTCATGCTTACCGGAGACAACATGACGTCTGCCGGCCGTGTTGCGGAGATTGTTGGGATCGACACGTTCCGCAGCGACCTTCTTCCGGAGGACAAACTGGACATCCTCGAGGGCTATCTGCGCGCACGCGAGGGCAAGGGTTCGCTGGTTTACGTTGGAGACGGCATCAACGATGCGCCTTCCATCGCGAGGGCGGACGTGGGTGTGGCCATGGGCGGCATTGGTTCCGACAGCGCCGTGGAAGCTGCTGATGTGGTCATAATGAACGATTCCTTGAGGAGACTGCCGGAGGCCATCAGGATATCGAGGAGGACGCGCGGCATTGCATATCAGAACATAACGTTATCCCTCGGTTTCAAATTCGCAGCTCTGGCACTTGCCACCTTGGGTCTGGCAGGGATGTGGTTTGCAATTTTTGCAGACGTGGGCGTCGCGGCGATCGCGATAATCAACGGAACCAGGGCATACGGCAGGTTATTTTGATCCTCGCCGTCTGCTGCCGAATTCGTAAATGCGTTTTTCAGGAAATCTGAAACACCTTGAGGAATGGGTCATTTTTCGAATTTCGTACAAACCTGACAAGTATTAAATTATTCTAAGGCATTGCCGATGGCGGGATGCACAGGTGAAGGTAGGTATAGATCTGGGAACGACCTACTCTGCAGTGGCTTTTTACGACAGAGGCAGCTCCGGTGCTGAAGTCATCCCGGATGCGAACGGCTGTCTCCTGACCCCTTCTGTCATATGCTTCTCTGCAGACAGCACGATCAGCGTGGGCCAAACCGCAAAAAGCATGCAGTCCAGGGGAGAGGGGGTCGTCGCGGCCTCTTTCAAACGTGCCATGGGAGATACCCAATATTCCCTGACCGCGTACGGAAGGACATACTCTGCAGAGGACCTTTCTGCC
>DAMX01000015.1:0-12693 GCA_002497195.1 Methanomassiliicoccaceae archaeon UBA354 | reverse complement strand
TCACTGTACCTGCATATTTCAACGACCTTCAGAGGACGGCGACCATCAGGGCAGGCCAGAAATCCGGAATTGAAATACTGAAGGTGGTAAACGAACCGACCGCAGCGGCGATTTCTTACGGATACAACAAGGCGGGGAACAAGACCGTAATGGTTTACGACCTCGGCGGAGGGACGTTCGACACCACGGTCGTGCGCATCGAGAGAGGGAACATCATCGTGCTGGGGACCGACGGGAACCATATCCTCGGAGGGAAGGACTGGGACCAGGCCATCATGTCTTATCTGTGCGGGAAGTTCAAGGACGATTTCAATATCGACCTGAGGGATGACATGTCATCCAAAAACAGCCTGATAGTCGCCGCCGAAGACCTGAAAAAGGAACTTTCGGAAAGCGAATGCGTCAGCGCCCATCTGGAATACGGGGACGATTGCGCCGACTACACCCTGACGCGGAACCAGTTCGACGAGATGACCGAACCTCTCTTCGGCTCGACCTGGGAGGTCTGCGAGAGAGTACTGGCCGACATAGGGCTGAGATGGGAGGACATTGACGAGATACTCCTTGTGGGAGGCTCCACCAGGCTCCCCGGCCTTCCCGGCCGCCTCGCCAGCATCTCCGGTAGGAAAGTGATCAAGCACGCGGACACCGACCTTGCCGTCGCAAAGGGCGCCGCCATTACCGCTCATCACTTCGGGAAGGACGGCAACGCCGTGCTGGGAGTGGCCGACGTGGCCTCACACAGCCTCGGGGCCCTGTCCGTGAGGGAGGACGGCAAGAAATTCATCAATGAAATAATGATAAAGCGCAACTCCTGCGTCCCGTGTTCGGTCAGGAAGCCCTTCAGGATCGAACCTGGCAACCTGAGCGACAGCATCGAGCTTTTCACCCTTCAGGGCGAATCACGACATCCTCTTGACTGCGTCGTCCTCGCAAGGATGAGGATCTCCGGGATAATGAACAACGGCGAGGGAGTTTTGATCGAGATAGAGTACAACTACGATGAGAACGGGGTGGTATGCATCTCGGCGTTCCAGAACGGAAGCGAACTTACGGTCGAATCAGAAAAACTGCCCGAGGACATATCGTGGATGGGCGGACGCCCTGACGAAAGGCCTTCGAACGCTCCGGTGCAGAAGAACATCGTCGTTGCGATCGATATCTCGCGCAGCATGAAGGACGCCCCGCTGGAAAAGGCCAAGAGGGCGATTTCCAGATTCATAAAGGAGGTCGCGGACTCAAACACGAAGTTCGGGCTAATAGTCTTCGGAGACAAGAACCTGGTCGTCAGAGAGCTCACCCTCGACCGCTACGCTGTCACCAGGTCCATAGAGGACATCAAGGTTAAGATGGCAGGCAGGGGGACCGATGCCTCCCCTTTCAAGGAGGCCTGCAGAATGCTGATGGGAAGGGCCGGCAACAACATGATTGTCGTGCTGACGGACGGCAAATGGGGAAACAGGGACCTGGCAGTCACCCAGGCCATGGAGTGCAGGAAGGACGGGATAACTACGATAGCAGTCGGGTTCGGCGAGGCCGACAGGTCTTTCCTCAGGCAGATCGCAACCGCCGACGAGGATGCACTTTTCACAACGCTGGACCAGCTGGGCGATACCTTCGGGACGATCGCAACCGCTGTGAACTCCGGAGGAATAGGCATGAGCGACAGCAGAAGGAGATGACCGTGGCCCGAAAGGAGAACTACTACTGGTTGCTGGGCCTTAACCCCCTGAAAGAAGATTGTTATTCGAACGAGTCGGTCTCTGCGGCCATAGACTATATGGAGAGACGGTGGACCGAGGAGAGCAGGGACCGCCAGAACGATGCAGGGCGCAGATTCCGGTCGCAGTGCTACCTGGAGGCGGTTCAGGACATCCGTAACGTGATGAGCGACCCGGATCTCAGGAAGAAGGAGCTCGAGGAGGCGCTCAAGCTGCTCGCATCCAAGGCCTCCAGGCTTAGGAAGGATTCCGTGACCCTGCATGACGGGACCCCCGTCAGGGTATCGGGGTCCGCCGAATCCCTGATGAAAAAACTCAGATGGGACGGAGTAGGCGTCGGTGACCTGGTGAGCATGTCCGGTGTGATGGAACACGACCCCTCGTATGTTGCCACGGATACCGTGCTCACCGCTTTCCAGGCCATGACAGCGGTAGGTGCTTTCACCCCCTCGGAAATGTTGAACGATCTGATCTCGGACGAAAAACTCGAGATTGAAACCGGAGAAATTAACGACGGCAGCCCTCCGGAAAAGATAAGAGATGCATTCGACCAATGCGAAAAAAGGGTCAACAACGTGCGTCCGGAGGTGCTTCCGAAACAGGACTCTTATATACAGGCCCTCAGGGCGGTCAAGCTTGCGTTGAAATCCGACGAGCTTCTTTCGGAGCTCACGGAATACGGCAAATGCCAGAGGGCCCTGGTACCCGTATTCGAAATAATCGAGGACGAGTATATCCATCCGCAGAACCGCGCCTACATAGACGAGCTGATGTCGATATACCTGACAGACCCTGAAGTCGATGTAGACCTTGCGATACGGGCCCTGGAGGATTTCTGCATAAGGAAGAGGTTCATAGTGAATTTCTCCGAATCGGACAGCAGTATGGTAAGATGCCCCCACTGCAAGTCATTCGTAGAGACCGGAAACGAAGTTATGTGCTGCTCGATCTGCGGGCATCTTATCAAAACCGTATGCCCCAAATGCAACACGAAGCAGTCGTCGGCCAACAAAGCATGCGTGAAATGCGGGTTCGACCTCGAAGCAGGGTGGGAAAAGGCCCTAGAAATAGAAAAGAAGGCTGCCGGACTGGCCTCCGCCGGCCTCATCTCGGCGGCGGAAGATGCCGCAAGGGACCTAAGAGAGGGTTACTCGACATACCCTGCGGTTGAAGACCTTGAACAGAAGATCGAAACGGCAAAGGCCTATCTGACATCCGGAAAGAAGAAGATCGAACAATCCTACAGGCTCAAGAGATACAGCGAGGCCGTGGACCTTACCCGGGACATGCTGGTGCACTACAAGCGCTTCATCGAAGAAGACCCGGAGATCGAAAACATCTACAAGGAGTCGGAGAAGCGCCTGCATGAGGCGGACAGGCTGTTCGAAAAGGCCATGAGGGCCGCCGACTCACGCTCACGGACGGAACTTTGCGTCGCGGCCGCCGAGAGGTGCCCCGACCACACCATGATATCGTCCCTTCTGGGCAGCAACGCTCCCTCTCCTCCTGCTGACGCTTCGGCCAAGGTCAGCGAGGGGATGGTCCTGATAAGATATGCCGTCCCCGGCGATAGGAGCGGTGTAACATTCTGCATCTACAGAGAGGAATTCTCACTGCCGGAGGTCGACGAGAGGACCATACCGATTGCGGAGGTCGGCGGATGCTTCTATATCGATGAAAGTGCCGAGCCGGGCGTGGACTACTACTATACCGTAATGTCGAAAAGATGGGGCGTGCTTTCGGAAGAGGGCACTTCGTGCGGCCCGGCGACCGTGTTCGCCGAGGCGCAGAACGTCAGCGTAGACCCCTTGGAGGACGGACTCCGCCTTTATTTCGAGAAGCCCAAGAATTGCAGCAGGGTCAGGATCTGGAGGAAAAGCGGTTCGGGAGACGAGGAGGTGGAGATACAGGGCGGCGGGCCGGTCATCGAAGACCGGGGACTTTGCGGCGGCTGCGTATACTACTATCTTTTCGTGGCCGAGTACGAGTCCCCGGACGGACGCGTCAACAGGTCCTCCGGGCTGGTCTTCTCCGGCACTACTGCGGTCTTCCCGGACCCCGTCAGAGACATGAAGGTCTCATGGAACAAGGCGGACGGTACTTTCACCGCCGAATGGACGGGCGACGAGAACGTGGTGCTTTACTCTTCACCGAAGAGCATCAGGATGCACGGGCTGCTGATCAAGCTCGGAGATGTGGATTCCTGGATGACAAAGATCGAGCCCATTGAGAAGAGAAAGGGCAGGATACGCTTCTCCCTGCCGGACGGGGCCGTCCAATACATATATCCGATGATACCCGTGGGAAGATACGCAGTCAGGGGCCTGGAGGTCCTGGTGGCAGACCTTAAACCGTTCAGGGACATGAACTGGGACATTATGGGGAGCGACTGCATCCTGACCATGTCATGGCCACAGGGTGCCGAGTCCGCCGTTCTGGTCATAACGGATTCTGGAAACCCGGCCGGCGGGCCCAACGATCTGGACGGGGAAAGGATGACCGTCTCTGCCGAAGCATACTCTAAGGAACGGATGATAAGGCTGCCCATGGGAAGCCGTCCCCGCAGAACCGTCACCATATTCGCTGTCTATGATGCGGAGGGCAAGAAGATCACCTCCCGCGGGATGACCTTCGAGATAGTCGCAGGAACATGCAGGACACTCAGGTACAGTGCTGAATCAGGCCGGTCAAAGGACAGCAACATCAGGGTAACGATAGAATCGGAAAGCGACGTCGAATTCATTCCTCCCGTCATAGCGGTATGCAGGGAAGAAGGCATACCTCTGAGGAGGAACGACGGAGAAGTCATCTGGAGGTCCGAGGTCCCCATCAGGCTCAGCAGAGGACGCATAGTATTCCGGATCGAAGCGAGACCGGGCGACGATGTCAGGCATATGAGGTTGTTCTTTGAAAAAGACGAGGACTACAGCAGCTTCAGGTTCGTCCATCCGCTGTACAGGGGGTGCTGATATGCAGAAAAAAACCGATGGCACATACATATGCCCGTTTTGCTTCAACGCCATCGATCTGGGGGCAATACACTACCAGTGCACCAACCAATCGTGCACCAGGATGTTCGTGAAGGCGATCGATGCCGGGAAGGTGGAAAACGGAAAGGCTTTCAGGTCCGAATCCGAAGACGAGGAGATCGACATGGAGAACAGCACGTTCCTGGGAAGAAACCCGGACGGAAAAGATTCCGTCAGGACCAGGCAGCACATTGTCCGGAACTCCTCAGGGATCTGCGACATATGCCACAGGCCCGTCCATAAAAGATTATGCCCGGTCTGCCACAGCCCCATCCCGCAGGAAGCGGAGGAAGGAAGGAACATAATTTTCGTGGTGATAGGCGCCAGGGGCGCTGGCAAGAGCCACTATATCTCTGTGTTGATCAACCACTTGAAAAACTCTTTCGCACCTGAGTTCAATGCCATTGTCGCACCGGCGTCCGACCGGACCACTCTGAAATATCGCGAATATTATTACAGACGTCTCTACGAGGAAGGGAGGAAGCTTCCTCCCACGAGAACGTACGAGAACATCAAGGATTTCAGGGAGCCGATGATCTATTACGTGAGATTCCCCGACAGGGAAGGGATGAACAGCGCCACACTGGCATTCTTCGATACTGCGGGAGAGGGGTCTTCCGACAATCTGACCGGGGTTGGACTTAACACATTCCTTTCAAGCGCATCCGGCATAGTGTATCTCGTCGACCCGCTTCAGATACCGTACGTGAACAAGAGGGTCCGTGCCGAGAACATACCGGAACCGTCCCAGGATGTGGCAAGGTCCATATCGGAAATGAGCGACCTCATAAGGTCCGCTATGGGCATACCCCCGACAGGCAAGATCCCGATCCCGTTGGCAGTGGTCCTTACCAAATGCGATATCCTGCTCAAGTCTCCAGAGAACGACGAGGAGGAGAAGGTCTTGCTTGACGCCAGCTCCTCGGTCCGCATGCCCAGGGAGAGGGGGAGGATAGACCGCGACAATTTCAGGCAGATCGATGCAGAGCTGAACGAATATCTGCGTCGCGCCGTATCGAGAGAATTCATTGACACCGTCGAAGGGTTCGAGAGGCATAGCTTCTTTGCCGTTTCGGCTTTGGGATGCAACCCGGAGGGCAGCATACTGAACAGAGGGATATCCCCGTTCAGGGTCGAAGACCCGCTGATATGGATGCTGGGATGCTACGAGACGGAGACACCGTTTTGAGGACAGCGTACCCGGCAAGAAAAAATTAATACCCACTTACATACGGATACAGACGAAAGAGAAGGGATGAAAAATGAAGGACGACTATTGCATAGGTATCGACCTTGGTACCACTTATTCATGTCTCGCATATATCGACGGGGAAGGAAACCCGATAGTTGAGAAGAACTTCGAGCAGGAGGACACCACGCCCTCGGTGGTCCTTTTCAACGAGAACGGGGAGATAATCGTAGGCTCTCCCGCTAAGGACATGGCGGTCATGTATCCGTCAAACAGGACGATCACTGCGGTAAAAAGGCAGATCGGCACAGATTACAAAGTCAACATCGACGGGGACATCTACACTCCGGTTACCCTTTCCGCCGCGATACTGAAGAAGATGATCAATGACTTCAACGAGGCTCACGGCTGCGATGTCAGGAAGGCCATCATCACATGCCCGGCGTATTTCGGTCAGAACGAAAGGGATTCGACCAAATATGCAGGAAAAATCGCTGGCCTTGACGATGTGACGATAATCAACGAGCCCACGGCCGCGGCCATATCCTTCGGCTACGGAGGGGACGGGAGCAAGAAAAGGGTTATCGTCTACGACCTGGGAGGAGGGACTTTCGACGTAACGGTTCTTGAGATCGAGGGGAACTCCTTCACAGCCGTGGCCACAGACGGCGAGCGCCTCCTCGGAGGGAAAGATTGGGACAGGGCTCTGGCCGCCGTGATCAAGAACAAGGTTTCGCAGTCTTCCGGCATCCCGATGGCAGAGATAGAAGAGGACAGGGATGTGGCTGTGACGCTTGAGATCGATACAGAATCGATAAAGAAAAGGCTCACCACCGCCGAGTCCACGAGAGGAACTTTGACCGTCGGAGGGATTAAGACCGTATATTCCGTGACGAGAGCAGAATTCGAAAGCGCCACGGCACCGTTGCTGAACAGGACCCTAGAGATCATAGACAGGGTCCTGGCATCCAAATCCTTCAATCTGGACGATATCGACGACATCATTCTGGTCGGCGGCTCCTCCAGGATGCCCCAGATCAAGAACGGCATATCGGCGAAATACCCCGGAGCCAAGGTCAGGCTGTTCGACCCCGACAGGTCCATAGCCAAAGGCGCGGCGATCTTCGCAAGGTCGAAAGACCTGGAATCCGTCGAAAGGGTCGATACGCAGAAGCTCACGGTGAAAAACGTCCTGAGCAAGACTTTCGGCGTTAGAGTGGAATACAATGGAAAAGAGATGATCTCCGACATCATCTACAGAAACGAGACGCTGCCCATCGAGAGCGTGAAGCTCTACTATCCCATAGAGGAGGGGCAGCCTTCAGTATTGGTGGAGATCTTCGAGGATTCCGCCTTGCGCTCCGACAATGTGCCCAGGACAGACCTCATCGACGGCAATTCGGTAGGTGAGTTCGAGATGGACCTGCCCGACGGCATCAGTATGGACACGCCGATCAAAGTCACCTTCAAAGCTGCCGAGGACGGCACGATAACCGCAGAGGTGGAATGTATGGGTCAGACGAAAGGATACGGCCTGAAAAGCGACCTGAGCGTCTCAGACGGCGAGGTCGAAACGTCGCAGGAACTTATGAGAAGGATCGGAAAGGCGTGATCATCCGCACTTCGATATGAAGCCGGAAGCCCAGTCCGCAGAGGACAGAGCGTGCTGGTGCATGTACGTTCCCAGAGTGTTGTTGCTTACGAACCCGTCCATCCCGCCTGATATGCCTGACCCGCGGAGTAGTTTATAGCCGAAACGGCCGCCTTGTTCCGGGAAAACGTCGGAATAATGATATTCGTGGGCACGGACGTCCGATCCGAACAGAGGATTCTCCGATGTGGCTTTCGCCATTACGTATGCGGGCCCATGCCTGATACCGGTCATCTCCGCACACGCCTCAAAAATGCCGGCCATCTCGAAACTGCGTCCGCCGGCGTCCTTCAGGCTCCTGCACATGGAGAGCATCCCTCCGCATTCCCCCAGAATCGGCCTCCCTTCTTGTGAAGCGTTCTTGATGCCTTCCAGGAAATCCCCATTGGAAGAGATCTCTTCTGCGTGAAGCTCCGGATAGCCCCCTCCGACGTAGTACATGTCCGCATCGGGGAGCGGTTCCCCCTCCGTGGGCGCGAAAGTCCTTACACTGACGCCCGAGGCTTCCAGGCATTCGATGTTCTCCCTGTAGTAGAAACAGAAAGAATCGTCCATGGGCACGGCGGCCGTCAGTCCGGAATCCCTGCGGACGTAGGGACATCCCTGCGGAAGCTCCGGGTCCGACGATTCCGCCACCTTCATAAGTCGGTCCAGATCCACCCCTTCGGCCATCTCGGCCAGAGGCTCGAGGTCTGGCACATACTTCGAATTAGGTGTGATGAGGCCGAGATATCTCTCCTTCGTGGGCCTTTCGGGAATCTTGCGCACCTTCCCAACTATCTCTTGCCTGCAGTATCTGCTGATGACCTCGTCGAGCTTATCCTCATGCTGCCTGCCGGAGATGTTATTGAGTATCACCCCTCCGATGTTCAACTCGGGATCGAAAGCCGCGAAACCGTTGACGATTGCGGCGGCGCTCCTGTTCAAAGACCTGACGTCCAATGTGAGCACGACGGGGAAGCCCAGCACCTTGGCGAGCCTGGCTGTGGAACCGATGTCCGAATCAGCGGAAAATCCCTCGTACAATCCCCTGACGCCTTCCACGATGCAGAGGTCCGCATCTCTGGAGGCGTACCCGACCACATTCCTGATGGTATCGTCGTCCATCATGAAGGAATCGATGTTCCTGGACGCCCTTCCGGAAGCCAACGTATGGTACATCGGATCGATGAAGTCGGGGCCTGCTTTGAAGGCCTGGACCTTGTAATCCTTTGAAAGCCTGGAAAGGATGCCCGTGGTTATCGAAGTCTTTCCGACCCCGCTTCCCGTCCCGGCGATCACCACTCCCTTCATTCAGATGCCTCTGACCAGTTCCCTGAGTGTTTCCGAGGTTTCCATGGGGATTATCCTTCGGGTGCCCATGACCATCGAATGGGAGGATATCTCCCCTACGGAATTGAGGAAACCTTCGTCGAGGTAGTTCGAAAGTTGCCTGGGCTGGTCTGTGATGAGGATGTCGTCCTCTCCTATGCCGGGGTATGCGTGGCATATTCCCACGATAACGGTGAGGTCGGGAGAGTAACGGTCAACCTCGGCCTTCATGGTTCCTCCGATGACGGCATATTCGTCGAGTCCGCCCACTACGGCATCTATCACAACGTTACTCTCTTTAAGCTGGCACATTATGTCTTCAGAATATTTGCGGATTCTCGGCAGACCTTTTTGCTCATCCGTGTTGGATACGAAGAATGTACTTCCCCCCAGCTTCCTGCGTGCCTCGTCGACTGCTATGAAAATATCGGAAAAGCGATATGCCAGCTCCTTTTTTGCGTTCATTACCACGGCAACCTTTCCCCCCGAAGACAGTACGTCGCAGATCTTACGGCATACTCTGAGCTTGGTTGCACCCTGGGCAGGCTTCATGTATGACCTGCTGGCAAGTCCCCTGTCCTTTTCCATCGCAGTCGCGGCTTTCAGAAGTCCGACCTGTCTTTCGGTCTCCTTGACGGATATGATTCCGGCTTCGCGACCTGCCTCGATAGCTTTTATGGCACCCTGGGTGTTGTCGCCCATGCATCCGTGGGACTCGACGGGGAAAACGGTGCAATCAAGATCTGCCCTTTTTATCGAAGAGGCCATGTCTTCCCCTATTATCATGCTGGCACATGTACCCACCACCGCGATGGAACGAGGATGGAATTTTTCAAAAGCTGTAATAAGGGTCTCTACAAGCTGATCCGAACCTCCGAAGATGAGATCCGTTTCGGACATGGCCGATGTGACGACCCTCACTCCGGCCTGCTCCAGCGACCTGGAGGCCATGAAACCGCAACCGGAAGGTCCGTGGACGACGATTACGTCGACGTCCATGTCCCTAAGAGTGTACATGGCTGCGATTATGGGGTTGGGGCGCGGGTGGATTATCTTCAGGTGTAGCCCTCCTTGACGAACAAAATCAATGTGCCTGCGGATTCGGGTAACGACGGCATCCTTCCGGACGCATCGGTGACCGTCATAGATACGCCGTATCCGGCTGCTACCCTCTCTATCCCCTTCTGGTCCATCTTGCAGCAGACCTTCCTGTTCACCGGATCGAGGACGGCCACCGCCCCCTTCAGAGAGCCCATTTTGCTCAGTATCGCAAGAGTGCGTTCCACCGAGCGGACGGAGATGCCGGGATTGCGTTCGGTCACCTTCCACCTTCCTTCGGAGAAGGAGACCTCTCCCCTTCCGGGAACGCCTTTGAAAGACGACAGGCCGAGTTCCACGGACGATTCGGGTATGTCCATCGCATCGCAGACCTCGAGCGCCATCTCCGCGGCGTACAAATACTCGAGTGCGAGATAACTCCCCTTCAAACATGTTTCAAAACCGTTTCCGTAATCCACGCGTATCCTGAGTGGATCTCCGAGCGATGGTTTCCCTATTACTGCGATCCTGCCGCCGTATCCGATCAACTTCCCGGTCCCGTAACTCTTCCAGAATTCGACCTCTTCCCTGGGAACTATGTTGATCTTCCCGTTCAATATCGACATCTTCCCTTCGGAGGCTTTCCTGGTCCCGGCCGCTATCGGATAGTCCTCCATCAGATTCGTGATGCAGGAGATGTCCGCCTTGCCCGACCCTCCGAGGGATACTTCGCATATCACGGCATCATGGTCACCTTCGGGCAGGGTGAGCATCGACGGCGGTGCTATGCTGACGGCCTCCTCGTGGCTAAGTTCTCCGTCGGTCCACTCCCCTCTGCCTCTGGATGTCTGGACGAGAACCTTCTTCCCGGCAGTTGAGAGCATATGTGCCAGAAGACAGCAGAATCCGGTCTTCCCCTTGACGCCTGTCACTTCTATCCTGAATCTGCCGTCTTCGATCAGCTCCCCTACGGCCTGGCTGAAGAATTTCCTTTCCCCGTAAACGATGCCCTCGAGGAAACGGTCTGGACAATGGATGGGCATCAGCACCGTGTCGTACTCTCCCGTGGGGACCTCCGTCGAAACAGAGAACCCTTTTCCTTTCAGACGGTCGATTTCTTCCTTCGGGGTCACCTTGTACACATCTACGCATGTGACGTCGTCGCCGGGCCGGGGATATTTATCGGCCAGGACCCCGCCTCCGTGAACCGTGTCCAATATCAATATCTTCATATGCCGTACTTTTCCAGTTTTTTAACGAGCACGTCGACCAGCCTGGGGTCGTTTCCTACGGGAATGGCATAGTGTATTTTGACCTCCCTTCCGTAAAGGACGCTTACACCTCCGCCGCTGTTCATGGGTATACCCAATTTTTCGGGTATCTCCTCTGCGAGGTGGGCGCCGGAGGCTATGAACATAGGAAGGACTGCTATTTCATCGGCTCCCGATTTTACAGCGTCGTACATCGCATCCTCTATCGAGGGGCTGTTGAACTCGTTGAATCCGTAATAGACGTTCGAGTACCCTCTTTCGGAAAGCCTTTCCGCATTGGTCTTCACGACTTCCTTGTTGTAACCTAGCCTTGAGCCGTGACCTATCACAACTATGGAGGGCTCCCCCTTCCCGCAGACCTCGGCGATCCTCTCCTCCAGGATATCCGTCAGATTGGGGTCCTCGCCGAACGGCTGCTCCATGTGGATGATCACATCCTTTCCGGCGACCGTTGTTTTTCCGCCGGGCGAACCCTCGGGTATGCCGAGTTTCCTCGGTATGTCCCTCGTTATGTGCAGTCCCGAGGCTATGAAAAACGGTATAGCTATAATCTCCTCTATCCCAGATCCGACCATAATTTCAACCGCGGAATCGACCAGCGGTTCCGTGGTCTCGTTATAAGCGGTCCAGACCGGGACGCCTGTGCGTTCCTTCAGGGCCTCGGCCTGGGCTTCGATGACTTCTTTGTTGTGGTTCAGCCTCGAGCCGTGACCGATGAACAAAATGCCTTTTTTCATAACTTTCCCTCTTTTTCTTTTTTACTGAGTCTCATTCCGCCGACGGAATCGTCCGAACGTCGCAATATCTCGTCCGCGAGCTTTCTGTAATTATCTGCCATCTCGGAGCACGGGGCGTTCCTTACGACGGTGCGTCCGGCATCCTCGCTCCTCTGAACCTCTGCGTCCCTGGGCAGACGGAATATCACTTCCGTGCCCATTTCTTCGGCGGCCTTGTCCACCGTTTCGTTTTCAAGGTCTATTCCCCGGGAGTTCTGTATGATGCCTGAAAATTCAGCGTAACCGTCGCCCGCAAATCCTTCGACCGCCTGCCTTATGTTATCGGCAGCGTAGAGCGACATCATCTCTCCGGATGTCACCACTAAAACGTTTCTGGCGTATCCGTTCCTTATAGGCATTGCGAACCCTCCGCAGACGACATCCCCCAGAACGTCGTAAATTATCACGTCGGGGCTGCAATGTCCGATGACATCGAGGGCCTCAAGGTGGCCGAAGGCCGCTATTATGCCCCGCCCGGCGCAACCGGTCCCGGGCTTGGGACCTCCGCACTCGACGCAGAAGACTCCTCGGCCGGTGTCATGTACCGAGCCGGAGAACGATGTTTTCCCTCTCTTTACCTGGTCCAGCACCGTTGCGGGAGTCTTGCCTTCCATCAACAGCCTGGTGGAGTCCGCCTTGGGGTCGCATCCTATCTGCAGGACCCTCAACCCTTTCTCGGCCAACGCATCGCTGACATTGGACGATAC
>DAMX01000064.1:0-6322 GCA_002497195.1 Methanomassiliicoccaceae archaeon UBA354 | reverse complement strand
ATGGGCGCGCGGGTCATGGCGTCCCAGAACACCTTGGTCCTGATGCCTCCGCCGTCCTCGGCAACAGACATTCCGCGGGAAATGGAAGCAATCAGGGCACCCTCGGTCGTCGCCAGAGGGATGAGGAACCTTCCGGAGGCATAGTCTCCCTCGATGGTAACGGGTCCCGCGAATCCCAAGGGGATCTGGGTGGCCCCGATCATATTCTCTATGTTCTTGGAAGCGGCTTCCGAGCTGAAGCAGTATTTGGATATGCTTTCGAGAGACGCACCGCTGAACTCCTCCGCCGCCGCACGGCGTTCGTCCACATCGCTGTGCGTATATCCTCTGTTCTTCAATCCCTTTGGGTCGGCCATGATACAGCCTATCGGTTGCCATTAATATTATATTTGCGAAAGGATAAGGTCATTGACGATCATGTACCAGGGGTGAGGAAGGCAGAACATGGGATCAAACGACGCTAAACCCAGGCACGAGAAGCTCGACGCGATCATCATCACATATTTCCCGTTGGTGATATTGAGCTGCCTGCTGACGGTGGGAATACTTTCCACGGAGTACTCGGCCAGCACGACCTATGATCTACTGTACTGGCTATGCGTCGGTTTCGTTGTGGGGTTCGTGGCGCTTGGCGTCCTGTGCGCATTCTTCATGGACTCGCCCATGATAAAGTATCGTTACGTCGTCCCGGTCCTGATACTTCTTCCCATCATCCTTTCCTACGCGCTGTTCTACATCTACGGCAAGGGTTTCGCACCCAACCTCTTCATCAGCCGTTTCTACTTCTTCATGGGTGACGGAGAAGTCACCGTCAGAACGATGCTGGCAGGATTCTACGTCATAGAGACGACTGTCCTCTTCGTGGCCATAGCGGTCTCCTCTGTCATATCCGCTTATTTCAGAAGATACTTCTCCAGGCTGATGCTGGGACTTGTTAGCCGCGATCCCGAGAGCAAGACGAAAAAGATCGCATTGTGGCTTTTCGACGTCCCGGACATAATCGATGTGAAGGACGTGGTTCTGGAACCCGAGGGGGACGACGGAAAATTCAATTCGGAGGTCTTTAAGGAGGTGGCTTTCGCCATATTCTATATGGGTTTCATAATCTGCTCGTACATCTTCCTGAACCCCTACTTCGTGAACGAGATGCCGATAGAGGAGATGGTCATGGTCTCTCTTCTTCTTTCGCTTTTCATAGCGGCCCTGATAATACCCTGGCACATCATACGTGCCGTCGGCGCGAAGGCGATATCCCAGGCCCCGAGGGAGCTTTATCTCTGGAGAGGGATGAAGAGGCGCCTGAGCATGAGCGTACTGGCCATAACCTTCTTCATGCTTCTGATAACTCTGCTGGCATACCTGGATATGGATTTCTCCAAGGTCCTGATCACATACGGCAGCTACATACTGCTGATGGGGGTCACATCCATTCTTTATTCTTTCATATATGTCAACAACTTCTATAGCCAGTTTAAAAAAGGACTTGTCGACAACTTCAACGACGAGAAACAAAAGAAACTGAAGAAGTACCGGGAGAGCGACCTCTAAAGAGGCCGCTCACCTATATCTGTCCGTTCCCCGACCGGAAGGTCACTTCTGCTTCTGGAACTTGCCGTCCATCTTGTGGACCGAGACCTTCGCCTCCTTGTTATTGGCCTTCAGTTCTTTGACCTTCTGTTCGGCCTCGACCTTCGTGTTATAGTAGCCGATGGCACGTTTAGCTCCGTCGGCCTTCACCCTCCACTTGTTCTCCTCTTTGTCGTGGACGATCCTATAGGTCTTGGAGCCGGACTTCGGCTTGATCTCTTTTTCGTCCGGAACGGGTTTTTCCGAGTTTGCAGGCGTCATCGGGGCGATAATCGACTTAACCGTATTTAACCGTTAGATGTGCCAATAACGGAATTTATCATGTCTCTGAGGCTTTCCGCGTCATTGGCGACCCTACCCTTCAAGGCGCCGGTGATCATGAAATTGTCCGTTCCGTATTCCGATGTCCGTATATCCGTCTTGAAGCCGAAGCATTCCATTCCTGCTCCGAAGGCGATACCCAGCTCGACGCATGCGCCCTCGTCCGGGACCCTCCCGTCCATCACCATGACCAGCACGTCGCAGCTTTTAAGTGCGTCCAGGTCCGATTCGAATATCGGGACGTAGGCATCGTTGTCATATGCCGCGATGATGCTTCTCACGTCGATGCCGAGCTCCTGGGGCAAAAGCACCTCGAAGCCGTGCCCCCTCAGCCGCCCGGCGAGCTTTTCATTGAAATCCAGCTCCGCTTCGCAGAACAGCGGGCCGGCCAGGTATATCTTCGTCGCCATCCCGGGGACATCCCCTGCGGATTTGAAAAACATTACTGAGAAGAATTATACGCTAGCTTTCCTTCGGGGAATCATGAAGGACCCAGCGTACGAGGCCATGGAACGAGCCAAGCGTCAGAGCTCCAGCGGGAACCCGGAAGGGGCCGCGAAGACCCTTGAAGAGTACCTGAGGGACGACCCGCACAACGCCAAGCCCCGTATCCTACTGTCTAACATATACATCTACGGTCTGAACATGTTCGACTTCGGCGTCTTCCAGCTGGACGTCGTATCGGATCTGGAGCCCGATAATCTGGACTGCCTCAAGGCCAAGGTTACGGCCCTGAGCTCCAAGAAGAAATACAATAAGGAGACCGACGAGCTGTACCGCCGCCTTGTGGAGCTGGACCCTTCATCGGATGTGTTCGACGCTTACGGCACCTTTCTGAAAATGCAGATGCTGGACTTCAAAAAGTCTGCCGAATACTATTGCAAGGCCATAGCCAAGGACCCGAGGAACAGCGATTACCGCATCAATTACGCTTCTCTTCTGCTGAACGACCTCAGGGACTATGTGAAGGCCAAGAAGGAATTGGAAGCCATCATTTCAATCGATCCCGACAACCAGAACGCGAAGAAAAACCTCGCGAAGCTGCTGAACAATCACTTCGATCCAAAGGGTGACCTCAAGAAAGGATTCGGTCACAAACCTAAAAAGATCTGATCGTCAATAAACAATACTTAACATCGTGAATCGAATAAAGATAAGTTCATATCTGCTCAAAGCCTAGCCGGGCCGAGGTGAAATATGGAACTCAAAGGATCGAAGACAGAGGCAAATCTTAACAGCGCTTTTGCCGGCGAGAGCATGGCCAGGACGAAATACACCTATTATGCGTCGCAGGCGAAGAAGGAAGGATATGAGCAGATCGCTAACATATTCATGGAGACGGCAGAGAACGAAAAGGAGCATGCAAAGCTCTGGTTCAAGGCGCTCCATGACAACTGCATACCCGACACGGTCGCTAACCTGAAGGATGCCGCCGAAGGCGAAAACTATGAGACGAACGAGATGTACCCCGAGTTCGCAAAGGTCGCCCGCGAGGAGGGATTCCTGCAGATCGCCGCCCTTTTCGATGCCGTGGGCGGTGTCGAGAAAGATCACGAGGAGAGATATCTGGCGCTCCTCAAGAACATCGAGCAGGGCATGGTCTTCAAGAGGGACAAGGTCGTGATGTGGAAGTGCAACAACTGCGGTTACATACACATCGCCGCCGAGGCTCCGAAGGTATGCCCGGTGTGCAAGCACCCCCAGTCCTACTTCGAGATAAGAGCTACTAACTGGTGAGAGCTCACCAAACCATTTACCCTTCGGGGTCCGCTCATCTGAGCCTTATGGTCTCCAGGTTCTGGGGGGCCTTGGTCTCGATCCCGAACTTCTTGTATATGGAAGATGCCAGGTCGGAGCATTTGCGGTCCTCGCCGTGGCCGATCAGTATCTTGTCGGGCCTCGGCTCCATCGTGGATATGTACTTCATCAGTTGCTTGCGGTCCGAGTGGCCCGAGAATCCGTCCACGGTTTCGCGGTTCATCCTGATCTTCAGATTGATGGATTTTCCGCGGTGGTTAAGGGTTATGTCGGTGCGCCCTCTCTGTATCGTGCGTCCCATGCTGCCTTCGCTCTGATATCCGACGAAAAGAAGCCAGTTCCTCTCGTCGTCCGCCCATTCCCTGAAATACTCCATGACCGGGCCGCCGGACATCATGCCGCTAGTTGCAAGCACGATGCAGGGGTCGGGGGAATGGCATATCTCCTCCCTCATGCCCGAGGTCTCCACCCTCTTGAATATGGGGGAGAGGAAGGGATTCTCGTCCTGCTGGAATATGCGGGTCCTGAGCTGGCTGTTCAGATACTCCGGGTAGGCCGTGTGTATCGCCGTCGCCTCCCATATCATGCCGTCGAGATAGACTTTCAGCGTCGGTATCTTTCCGGTGCGCATCAGCTCCTCGATCACCAGCATGACCTCCTGGGACCTTCCCACCGCGAAGACCGGGATGAGGACCTTGCCCCCGCCCTCGGTGGCCTGCCTCATCAGCTTCCCGAGCTCTTCAGAGGCGTCCGCCCTGGAGGGCTGCTCGTCATTCCTTCCGCCGTATGTGGATTCTATCACGAGCGACTCGAGGCGGGGGAACTTGTTGTTGGCCGGGTTGAAGAGCCAGGTCTTTTCGAATTTGGTATCTCCGGTGAATGCCACATTGTGGAGGCCGTCACCCACGTGGAAGTGGGCTATCGACGAGCCCAGTATGTGCCCTGCGTTGTACAGGGTGAGGCGGACATCGGGAGCGATATCCGTGGTCTCGTTGTACTTCAGAGGGATGGTGTGCATCATCTCGTTGCGCACGTCCTTCGCCTCGTAGAGGTTCTTCCTGCCCTCTCCGAAGCCCAGCTTGATGTTGTCCAGCTGGAGGAGCGCCATGAGGTCGCGTGTGGGAGCGGTGCAGTACACGGGTCCGTCGTAGCCGTATTTGAAAAGCGCGGGAAGAGTGCCGCAGTGGTCGAGATGGGCGTGGGTTATCACCACGGCGTCCAGATCGCTTAGCGGCTGAGCCTCCGGGATCGCGAAGTATGGCGTCTCCTCGCTCCCGGGGTCGAGGCCGCAGTCGATAAGGACCTTGCTCTCCCTCGTGGTGAGGAGGGATGCGGACCTTCCGACCTGCCTGAATCCTCCCATGGCCGTGACCCTGACCCACTGCTCCCCTCCAATCATGGGGCGGGCGAGCTTCTTCGCCACCCGGCGCAGCATATCGTGCCTGTCGTCCCTGTACGCCCTCAGATATCCGCGGACGTCGGAGATGGTCTTGGACGGTATCGGAGGGGTACGGATCACTTTGACGTTCCATCCCGTCTCCTGTTTCAGGTTGAGTATCAGCGAACCTTCGTCTCCCTTGACAACGTCCGGCTTTATCGCCTCCACAATTGCCTCGCCTGTTTCGTCGTTGAAAAATATGTCGAAAATCCCCGCCGCCTCAGGTATCATGGAGCGGAGCTTTCCCTCCACCACAGATGGGTCGCCCAGAGTCGAAGGGTCCGGCCTGATGTCCACTCTTTTGTGTAGGCTCTGCGCTAGATCCCTCGCGGCCTTGTTGTTGCCCGATACCTTGTCGTACTCTTTTGTATAGACGACAACCAAGGGCCCCTCGAATTCGATTGAGGATATTTCGAGGTTCTCCGGCGCAAGCCGGGTGACCTCTTCCCTTAGGCTGTCGAACAGCCTGTCTGCGTTCATTTGAATCCTGCCAAGGCGCCGATAGAAAACAACGACGCCTGTTATATTCTAAATTGTTAAAAATTAAAGGTTTTGAAACCGGTTTAATTCGGGTAGCGGAACCCGAGCTTCTCGCAACGCTCGACGATCTCGGACTGCGGAATCTCCTGATAACCGTCCTTATCGATGTACGCCATCATAAAGCCATCGCCGCTGAACGTGTCCCTCCTCCTCGAGGAGTTGAGGGCGGTTATGGCGACGTCCATGCCCTCGTCCTTGGTCATGCCGTCCTTGAACGAGCCCTCGAGGGAACCCAGCGCGAAGACCGAGCCTGAACCGACGGACATGTATCTGTCCTCCAGGTATCCTCCGGCGCCGTCGATGCTGTAGACGTGGCCGCCCGAGGGGTCGTAGCCGCCGACTATGAGCCCGAGGTAGAATCCCTGGCGTATGACGTTTGAAACAAGGGTCGCAGCCGATCTGACCGAGATCTGAGTGCCCTTCTTCATGGAATACAGCGCGATCTCCGCCGTCATGTACCTGACCATCAGCTGCGCGTCCCCGACGGAGCCCGCAATGGTCATTCCTATGTTGTCCGACAGAGGGTAGACCTTCCTAACATCGCTGTTAGCGATCAAGTTCCCCATCGTCGCCCTCTGATCGGTGGCCAGTATAACGCCGTCCTTCAGTTTTAGGCCGATCGTGGTTGTACCTGTCTTAAGAATTTCATCCCCTGCCATTTGTTTTACCTCAGATTTG
>DAMX01000006.1:5978-6166 GCA_002497195.1 Methanomassiliicoccaceae archaeon UBA354 | reverse complement strand
GGTATCAATATCCATTACGGCTGCGTCTGTGTAGGTGCCGCCCGTATCGATTCCTAATCCATATGCCATTCGGGATTCTCCTTAAACGGCGCTAAGACACATACCTCGTTTTAATATTTTCCACAGTTCGGGGCAGGCGTCAGTTGTTTTATACAGATAACATCATGACGGGTCAGGTGGTTCAGATG
>DAMX01000006.1:0-5701 GCA_002497195.1 Methanomassiliicoccaceae archaeon UBA354 | reverse complement strand
ATCGCCACGCGGATGGAGATAACCGACGAACTGGCCAAGGCCAAGAAGAAGTCTTCCCAGAGCTATTGGAACGAAGAGAAAGAGCGCGAAGTAGTACAGAGATACCACGAGCTCTGCGAAGAGGTAAGCCTTTCGGAGGGCGAAGCGAAGCAGATCGCCGAAGTTCTGCTGAGGATTTCGAAGGATAGGCAGAAGCACCTCTTCGAGGGTTAACGCGCGGTTTTATATACGTCATCGGAATCAGAATGAGCCAGGGAGAATTGTACAGATGAACAAGACGCGCGTCGCTGTCCTCGGGGCAACGGGGATGATCGGGCAGAGGTTCGTTCAGATGCTGGAAGACCACCCCTACTTCGACATAGAGGGGCTTTACGCATCTGAGAGATCGGGGGGAAAGAAGCTCAGGGACGTCCTGAAGGTCAGAGATTACTGCTTCAGAGAGGAGACGCTCGAGAGGGAGATCGAGGTCATGGACCTCGAGAAGATATCGTCCGCGGCAAGGGTGGCCTTCAGCGGGATACCCAGCGAGCTGGCCGGACACACCGAATCCGCCCTGGCCGAATCCGGCGTGGCGGTATTCACGAACGCGGGCGCACACAGAATGGACCCGGACGTGCCCATACTCATACCCGAGGTAAACCCCGGGCACCTGAGGTCCGTGACGGGACAGAGATCATACGCCGAGAGCGGAGGGTTCATAGTCACCAACGCCAACTGCTCCACAACGGGAATAGCGCTTCCGCTAAAGGCCATAGACTCCAAATACGGGCTCGAGGAGGCCTTCGTATCGACCTACCAGGCGCTCTCCGGGGCCGGATATCCCGGAGTCCCATCGCTTGACGCCGTGGGAAATGTCGTGCCTTTCATAAAGGGCGAGGAAGAGAAGATGGAGACAGAGCTCTGCAAGATGCTGGGTGTGTTCGATGGCAACGTGTTCCGCTTCGCTGACATGAGGCTCATGGCAAACTGCGCCCGCGTGCCCGTGGTAGACGGGCACACGGAATCGCTTGTCCTGGCGCTGAGAGACGCCCCCTCCCTCGGAGAATTGAGCGAGACGCTGTCCGGATTCCGCGGAGAACCTCAGATGCTGGGGCTTCCTTCGGCGCCGGACAAGCCCGTGATAGTGAGGAGTGAGGAAAACCGCCCCCAGCCTGTGTTCGACGTGTATGCCGGAACGCCGGAAAGGGCAAGAGGCATGGCTGTTACGGTGGGAAGGCTCAGGTCCAGCAACGGATACTACAAGGCATTCGCGCTTTCGCACAACACGATCAGAGGCGGTGCCGGAGGCTCCGTCCTCAACGCGGAACTTGCCAAGGCGAAAGGTCTGCTCTGAAACTGTTTCGTTCAGGTACGTGAGGCTTAAGATGACATTGAAAATAGCTATCCCGAACAAAGGAAGGCTCAGCGAGAGGTCCGTGGAGCTGCTCTCGAAAGCGGGCCTTGACATAGGAGAGGACTGGGGGCGCAAGCTCTACGTCAGCGTTAAAGGGCGCGACATAGAGGTCATGCTGGTCCGTGCACAGGACATCCCGGAGTTCGTCCACTCCGGAGCGATAGATTTCGGTATCACCGGGCTCGACCAGGTGGAGGAATCCGGATACGCCCTCGAGAACATGCTCAACCTGGAGTTCGGCCACTGCCGCCTTTCGCTCGCCGTCCCGGACGGGTCGCCAGTGAAGTCCGGGATGGACATACCGGACGGCAGCCGCATTGCTACTTCCTTCCCCAAGATCACGAAGCGCTTCTTCGAATCCATCGGCAAAAAGGTAGACGTCATCGTAATATCAGGGGCCGCGGAGATAATGCCCTATCTGGGAGTGGCCGACTGCATAGTGGACCTTGTGTCCACCGGATCGACGCTGAAGATGAATCGTCTCAGAGAGGCTGAGGTTCTGTTCCGGTCCCAGGCGGCCATTGTTACCAGCTCGAAGGCCCTCAGAGAAAAGAAAGAGGCCATGCTTGAAGTCACCGAGGCGATACACAGCGTCATCGCCGCAGAGAACCGCAAATATCTTATGGCGAACGTGCCCAGGTCCATGATCACCGAGGTGGAGAAGTTCCTTCCCGGCATAGGCGGGCCCACCGTTCTGGAGATAGCGGGGAACGGTGAAATGGTCGCGGTGCAGGCCGTGGTATCTTACTCGCAGCTCTACGACGCAATAAACAACCTCAGAAAGATCGGGGCCACCGGAATACTGACTCTCTCGATGGAGAGGCTGGTGGAGTGATGGTGTCCAGGGAAATAATGAGGAGCACGACCAGAGGATTCGAGAGATATTACAACCCCAGGGTCGGGAACGAGGTCAGGCTGGACACGAACGTGAACGTCCTGGGGTCAAACCCCGCCGCCATGAATTTCCTTTCATCCTGGAAGGGAGACATCAACGGATATCCCAACACTTACTCGGACGACCTCCGCGATGCTCTGGCGGACCTTTACGGTCTTGAGAGGGAGAACTTTGTGGCAGGCAACGGTTCCGACGAGGTCATAGATGTAACCTTCAAGACGTTCACGGAATGTGGGGACGGCTGCGCCGTACCAGTCCCATCCTATGTACTTTACGACTTCTTCGTGAAGATGAACGGAGGAAGGACGATCGAAGTCGACCTTACAGAAGAATTCCAGCTGGACGTTGACGCCTTTCTGAAGACCCGGGCGAAAGTGGCCATAATGCCGTCTCCGAACAACCCCACGGGAAACTCGTTCAGGGAGAAGGACCTGGAGGAGATCCTTTCCGGATTCGACGGCATGGTCGTTGTGGACGAGGCTTACGGCGAATACAGCGAAAGCTCCATGGTCCGCAGAGTGGAGGAGTTTGAAAACCTCATCGTGGTCAGGACATTCTCCAAGGCATATGCCATGGCAGGCCTCAGAGTGGGATATGCCGTATCCAACCTGAACGTAGCCGGCATGATGAACTGCGTGAAGATACCCTATTCCCTGAACATGCTCAGCGAGAAGGCGGCCATTGCCGCCGTGAAAGACCAGGAGTTCATAAGGAGAAGCGTTGACCTTGTGAAGGAGCAACGCCCGAAACTCGATGCGGGCCTGAGAGCCCTCGGATTCGAGACGCACCCCTCTGATTCCAATTTCATACTGGCCAGATCGCCGGTTGACCACACAGCGCTGGTTTCAGGCCTGAAGAAGAAGGGAGTGATGATCCGCGACTTCGGCTCCAAACGCAGGACTGAGAACTGCGTCCGCATAACCGTCGGCAGCGAAGAGCTCAACGCCCTGCTCTTGGAGAAGGCCGCCGAGGTGATCGAGGAATGCCTCTGATATACCTTACAGACTATGGAGTGGGAAACCTCCATTCGGTAAAAAACGCACTGGAGAAATGCGGTGCGGAAGTCGAAGCGGTCAGCGACATGTCCAGACTTGCCGATGCGGACTGCATGGTCTTTCCGGGAGTCGGGGCATTCGACAGCACAATGGACAGAGTCTCCCCCTACAGGGAAGAGATACTGGAGCGTCTGGAAAGCGGGGTGCCGGCATTGGGAATATGCATTGGAGCGCAGATACTGTTCGATTCCAGCGAAGAGGGCAAAAAACAAGGCCTCGGTCTTTTCAAGGGACAGGTCATAGGCCTCGAGGCGGAGAGGCTTCCGCACATGGGATGGAACACTGTCGAATCTGACGACCCGATTCTGGATGGGGCCCCCGACAGAGAATTTTATTTCGCACACTCCTACTGCGGAAGCCCGGATGACAGATGTGAAATCGCCGGGACCACCGAATACGAGGGCAGGGAGATACCCGTGATATTCCGCAGATCCAACACTTACGGAATTCAGTTCCATCCCGAAAAAAGCAGCAGTTCGGGGATGAAAGTGCTCAAAAACTTCATAAGATTCGCAGAGGAATGCAGATGATTATCATACCCGCAGTAGATATGCTTGACAAGCAAGTTGTCCAGCTGGTAGGCGGAGAGCTCGGGAGCGAGCAGATAAAGATACCGGACCCTTTCCAAACTGCGGCATCCTGGGTATCCAAAGGTGCGGAATATCTGCACCTCGTCGACCTTGATGCGGCGTTCGGGAAGGGCGACAATCTGGATTCCATAGAGAAGATCGCCCGTGACTCCGGAGTCCCCGTGGAAGCCGGGGGCGGAATAAGGTCCGAGGTAACCGTGGACGCCCTTGCAGGAGCAGGGGTAGACAGGATCGTGCTGGGAACTAAAGCCATAAAGGAACCGGAGTGGCTGGAACGCATGGCGCTCAAGTACCCGGGGCGTATCGCACTGGCGATGGACACACGCGGCGACAGGATAGTCGTCAAAGGATGGCAGGAGTCCGCCTCGGTCACCGTCGAGCAGATGTTCAGGATAATAGAAGACCTTCCGCTGGCAGCGGTCCTCAACACCAACGTGGACGTCGAAGGGCAGAAGAAAGGCGTGGACGAGAGGCAGGCGAGAGACTTCATTTCTTCATGCCCGCACAGCGTGATCGCTTCCGGAGGAGTCACTGAACGAAAGGACGCCGAAATACTAAGGGACGCAGGCGCCGTTGCCGCCGTCGTGGGTCTGGCACTATACACTTTCGATCTGAGGCCATGGGAATGGGAAAAGCCATGGCACGTCTGAACGTAATAAACCAATCCTAAATATACTTGAAGTTAACTACTATGAACCGTGTTCCTTCCATGCGAACTTATCGTTGCTGATGTTCTTCCTACCGCACGCGGATCGATAGCTAGATGTCTGGTCGAAGAACACGGATATACGCAGGTCCGCGTCGCAGAAGTTTTCGGAGTCACCGGATCGGCAGTCTCCCAGTACCTCAAGGGCATCACGGGCGGAAACGAACTAATCGAGAACAGCCCCCACCGTGAAGGCTTTTACATGATGATCAGAAAAGCGGCGGCCATGATAACCGAGGGCTACAACGTTACGGAAGTCCTTTGCGCTATCTGCGGCTTCGTGAAGGCGAGCGGCATGATCAATGAGCTGTACAGTGCCAGAGGTTACAGCGGGATGCCTGCCACCTGTTCAGAGTGCCCGCGGTTCAACATTATATTCAGCTAATCGCACCCGCAACAGTTATTATAGGGCCAAGCGCTCTCAGAACCGATGACTGGAAGAAGGGCAAAGGTGGAGAGAAGCACCAGAGAGACAAAGATATCCGCGGAGCTGGAACTCGACGGCACCGGAGTGTTCCAGGTCGATTGCAACATCCAATTTCTAAAGCATATGGTCGAAACACTGACAAGGTACGCCTCTTTCGATCTGAAGCTTTCCGCCGAGGGGGACAACGAGCATCACATCGTAGAGGATGTCGCCATTACTCTCGGCACAGCCCTCAGAAAGGCGCTGGGAGACAGGCCTGTGGAGAGGGTTGCCACGGAATTCATACCGATGGACGATGCACTGGCGATGGTGTCCGTAGATATAGTGGACAGACCTTTCGCCGACGTGGACTGCCCTGACGCCCTCTACGCGCACTTCTTCAGGAGCTTCGCCATGTCCGCCGGGCTGACGCTGCATGTGTCAGTTATCCGGGGATTCGACGAACATCACATCGTGGAGGCCTCCTTCAAGGCTCTGGGAAAGGCCCTCCACAAGGCGACCCGCGCCCGGGATTCCGAACTCAGCACGAAGGACAGAGCGGAGGTGGCATGATGCTCAAAAAAAGAATAATACCGTGCCTTGACATGAAGAACGGAAAGGTCGTCAAAGGGGTGCACTTCAAGGACCTCAGGGAC
>DAMX01000060.1:9015-11163 GCA_002497195.1 Methanomassiliicoccaceae archaeon UBA354 | reverse complement strand
CCCTCCGTCACATCGGAACAGGGCTTCCCGTTCAGGACGACCTGCATCCTGCCTCCGCCTCCCGGCTTCAGCAGTATGGGGTTCATGTCTGTGACCGGGACTATTCCGGCGGCCAGCGCCTGGAATGCCTGCCCGATGCCTATCTCTCCTCCCTCGGAGGTTGCATACGAGTTCAGCGAGAGGTTGGAAGCCTTGAACGGCGCGACGCGGACACCTCTGCGGGCCAGATATCTGCAGTACATCGCCGTGACGGTGGTCTTGCCCGCCCCCGAGGCCGTACCCAGGAAAAGCACCTTCATCTTACCGCTCCCACGATCTCCATCATCCTGTCCATGTCCAGAGCCTCCTCGAACACGTCGGCCAGCTTGTCCAGGTTTATGTCCACATATTCCTGGTAATCTACGCTTTCGGCGACCGGACGGCCGCCTTTGACAAATGAGAGGAAATATCTCCTGAAGTCCTGGGTATCGAAAACCCCGTGCAGATATGTTCCGAACAGCATCTCTTCCTCCCTCAGGGAACCCTCTTCGACGGTGCCCGGGAAACGCTCCAGAGAGAACAGCGGCTTTTCTCTGACGTCCGTCTCGCCCATGTGTATCTCGTACCCCGTAACGTCGCCGCCTGTGGCGATTATCTCGCCCCGTGCCTGCCTCACGCATTTGTCGTATACTTCCCACCTTGTGACGTTCTCGAAGAATCCCAGACCATCGATCTCAGACGGGCTCCCGCCCTCGATCCCGTTGGGGTCGGACAGCTTCGATCCCATCATCTGGTATCCGCCGCAGAGCCCGATGATCGGTATCTTGCCCTTCATGGACGATATCTTAGCTGCAATGCCGTTCTCTTTCATCCATTCAAGGTCTGAAATAGTGTTCTTGGTGCCGGGGAGCACGATGGCGTCCGCACCTTCGAACTCCTCGGGCCTGTCGGCGAAGACGACTGCCGTGTCCTCAAGGAACAGCGGGTCCATATCGGTGAAGTTGGATATGCGCGGGAATTTGACCACCGCCACGCGCACGGAGCCCGCGCCCACGGTCCGCGAGCCGCGGAAGCTCTCCGAGTCCTCGCTGGGAAGCTTCACGTCCGCGTGCGGGACGATTCCCAGCACAGGTATGCCCAGCATCTTCTCCAGCTCCTCCGCACCCGGCCTCATCTTCTCCACGTCTCCTCTGACGTTGTTGATTATTATGCCTTTGATCCGTCCCCTGTCCTTCTCCGGGATGAGCTCGACCGTGCCGAGCGCGTATGCGAAGGCCCCTCCCCATTCCGCATTGACGACCAGGACGCAATCCGCATCCGCGATCTCCGCGGCCTGCATGTTGGCAATGTCCGAATCGTAGATGTTGATCTCGGCCGGGGACCCGGCGCCCTCCATGACGACTATGTCGTACCTGTCGAGGAGGAAGTCTATGTTCCTTCTTACCGCATCCCTGCCCGGTCCCGGGACGAAATCGGAATAATAGGACCGGACGTCGTAATCTCCCAGGGGCTTCCCCTCCACCACCACCTGCGATACCATGTCGCCTTTGGGCTTCATCAGTATCGGGTTCATATGGTAGTCCGTGTTCTTCAGGCCTGCGGCCTGCGCCTGGAGGGCCTGTATCATGGCGATCTCGGAACCCGTCCTGGTGACCTTCGAGTTAAGGCTCATGTTCTGCGATTTGAACGGAGCCGTGATGAAACCTCTCCTATGGAATATCCTGCACATGGCGGCCACCGTCACAGACTTGCCGGCGTCCGAAGTGGCGCCCAGGACCATGACCGGCCTGCCTCTGCGCCAGAACCTCTCCTTCGCGTCGAAAAATATCTCTGCCATCCTCTCGTCGCCGCATTCCCCGAACCCGGAGCGCCTGATCTCTTCCATGACGAAGCCGACGACCTCCTTCCGGTGGATGAAGAGGCAGTCGGAGCAGTCCCACACCTGCTTGCCACGCTTGGAACCGATGAACTTGCCGAGTTTTTCGTCCTCGCACGGATAGAAAGGGCAGAAGCAGAACGTGCAGTCCTGGCCGATGAAATGGCTCGGATGATAGGGGCAGCTTTGGTCTGGACCGACCGTCCCCCTCTTGACCTCTTCTTCCACCTTTTTCCTGATACAGTCCATTGCTCTCCCGGTTGGATGGTATTACCAATATAATTTTTGGAGGT
>DAMX01000060.1:386-8799 GCA_002497195.1 Methanomassiliicoccaceae archaeon UBA354 | reverse complement strand
TGGATGGTATTACCAATATAATATTTGGAGGTAGGGCGGGCCCGGTCCACTTTCGGTCATTTCGGTGTACCCGGGGCACCCTACATAAATCACCGTGCCATTACCACGGCCATGTCAGACTTCAAATTCATACACTGCGCCGATCTGCATCTGGGCAGCAGGTTCGCGGGGATCAGGTCCAGGGACATGGACCTTGCCAAGAGGATGACGGAATCCACATTCTCGTCTTTCCGCAAAATTGCCGACCTTGCCCGTTCAGAAAATGCCGATTTCATGGTCATATCCGGAGACATATTCGACAAGGAGAACATCACGCCGAGGACCAGGTTCCGCTTCGCCGAGATCCTTGGAAGGCTGGACATTCCATGCTATATAGCATGGGGCAACCACGACCATACCACCAGCTGGGAGGACGACATCCCCCTTCCTCCTAACGTCCGCGAGTTCGGCGGCGGGCCCGAGCGATTCATGCTGGATCTGAAGAACGGAGACAAGGTCGAGATTTCGGGCATCAGCTTCACATCGAGGAACACCGGCGAGGACCTGGCGATAAAGCTCGAAGGAAGCAAGGACGTTTTCACGGTGGGATGCGTCCATTGCGACGTGGATTCCAGCGATGCCTCCGCATACGCCCCCGCCAGGCTCGCGGACATGATAGGGAAGGACATCGACTACTGGGCACTGGGCCACATACACAGACGCGCAGTGCTTCACGAAAGGCCGTATGTGGTGTATCCCGGGAACACGCAGGGCAGGAGCATAAAGGAGTCGGGAGAGAAGGGGGCGTATGTCGTCACTGTGGTCTCGGACACCGTCAAGGAACTTCGTTTCGTGCCGACGCAGGAGATCGTCTGGGAAAGGATAGACGCCGATATAACCGGACACGACCTCCCCTCTTTCATCGACAGCGTTTCCTCCAGGATTAAAAAGAACTCCGTCGTCAGAATCGCCGTGAGAGGGCGCGGAGCGCTGGACAACATGATCCGGTCCGAACCCGACGAAATTTTGAAGGCGATACAGGACAGGTCGGCGGGAACGGTGGCGGACATGGAGGTCTTTTCGAAACCGGAAAGCGTGCCGTCTGCAGGGGGGAAAGACCTTGTGTCGAAGGTCGCGTCGGTGGCAGATTCGGTCATGATGATGGAAAGAGACCGTCTGATCGGGGCCATATGCAGCACCGCGACCTCGAAAAAATATCTGCAGAAATATTTTGAATCCATGAGCGACGAGGAGCTCAGGAACCTCGTCGGCGATGCGAGGGTCAGACTCCTGGAGCGTTTCTCGGAGGCTTCGGAATGATAATCGAGGCGGTTCGCATCCGTCTGTTCGGAAAGGCCGTCAACAAGGATTACGGTCCGATATCGCCGGGGCTCACAGTCTGCTACGGCGAGAACGAAAGCGGAAAGACCACTCTGAAGGAGTTTGTGAGGACCACGCTCTTCAAGACCGGGAAGCGCAAGAACGTCTACCCGCAGACTTCCAACTCCGACTCCGGGGAGATCGACTGCGTCACCGATACGGGAAAAAGATTCACGGTCACCAGGAGCGGGAGCAAGATCGTTTCCAGCATAGGGTTGCTTCCGTCGGATATCTCCGGCGTCGACCCCGACATTTACCGCAGCGTATACGCCATGGGCCCGGAGGACCTCATAGACACGGACGCAGTCGAGTCGGGAGACATCAAAAGGAGGTTCCTCACGGTACCGGGCGGCGAGAACATGCCGCATATATCGGAATCCATCAACGTAGGGATGGAGGATCTCCTGAGGCCCGAGAAGATGACCGCGGTCAAGGGCATAGGCAAACTGTTCGACGACATCAGCGAGAACGGCGAGGCGATCAAGGCCGCCCGGTCCAAGGGTCCCGAGTACGAAAGACTGGCGAGCGCCGAGGCCCGGATCAACGCGGAACTGTCGGCGCTCAAAGATAAGAAGGCGGAGGCCGACGCCGTCAGGGCCAACATCGATGCGTACGAAAAACAAGAGGGGAACCTGAAAGAGTACGGCGAGCTGGAGATGAGCCTCGACGGCATGGCGGATGCGGACAGGGCCCCGCCGGAGGGGATGGAGAGGTACAGGGAGCTGGCGGGTTCCGAAGTTGCATCGCGTAAAAGAATGGAGGGTGCAGATGAAAAGCTGGCATCCCTCGTCAGGGAGATGGGGGGCGCCTCTCCGGCCGCCGTGATGCGGAACGAGGAGAAGATCAGGTCCCTTAACGAGAGCATAGGCTCGTACCTGTCTGCGACGTCGGCTGTGGAGGTAGCCGACGGTTCCGCCTCCCGGCTGGGAGGGGAGGTCGCCGCGCTGATGGGGAGCAGGTTGAACCCCGAGACCGTCAGGAATGCAGATACCGGACGCGGGACGATCGAAAGGGCATCCGTTGCGGAAATGCCGAAGAAGAATTACGTCCCCGTCCTGGCGCTCTTGGCGCTGGCCGCCGTCTGCGCGATGGCCGCCTTCGTCTCCGGGATCCCGTATATCTATGCCGCCTCGGTTTCTGCGCTGGCCGCCATCTATTTCGTGCTCCCGAAGAGGGTTCCGGAGGACGGCTTTTCGGATTTCGTCGCATCCCGCGGATTCCCCGGAGATACACGGAGAGAAGAAGTGGCCGGGCTTTGCGAAAAAATCGACAGTATAAGGGCCCTTGAACAGAAACGCGACTCGGAGCTCCGACGCGCGAGCGACATGAGAAGCGAGATCGCAAGACTCGAATCGGAGCTGGAATCCGTCTCGTCCGAAGCCGGGATCGGACGGGCCTCGTTCGAATCGGACGTTCGCAGACTCAATGCGCTGATCACGATATCTTCAGCAATATCCGAAGCGAAAACAACGGCGGATGAAGCGGGCTCCGGACATCGGATGGCAAAAAGCGCCCTGGAAGGATATCTCGAACCCTACGGGTCCGCAGAAGAACTCGAAAGGATCGTCGCTCTGAAGAAGAAAAGGGACGAGACCCGAAATAAGATGGAGAGCATCAGAAATATAATGGGTTCGGCAGGCATCGACACCGGTTCGGAAGCACCCCTGCCTCCCGACGACCCTGCCGAGGAGATCGAAGAAAAACAGAGGGAGCTGGGAAAGATAATCGGTCAGAAAGAGGCCATACTCAAGGACGCGGATACCGAGCGCCTGTTGGACGCAAGAAGCTCCCTCCGCGCCGAGCTGGACTCGGAAATAAGGAGATGGGGCGTGCTCTCTTTGGAGAGGTACATTGCCGACACGGCATGCGACGACATCTACGAAAACATGCAACCGCAGGTCATACAGACCGCAGACAGATACCTGGAAATGATGACGGGGGGCCTTTACCGCATGGAGAGCAACCCCCGTACCAAGGACGTCTCGATACGCGGAGGGACCGAGGTGAAGGCCAAGGGGCAATGGAGCTCCGGGCTCGCCGGGCAGGTATGTCTGTCCCTTAAGCTTGCGGTGGCGAAGGAGCTTTCGGAGGAAAAGCTGCCGATACTCCTGGACGACGTCCTGCTGGTCTTCGACTCGGAAAGGAAGCGTGGAGCATGCCGTGCGCTCTCGGAGGCGGCCAAGGACATGCAGATCGTCTTCTTCACCTGCGACCGGGAGACCTGCGGCTTCATGAAGCAGGCCGGTGCAGAACCGATATAGATGTCCCTCTGACCTCACCATCGGACGGATAGGACGGCACGCATGCCGTTTCGCAGCCACGGGCGGGCCCCGCATCCACCGCCTAGTGTGGAAGGCATGAGACGGAATCGGTTGACGGCATTGCGTCCTCTTCCTCGCAACCGACCTCATCGCATGTAACAAGGGCAACGATAGAAGCAGACCCAACGGCGCACAACAAGATCAGGAGGACCCAAGGTATCATTCTTCCCGCTCTCGGCCCTTTCCCGCCAATCACAATTTTTCATCATGTTATACTATTTAATTTTTTTGTCCATATCCACCAAATTCGAATACTGTTTGGAAAAAAGAACTGTCCGGAATGCAGGTTCACGACCGAATTCTCCTGAAAGCGTCTCCTCATTTCCGCAAACATGACTATCGGCTGTAATCGTATCAATATCATAATTCATGGGGCTTTATTGCCCGTTTTTCCGCAAAACCTTATAAGCGCGATGTGTGTTTGCATACTCAAGGGAATTGAGTATTCCCTGTTCACTGATTCACTATCAACCGGCAGCCCCGTCGGAACGACCGGGCCCCAAGACCAGAACACATCACCGCTGAGCGGGAAAGACTACAGGTCAGAGACGAGAATACAGTTCGAATCGGGCGTGTGCCCGTGAGAAAGAGCTGAGCAGGGCGTATATCCATCCCTTCATGGAAATGATTCAAATGTACGCAGATCCAACAGCTACAAAATATTTGGTTAAAGCGAAGATAAATGCCGACGGCGTCGTGGAGAAGCCTGATGTCGTCGGAGCGATCTTCGGACAGACCGAGGGACTTCTCGGCGACGACCTCGACCTTAGAGACCTCCAGAAAACGGGAAGGATCGGAAGGATAGAGGTCGATGTCACCTCTAAAGGAGGAAGGTCTGAAGGAAACGTCACGATGTCCTCGAGCCTCGACCAGGTCGAGACCGTCATTCTCGCATCGGCCCTCGAGACCGTCGACCGCGTCGGACCGTGCAAAGCGTCGATCAAGGTCCTCGGCATCGAAGATGTGAGGATAACCAAGAGAGAGAAGGTCATCGAACGCGCCAAGGAGCTCCTTTCCGAACTGATAAAACAGTCGAAAGGGACCAGCTCGGACCTTACGGACAACATACGGAAGAGCCTGCAGGTCGAAGAGATAGTCTCCTACGGCAAGGACAGGTGTCCTGCCGGACCCAATGTGAAAGATGCAGAGTCCATCATTGTCGTTGAAGGCAGGTCGGATGTCCTCAACTGCCTCAGATCGGGAATTAAGAACGCCATAGCGGTCGAAGGGACGGACATCCCCAAGACGGTCCAGGACCTGTCCAGGGAAAGGGTCGTTACCGCATTCGTAGATGGCGACAGGGGAGGAGAACTGATCCTCAAGGAGCTTTTCCAGGTTGCAGAGGTCGACTTCGTTGCCCGGGCACCCCGCTCACAGGAGGTCGAGGAGCTTACTCAGAAACAGCTTGTCAAATGCCTCCGCAACAAGATACCGGCAGACCAGTACATGGAAATGAACGGCATCACCGGCATCTCGGCTGAGGAGCCCAAAGAGGAGGAGGAAGAGTCCAGGCCTGCCAGGAGGGAACAGCACTCCGGCCACGACCGCCACCAGAACCAGGGCGCCAGATCCAGGGACGAAGACCGCGCTCCCAGGAAGGAGAGGTTCAACACCGAGGCTGCCGAGAGGTTCAGAAAGAAGGAAGTGAAGGAAGAGGCCGAGGCCGTCGAAGAGGCCGAGGTCGAACAGGTCAAGGAAAT
Source organism: Methanomassiliicoccaceae archaeon UBA354 (assembly GCA_002497195.1). Lineage (GTDB taxonomy): Archaea > Thermoplasmatota > Thermoplasmata > Methanomassiliicoccales > Methanomethylophilaceae > VadinCA11. Next base: position 3,419 of record DAMX01000060.1, on the reverse strand, counting down.
CGCGAAACCCGAGGCGGCGAAGCAGGAGGTTTCCAAGCCCGAGGCCGTGAGGACCGAGGCGGCGAAGCCTGAAGTCGAAGAGAAAGACGACAAAGAGGCTGAAGAGAAGCCCACGAGGACCCTCCGCGCAAAGAAGCCCAGGCGGGCAGACAAAGCGCTTACCGAGGACCAGATCTTCTTCAGGGACCTGCTCGCCGACATGGCATCCACCCACAACGCAAAACTGCTCGACGCTGAGAAGAAGGTCGTCAAAGAAGTCGCAGTGAAGAGCCTCGCCGATACCCTCAAGGAAGAGGGCGAGGGGATAGCGTCCATAGTCTTCGACGGAGTGATATCCCAGAGGATAGTGGACGTCTGCGACGAGAAGAAGATCGGAGTCGTGGTCGCCACCCGCAAGGGGAAGGTCTCCAAACTGCCGGCCGATATGACCCTTTGGGCAAAGGACGATTTCTACTGAGGAAGCCCCATGTCAGAAAAGAGGCCCGTGGAACACTGGAGCGATGTGACCGAGCTCGCGTCGACAGGCGAAATACTTCTACCGTCCGACCCCCTGGACAGGGTGTTGGGTCAGAACGAGGCCATCCAGATGGCCAAGATCGCCGCGACGCAACGCAGGAACCTGCTCCTGGTCGGGCCTCCGGGCACCGGCAAGTCGATGATAGCGCAAGCGCTCTCCCTGAACCTGCCGGTGCCTAACCATGAGATACGCGTCGTGAAAAACCCGGAGAACAGCGAGAGGCCGCTCCTCGAAGTGCTGGACAGCAAGGAGGTCGTCCGCGAAGAGGACCTCACAGCCGAGACGGTGGGCACGCTTCTGGAACCCAAAAAGGCTCCGGCGAACGTCGCCGAGCGCCTAGGGTTCCGTTGCAAGAAGTGCGGGGCGTATTCCAGCCCTCACGACCTTGTGTGCCCCGAGTGCCAAACAGGAAAGACGAGCGCCGCCGTTAACGCCCCGTTCGCAGACCTCTTCGGCAGCCTCATGGAATCCTTCAACGGGCAACCGACACTGGCCGGGAAGGACCGCGTGAACACCACGAGGACGCTGCCTGACGGGACCGAGGAGACCATCGTGTTCGAAAGGGCCGGAGAGTACATACGCATGCTCGACCAGAAGTCTCTGGAGAAGAGAAGCCAGCTCCAAGGCACAAAAAATAAGAAGATATTGGTGAAACTGAGGAGGAACCCGTTTGTCATGGCCACCGGTTCGTCCGAGACCGAACTTCTCGGGGACGTCCTGCACGACCCGTACGGAGGACATGAAAAGCTCGGATCCCCCGCTTATGAGAGGGTCGTCGCCGGAGCGATACACGAAGCCCACGAGGGAGTCCTGTTCATCGACGAGATATCCCATCTCGGCAATCTCCAAAGATACATTCTAACCGCCATGCAGGACAAGACGTTCCCGATAACAGGGCACAACCCGCAATCTGCAGGCGCCAGCGTCAGGGTCGACGCCGTCCCATGCGACTTCATTCTGGTTGCGGCATGTAACATCCAGGACATCGAGAACATCCTCTCCCCGCTGCGCTCGCGCATCATAGGCAACGGATACGAAGTGCTGGTCGACACGGTCATGCCGGACAACAGCGAGAACCGCGCCAAATATGCCCAGTTCGTAGCCCAGGAGGTCCAGAAGGACGGGCGCATCCCCCATGCGGACATACACGCAGTGGAAGAGCTCATCAAAGAAGGACGCCGCAGGGCGAAACTGGACGAGCAGTCCAACTCCCTGACCCTCAGGCTCAGGGAGATGGGGGGGCTGATCCGCGCCGCAGGGGACATCGCTGTGGTCGACGGAGAGGACATCATAACCGCTGAACACGTCCGCAGGGCGCTGAAGCGCGCGATGCCCGTCGAGGAACAGATCAAGAACAAATACGGTTCATACACCAAGGGCCTTTCGAAAGATGTGTCCAGCGCTCAGAAGGAAAAATCACAGTATTATTTCCAGAATGAGCATGTTCCGGACGACAGCATGTTCAATTGAACAAGAAATTTAAAAGGGGCTTTCGCCCCTAAATGATTTTACTGCTTCTTTTCTTTGCGGAAGCAAAGGAACCAGTCGTAGCAATACTTGTCCTCGGACTTGTCCGCCACACGGTCCTTGGCCGCACCGCAGCTTCCGGGTGCGGGGATGATCACATCGTCCCCGGGCTTCCAGTTGGCGGGCGTGGCACACTTGTCCTTGTCCGCCTTCTGCAAAGCGATCACCACTCTCTTGATCTCTTCCATGTTGCGCCCGGTGCTTGCCGGGTAGTAGAGGATCGTCCTGATCTTACCGACGGGGTCGATGATGAAGGTCGCACGCACCGCGGAGGTCGAGGATTTATCGTGGACCATTCCATATTTGTTGGCAACGTTCATGCTCACGTCGTCGATCAGAGGGAATGCGATCTCGACACCTTTCTTGTGCGGCCCCCACTCCATCTGACAGATCGACCTGAGCCAGGCGATGTGCGAGTGGATGGAGTCGATAGAGATACCGACGAGCTGGGTGTTGAGCGCCTTGAACTCGTCCGCCATCGCTGCAAATGTCATGAACTCGGTAGAGCAGACAGGCGTGAAATCGGCGGGGTGAGAGAATAAAATGACCCATTTTCCTTTGAAGTCGGCCGGGAAGTTGATCTCTCCCTGTGTTGTGTTCGCCTTGAAAGCGGGGGCGTCCTCTCCGATGAGAGGGATTCTTTCGCTTACTTCATCTTCGTCGCAGCAGCAACAATAGTATGGTTCTTCGTTTTCCATGTTTTTACCTCAACACTTAACGGCCTTACGAATAGTTATAGATGTTGGAAGAACCAGAAAACAATCGGGATGATCACGAGTTCTGGATTGTGGCCCCGATCATCCTGATCCCGTCCCCGCCGTTGTTGTAGAATACCGGCAAATCCTCGGCGATTATGAACCCGCGGGCCTTGTAGAAACGAATCGCGGCCTCGTTTTCTTTGCGGACCTCCAGTTGCACTGTGTATGCGCCCTCCGCAACGGCGCGGTTCCTCAACGCTGCCAAAAGCTCAGATCCCGCTCCGCGGCATC
>DAMX01000060.1:0-210 GCA_002497195.1 Methanomassiliicoccaceae archaeon UBA354 | reverse complement strand
GCTCCGCGGCATCTGCCCTCCCTTTCGACCGCCAGAAGAGCTATCCCCACGCGGTCCGGCCCCAGACGGGAGCCGCAGATGAATCCGATCACCTTCCCTGTTACTGAACATGCCACGAGCTGCCCGCATGGCCACTGATTTAGAAAGTATGAAAAAATCTCGGGCAAGTAGTACTCGTCTAGCGAACTCAAGGCGATTGCGTAAACGCGC
>DAMX01000012.1:0-10129 GCA_002497195.1 Methanomassiliicoccaceae archaeon UBA354 | reverse complement strand
GTGCAGGCCGGTGTGAAATCTGACAGCGTCGTCTTCGTCGAGGAGGGCAGGGTCTAGCTCCATCGCGGCAGCCAAGTCCTCAGGGTCTATCATCATGCACCAGGTATACGGATTCGGTTTATTTATTACTCCCCTGCGATAATCACTGTTCGAAGTCCTTGTCCGAATCCTCGGAGAAGTTGGCCGACGGACAGGGGCCGAAGCAATCCCTGCAGAATATGCATTCGTCCTCCTTTATCCGGACCTTTCCGTCCTCCATGAACAGGGCGCCGGGCCTGCATCTCGCGGCGCATAGGCCGCACCCGACGCATTGTTCCGCGCGCACTACGACCTGCCATGCCTGATATATGCGGTTTCTGGCGTCGTTCTCCACATTTCCTTTGGAAGTGATCGCCCCTTCCCGGTATATCGTGACGTAGTTGGCGGAGACGTATTCGCCTTCGGGGTCCTCCTCGACCACCCATCCCAGCGCGTGGCAGAACGGGCTTATCTTCTTTATGTCGACGGGCCTCGACAGAGCCGCCTCGATGCTGAAGCCTATGGAGCATGGCGAGTATCCCTCCTGCACCCTGATCCTCAACGGTCCGTCATCTGCCTTAGCGGTCTGCTTCGTTATGTCGGATACTTTCTTCCCCGTCACCCTCTCGACCTCCTCGCGTACCGACGCAGGCGCATTCTTCCACCTCCATAGGCCGAATTTCTTCCATTCGGGAGGGAGGCCCCGGTCGTCCGCGTATTTGTCCAAGTAATCATTCCACTGTGAATATCTTGCGCTTTTTCCTTCGATCGCATCGAACTCCGCAAGGTCGGATGCAGGGCAGAGGAAGCATCCGATCCTGTCCAGCCCCCTGGTGTACCAGACGTTGAAAGGCTCGTTCTTGCTGAAAATGTAGAGCCAAACGTGCATCGCCGACCAGTTCTGTATCGGCGAAGCCCCCAGCTGCCCCGGCGTCCAGGGATTTCTCCATATGCGCGGCTTGGCGTTCCTGGCCTCGGATTCGTATTTCCTCTGTCCGATGAACGAAAGGACCCCGTCCGGGAAATTCCTGTTGATGGCTCCCACCGTGGGCCCCAGTTTGTTGGTCTTGCAGCACCATCTGTAGTCTTTGGATGGAGGTCCGAAGTAAACGAGATTTCCGAAGAACGCGTCCGTCGGCGCCTTCTCCTCGATGAGCTTCAGGCCGTGTCTCTCCACTGTGTCGTGGACGAATCTCACGGTCTCGTCGAACTCGAGGCCGGTGTCGACGAACAGCACGGGCAGTTCGAGTCCCGCATCCAGCGTAAGGAGCAGGCAGGCATGGCTGTCCTTTCCTCCGGAGAACGAGACGATAGCGGGAAGCTGGTTTTTCTCTATGGTGTTCTTTATGAAACCCACCGCTTCCTCCACTCTTTTTGCGATGATGCCCCTGTTTGCCTCGACCACGTCCTTCCAGTCGTGCTCCGCCAATCCTTCGAGCCGTTCCTCGGGTTTGTACCATCTTGGTTTCACCGCCACGCCCTTCCCGCCGACCATCTCTGCCGCGGGCATCTTGGCGCTGCCTGCGGCGACGACCTTCCCGTCCGCAGTGACGATCACCACTTCATCGCCTGCCTTCACTTCGGGATGGACGGAGTCTACTCCGGGCGCCATGAGATTCTTGCTCTCCTGGACGAATCTGACGGCGCCGCCGTCGCAGACCACGAACCCTTTGCTGAGCACCCCTTCGAGGCGCATGGCGCCCTGCATCCTGAGTATGCATTTCCATCCGGCTCCCAGATCGAATCTCATGGTCGCGATGACGGCCCCGTCGCATACTACCTCGTCCATGCGGTCGAGGCCGGGCACCTTGTTGAGGATGACCACATGTCCGTCGGGTACCACCGCCTTTCCGGTGCCCTCCCCGTAGGTTGCATCGATGACCGAACGGATGTTCTCTATGTCCCGGTCGAATGCGGGACGGGAGTCGGCAGGCGGGGTCAATGCAACTTCGTCCGTCCGGGCGCCGCATATCGGACAGTCCTTGCTCTCCATTATCGGAAGGTTGCATGCCCTGCACCACCTGAGGTGGTTCTTTCCAAGTCTTACGGCAGCCATATTCCCGACCAGTGCCGCGGTCGTATTAATTTGCTTTTGTCGTATGCCCGGAGCCCGGGCGCCTCCCGCATGCGTCCGGTCTGCCGAACTCGGCGAAGGTATCGCACCTGCACCTATACTTCAGCTGCTTGAAACCGGACCGGAAACTGAGAAAAATAAGTTTTAGATGTTTGTAAATATAATTTAATGTATATTATTATACATTAATGTACTTAAATTATTATACTAATACGCACTTAAGGTTGCAAAAGCGATTGGAGACGCCACAATGGAAAGCAACGCACCACAGTCGAAGAAACGATATGCGATACTCGTCGCGGGAATGATAGTACAGCTATGCGCCGGGGTAATCTACATGTGGGCCGTGTTCAAGAATCCCGTTGCAGAATATCTGGAGAGGTCTCCGGCGGATATAGCCCTGGTATCGTCGGTCATGCTGTCGGCTTTCGTGATAGGGATACTGTTCGGAGGGATGCTGCAGGACAGGCTTGGCCCCAGGCGCATCGCCGTACTGGGCAGTCTGACGATGTCGGGAGGGATATTGCTGACTTCGTTCGTCACTCCCGGCTCGGCCGACCTGATATTCCTGACCTATGGGTTGATCGGAGGGCTCGGCGTGGGGATGGTGTACTCCTGCACCGTGGCATGCATACAGAAATGGTTCCCTGACAGGCGCGGTTTCGCCACCGGCGCGATGGTCGGGTCCTTCGGATTCTCGCTCGTGATATTCTCGCCGCTGGCAAACATCATGCTCTCGGACGTCGGCGTGCCGGAGACGTTCATGATGTTCGGGGCCTCGTTCATGGCCATATGCGTGGCCGCGTCCCTTGCCCTGGCGGACCCCCCTGCGGGATACACCGTGCCCGGGGCTACCGCCAAGAGGAATACGGAGCAGAAGCAGTACACGCCGCGGGAGATGCTCGGCACGCGCACGTTCTACCTGATAGCGCTCTCGCTTTTCTTCGTGCTCCCGGCGTATTTCATACTCAATCCGCAGCTGGTCACGCTTGCAACGGAACGCGGTCTGGCAGATTATGCCGTCACAGGCGTGATGATAACCGGACTTTTCAGCGCCACAGGGCGCCTTCTGATAACCTGGCTGTCCGACAGGGCGGGACGGATGACCGCTCTGTTCCTGATAATAGCAATGACCGCCGCCGGCACGGTGACCCTCATATTCGCCGACGGGGTCCTGTTCCTCGTCTGCGTAGCGATAATCTCGCTTGCGTTCGGAGGCGCATCCGGAACGTATGCGGCTGTGACAGCTGACCATTTCGGAACGAAGAACATGGGGACCAACTACGGCCTTGTGACGCTTGGTTTCGGAGCCTCTGCACTTCTGTTCCCGTTCCTCTCCAAGATACTGTCGGGTTCCGGCGACCTTACGCCGGCATTCGCAGTAGCAACGGCCACCTGCGCCGCGGCGTTCGTGCTGGTGCTGCTACTGAGGGCGGCCGACAGGAAAGCGGCGTCCTGCGGAAGCGCTTGAACGTTAACGTTAATAGTTAAAAACGTCGTGCAGTGGGAGAAGGTACCGCGATGAGGAAGATGATCAGGGCTTCAAGAAGGTCGATGGGGATGGACTACGCCATACGCGAGGTCAACGTCCCGGCCGAAGAGGCCGAAAAGGCCGGCAAGAAATTGATCGGCCTCAACATAGGCGACCCCAACAAGTGGGACTTTCAGACGCCCGAGTATTTCAAGGAGAAGCTGAGAAGGGCGGTGGACGAGACCGATAACGGTTACGGAAACTCCCAAGGCAATGTGGACTTCAGAGAGGCGATCGTCGACCGAGAGTTCGAGAAGCACGGGGTCAGGATAACACCGGAAGACGTCTACGTGAGCGCAGGCGTCAGCGAAGGCATCAACGCACTGATGGGCACGTTGCTGGAACCGGGAGACGAGGTCCTTGTTCCCGGGCCCGGGTATCCTTCCTACGCGCAGTACATAGGATTCTACGAAGGGCGCACCGTCCCATACAGGCAGATCGAGGAAGAGGAATGGGCTCCGGACGTGGACATGATACGGAAGAGGATCACCAACCGCACAAAGGCGTTGGTGATGATAAATCCGAACAACCCCACCGGAGCAGAATACGAGATGAAGGACATCAAGGAGATAGGCGACCTGTGCGCCGAGTACCAGATACCGCTGATTTCCGACGAGATATACGATAAGCTTGCGTTCGACGGGGACTTCTTCTCCGCTTCGAGGCTCAAGAGCGATGTACCCAGAATAATAATGAACGGATTCTCGAAGGTCAACCTCATGCCGGGCTGGAGGGTCGGATATTTCTACATAATGGACGAAACGGGCCTGATGGACGAGATACGCGAGGGCGTCATGAAGCAGTTCCGGGCACGCATATGCTCGAACGTGCCGTGCCAGGAGGCGGCCAAAGCGTCGCTCCAGGGGCCTCAAGACTACATAGAGGATATGAACCGCAAGTTGAAGAAGCGCGCGGACTTCTCTTACAAAAGGCTCAACGAGATCGACGGCATCGAGACCAGAAGGGCCCACGGCGCGCTTTACATGTTCCCGCATGTGGACCTGAGGGGACGCTGGAAGACCGACAAGGATTTCGTTCTCGACCTGATAAAGGAAGAGGGCGTGGTGCTCGTCCACGGTTCCGGGTTCTGCAAGGAGTTCGGGAACGACCATTTCAGGACGATACTCCTACCTCCGCTGGAAACCCTGGAAGAAGCCTACGATAAATTGGAAAAGTTCATGGCCAGGCACAAGTGAGGGCCCGGGGCAGCGCCCGTCATTCCAACGGAAGGCGGCCCAGCGATGCGCAAGGTCTTGTTAAAATATCTGTAACACGTTCGATTTCCATGGACTTCACCGAGATTGCCGAGAAGAGGCAGAGCTGCCGTTCTTACGATCCAGCGAGGACCGTGGAGAAAGAGAGGCTGGATTCATGTCTGGAGGCGGCAAGGCTCGCGCCTTCCGCGTGCAACGCGCAACCCTTCACCATGTACGCTGTAACGGGAGATAAGGCGAAGGAGCTATCCGACCACAAGAACTCCGGGATGGGAAAGTTCGTGGAGGACTGCTCCACTTTCGTTGTGTTCGTCGAAGACAGCTACAACGCCATGGCAAAGACCGGGTCGGTGCTGACAGGTCTGGACTACAGATCGATAGATATCGGCATAGCATGCGCTTACCTGACCGCCGAGGCCACGGAACAGGGACTCGACACGTGCATAATGGCATATTTCAGCAACAAGAAGGTCCAGGAGATCCTAGGGACAAGGAAGAAGATAATGCTGGTCGTTGCTTTCGGATACCGCAAGGCCGACGACCCCCAGAGGCCGAAGAAAAGAAAGTCCGCGGACGAGATCGTCAAAAAGATATGAATCTCCGACATCGGGGCAGGGGCGCAGGTTTTCCCGATGGAGTTTATGATTTCCTGTGCTTGAACATCAGGTGCGTCGCGGCATACGATGCCCTCAGGGGCGTTGGTCAAGAGGTTTTAAATAACAGCCTATGCTAAACCGCCTGAAATATACAGGTCCTTTGTTTTGCGGGCTTTTAATATTTAGGAATGAAGGATCATGACAGGTTTTGAAGATCTAGGATTAGACGTAACACTTTTGAAAGCGATATCGGACATGGGCTGGAACATGCCGACTCCGATACAGACCGAAGCGGTGCCCGCCGGTCTTGCAGGCAGAGATATATTCGCCCAGGCGCAGACAGGTACCGGAAAGACAGGGACCTATGCTCTGATCATAATGGGGCGCACCGAGTCCGGGTCCAAAAAACCCACATCGCTGGTCCTCGCCCCCACGAGGGAGCTTGCCACTCAGGTGGAGAACGAGATTTACAAGCTCTCCAAATACACCGGGCACAGGAGCATCTCCATTTACGGAGGGGCGAGCATAGGCGACCAGACCTATGGGCTCAGAAAAGGGGTCGACATAGTCGTAGGCACCCCCGGAAGGCTTAAGGATATGATCACCCGCGGAGCGCTCGACCTCTCCGAGATCACCGAAGTTGTACTCGACGAGGCGGACCGCATGCTGGATATGGGATTCGCCGACGAACTCGATTTCATAATGGACGCAGTTCCAAAAGACAGGCACACCCTTCTCTTCTCGGCAACCATGGCAGAAAGCATAAAACGCATCGCGTTCAACAGGATGCAGGACCCAATGGAGATCAGTGTGTCCAGGGACGAACCCGTCTCAGACCTCGTGACCCAGTACTGGGTCCCTATGTCGAGAGGCGCCAAGATGGAGAGGCTCGAATCGATCCTCACGAACGGGTGCCCGAAGACGGTCGTGTTCTGCCAGACCAAAAAAATGGTCGACACGCTTGCGGACGAGATGTACCAGAGGATAAAGGTCGGCACCCTGCATGGCGATATGCCCCAGGCCAAGAGGGAAAGGACGATAAGAAGCTTCAGGAACAACCGCTTCCAGGTCCTTATAGCAACAGACGTCGCCGCAAGGGGGCTGGACATCAACAACATAGATCTCGTCGTAAATTTCGATGTGCCGATGGACTCCGAGAACTACCTTCACAGGATCGGACGCACCGGACGAGCAGGTAAAGAGGGTATAGCCGTTTCGTTCGTAACCAAACAGGAAGAATACCACATAAGGCAGTACGAAAGGGAGACGGGCAAGAAGATACTCAAGGTAAGGGCGGACGAGATCCCATCCGCCGGCACGATGGTCATCGAGGACCAGGTCAGGGCCCCGGCGAAGGCTCAGAGGCAGTTCGCCACCGTTCCGATAAACGAATCCAAGAAACCCGTAAGGCCGGTGATTGCCACGACGGAAGACGGGAAGAAGATGGTGGTTCTGCAGATAAACCTCGGACGCGACGACGGCTTCAGCAAGACCCAGATCTCGGACCTTGTAAAACGCGTAGGTAAGCTGGAGGATGTTTTCGTCGGCAACGTGGGGCTGGGAAGGTCCAAATCATTTATCGAGATCCGCGAGGACAGGAGCGACCGCACGATGGCGACCATGTCAGAGTACCGCCATAAGAAGAAGGAAGTGCTGATGGAGCCTGCGGATAAGAAGGCCAAATATCAGGAGAAGAGGCACAAAAGCTACGGGCAGTACTGATCCTGCCCATTTTTTCTTCCCGTCTTAAAAAGCGGCAATGCCCCCCGGACACCGGAGGGCGGCTGAAAAACGTCCGTCAGCCATAGGGAAATGCCCTATGGCATGACGGTTTAAACTTTCTCGAGCCTCTGAAGCATCTTCACGACGGAATCGACGGCGTCGCGCCCCTTCTCGATCCTGTCCATGGCCTGCAGCTGGGTCTCTCCCGGACCGGATACTCCGAGGGCAATGGGCTTGTTGTAGTCCAGGGAAAGGTCGGTGATCTTCCTCGCCGCCTGTGCGATTATGACCTGGTCATGGTCTGTTTCCCCTTTGATCACGGCACCGATGGTGATAACCGCGTCGATGTCGTCCTGTTCTGCCAGTTTTTTGACCGCCAGTGGCATGTCGTAAACACCGGGTACGAATATCTCCTTGGTTATCTTCACGCCCAAGAACTCAGCCTCTGCCTTTGCTCTCTCGATCATCATCGATGTGACGTCGAAGTTGAACTCGGCAGCCACCATCCCAATCCTGTACTCTTTCATTTTTTCACCTCATCCTTACGGGTCCAGCGTCTTTGAATCCCTGTCTCTGGCCGGTGCCCGCCTGGGCGGTCATCCTTTCCGGGTGGAAGAGAAGGTTGTACGCGTTCGCGGCGTGTTCCCTGGTCCTCGCATCCGCCAGGGCGGCCAGCTCCCTGTCGTCTTCGGCCTCGTCGATGTGGACGAAAACCTCGATAATGTGCTTGTTGGTCATAAGTTGGGCGCGTATCAGCCCTGTCGACGCCTCGTGGGCGCACATCTTATCTTTCTCTTTCGGTCCCGGCATGCCTAGGGCCATCACGATGTCGCATTTCTGCTCCTCGATGAGCTTCTTGCACGCGACCGGCAGGTCCTTCACTCCGGGAACCGTATACCTGACTACCCTGTATCCCGTGCCGGTCCTGCCGAGTTCGTCTATTGCCGCCTTCCCCATGTCGTAACGGGCAAAGGTGGTGTCTGCGATGCCTATCAGCTTCATACCTTGTCCTCCATGGAGTTGATTTTGCTTATTATGCGCCGGGTCGCGGCCAGGTCTTCGGCGCATTCGGTGGCCCTGCAGACCCTGATGCCCCTGAGGCCGTGGGCCTCGAGGCTCTTCGACAGGTCCTCCTCTTTGAAGTGCTGGTCGAATCCGAGCACGATCACATCGGGGTCTATCTCGCGGACGGTCTCGAATATGTCCCCGTCCTTCCCGACCACGGCCCTGTCCACAGGTTTCAGCGAACCGACTATGCGGACCCTCATGCCCTCGGGCGTAACAGGCTCGTGCTTCCTTCGTCTGACGGTGTTGTCGCATGCGACAACGACCACCAGCTCGTCGCCCATGGACCTGGCCTGCTCCAGATAGGATATGTGGCCTGTATGTATTATATCGAAGACCCCGGACGCCATGACCCTTGTCATCAGTAGTCTGCCCCGTTCTTTTCCTTGAACTCTTCCCATTTGCCGAGGACCTGGTCCCCGGTTATGAACTCGATGTTGTTCTCGTCCGCGAATCTGATGACGTCTTTTTTGGTCATCGAACCGCCGTCGTCACCCATCATCTCGCATATGGTGGCAGACGGATTTACACCGGCCATGTACATCATGGCGGTGCACAGTTCCGTGTGCCCCTTTCTGTTTGTGAGTATGTGCTCCGTGGCATTAAGCAAATGTACATGTCCCGGGGACCTGAACTCCTCCCCGATCTCCCTGGCTATCTCGGATGCGGGCTTGTCCTGGAACAGTACCTCCGCGAACCTTGAGATCGTGAGCGCCCGGTCCCTGTCGGTTATCCCCGTGTAGGTCTTCCGGTGGTTTATCGTAACGCCGAAAGAAGATTTCGTGTTGTCGTATGGTATGTCGTTCGGGGCCATAGCCCTGAGCAGGGGGAATCTGTTCGAATCGTCGTAATATACGTCGGCCATGTAGGGCAGGCCGATCTCCGTCGCCTTGTCGTAGGGGGTGGTGGTGCAGATCAGCCCTCCAGCTTTCTTCCTCATCATCTGCACGGTCTCGTACGTGATGTACTGCGAGGCGACGGTCATATCCGATTCGCCTTCCCTGTCGTCGAAGTCGTAGACAAGTATGACCTTGCCCTGCCTAATGTCATTCAGGGCCTTTTTGAAGTTCATCAAATCACCAGGGGTCTGCCAAAGCGACTGTATAAAAAAACTGTTGGCAATGTACCAGCATTTTAGTAGACGGCAGACGACGCGTGCCACCGGTAGAAAAACGACGGAATAACACTTTAAATATCTGCATCGGCTGGTACGAACGATGTCCGATGGGAAGAATGTACAGGGTACTATGATCTTCAGAAACACCGCCAGTTTCCCGGAGCAGATAGAGGCTGCGCTGGAAGAAGAGATACCCGCCATTCCGAAGGCCCGGAAGGTATGCATATGCGGCATGGGGGCATCCGCTCTCGCAGGCGAGATCCTCTCCGATTTCGCCGATGGGACATCTAAAACGCCGCTCTTCATCATCCGGAGGACCGAGTTCCCGAAGTGGGTGGGGGAGGACACATGGACGATACTCGTGAGCTACTCCGGAAACACCAAGGAAACGCTGATCGCCTACGATGAGGCGATACGCCGCAACTGCAAAATCATATGCATAACGTCGGGAGGGGAGCTTTACTCCAAATGCCTCAGCCGCAAGGACGTGGCCGTCACCCTGCCGGGAGGCATGCAGTCGCGTGTCGCCCTGGGCAGCATCATCGGTCGGATGGCTTCGATACTGGAGGAGATGGGGGTGTGCGAGGCGAAGACAGAACTGAAGAAGATCGTCCCGGCGCTCAAGGCGGAGAGAGACAGGGTCGTAAAGGACGATTGCGAGGTCGCAAGGGCGATCGCCGACAAGCTAATCGACAAGATCCCCGTGATCTACAGTCTCGCCAACATGCGCTCTTCCGCAATAAGGTGGAAGACCCAGATAAATGAAAATTCCAAGAACATATCATTCTGCGG
>DAMX01000052.1:0-14658 GCA_002497195.1 Methanomassiliicoccaceae archaeon UBA354 | reverse complement strand
TTCAGGTCCTGTCGAGCTCAGGTTGTCCGAAAAATCACATTGAAAAAATAAAATGGAAGGGCACATTAGATTCGAACGTCCAATTGTCAAAGTTGGGATATATTACTACAATCTTGAAAATAACATCTGGCACATCTTCGTCTTTTACATCATCCGTTCTTCTACTACCGCGTTCTTAAGCGGAATAAGCAGTACTCCGAGAGATATCAAAAGTCCGAATATCACATATGCCAGCAATAGGCCGTAAGATGCTCCGTCCATCCCCGAATAAGGGATTGTGAAAGCAAAGACCAGAATACTTATAAACAGTGCGAGGACAGACAGTATTGCTGCCTCCCTTCCCTGTTCTTTTGTAATCATTACTGTAATTCCGCACATTCCCATGCTGTAAACGACTATGCCTATCATCAACACGTTGAAGTAGTGAACGTGAGGGATTATTTCGTCACCGTAAAGGAGGATAAAGAAATACTCTCCGAACAATGCGCTCACCGCCAAAAACAGTGCACCTAACAACATGACTGCGGCGACCATCTTCCCATAGCTCCTGCGGAGAGATCTCATATCTCCCGACCTTGAAGTATTAGAGAAATAAACGATAAATGGCGTAAATATGCCCATTATTAGAGTTGGAACAACGATCGTCGGTGCCGAAAGTGTGCTGAATATTCCGACCAGAGCGTCCCCCCAGTATGCCTGTAACATGATCTTCGGAAGAGCTGTGATGACAATAGGGGCAACCCCGGAAAACAGCAGAGGTATACCGATCCAAATCATGCGTTTTATGGCAATTGGGTCTGCTTTTCTGACAGATACTGTTCCACCGACATATTTCTTGTATCCTGCAATCACCGTGACCAAGAAGGAACCGCCACCGATCAACGCCATCAAGGCCACAGATGCGGCCATATCACTTGTAAAATTGAATACGACCAAGAACGTTATCAGGCTAACGACGCCCTCGAACATGGTGCATTTGCCCGCATAGTCCAAGTGGTCCCGAATTTGCAGTGTCGCCGTATACAGGTACGCAAAATGAAGTATGTTTCTATAGACCATGTACATTACTATCACAAGATTCTGTTGCGAAGAGTAACCCATGAACAGCGCTATCGGTATGCAGAGGGCGAAACTGAAAACGATTGTGATGATCCTGCTCGCCTTGTATTCGTTCTCCGAGAATCTTACGTACTGGTCAGCAATCTGATATTGGTTCAGAGAAAGGGTGGCAAATATGTTCAGAATGGAACAGATTGAAAGTGCAATCGCAAATACGCCTGCATCTGAGAAGTTCGTCATCCTTGGGATAAACATCATTATCAGCCATTGGCAGAACAAAGAGACCAGGCTGCCTGCTGTGTTGTAAGTGATATGCTTAGAGTATCCCATATCTTTTCCGACCCTATGCGATGATTTCAACCGATGATGCCGTCAGTAGATAAACTGACGCATCCTTGGACACGATTCAGTCCGCAGTGTCGCCAATGCGGCGCCTTACACTATCGACGGTGCGCGCAATACCCTCCTCAAAGGAGTATTTCCGCCGGAAGCCCGTATCTCCCTCGAGTTCTGAAGTATCGGCACAGAGGTTCATCGGCTGATGAGGATAGTATTCCTTGGCTCCAAAACCGAGCGGCAACCCGGGATTTATGGCATTTCTGACCATATGTACGTAATCTTTCAGCGGCCTGCCTTCTCCGCTCCCGATGCAATATGCTTTACCGTCCCTCCCATTGAGGCCGATGGCCAGCATAGCGGATGATGCATCTTCCGAATAGATATAATCCCAAGTTTGTTCGCACTTTGTAAGTTGCGGGACCTCCCCCGCGAGCAAGGTCTTTATAAGGTACATTATCAGCGTCTGGTCCGAGTCCAATTCCCCATATACGCTTAGTATTCTTGCCCAGTTGAACCTGATCCCCAATTGATTGCACAATAAACTGCACATCTTCCCTGCGGCAAATTTTGCAACTCCGTACCCGCTTTTTGGGTTTGTTGCCGTTGTTCCATCAAGCATGCAGTCGACGTTCCCATACTCTGCCTGAGAGCCCGCACCTACAAAGACGGATGCGCTCCAGCTTTTTGCGAGTTTTACGGCATCGAGGGCGAACATTATATTCTTACATTGTACGTAGACATCATCACGTCCCGTGACGGACGTTTTATCCCATGCCAGATGGAAAAAAATATCGCAATGTTCGATTCCCGATAGCGTTTCGTATTTTGAAATATCACACTCGATCGTTCTGATTTTTTCCGAAGTGAGGATGTTCTTTGCTCTTGCAGACCCGGGCCTGATAATAGAAATGACCTCGTGCCCGCTCTCAACAGCAATCTTAGCAAGCGTCGATCCGATCATACCCGATGAACCCGTGATCGCAATCCTCATGATATCATTCATCTCCATCCATCAGATCGATGTACATGTTGCTCTTCAGTTCATCGCGATCGAGGAACGGGAACATATCCTCCAACGGCGGGGAGAAAAGCCTCCCATCGGGAAGTTTCTTGGTCGCCGATTTTGGCTCGAATATCTGGTCTGCGGTCATGAACACTTCGCAGATGAGATATCCTTTTGCAGAAAGGACCTCGTCTAGTTTGCCCATTTCATCATTGCTCTTTATCGAATGATATGGGAATCCGTAAGCGTATGCCAGCTTTTCGAAATCGGGGAATCCCAGATCTCCGCTCTGTTCGCCGATGCCGCAGAAATTCTTATTGAACAAGTTCGTCTGTGTGAGTCTTATCGAATGATATCCTCCGTTGTTTATGACGAATATCTTGATGGGGAGCTTGTTTGTTATCACCGTCTGAAGCTCCTGAAGGTTCATCTGTATGCTGCCGTCTCCGGCTATGCATATAGTGTCTTGGAGGCCGGATGAAATGCATACGCCTATGGCCGCAGGAAGATCGTATCCCATGCTGGCTATTGCCGAATTTGTTATGAATCTCTGTCTTTTCTTAATATTGAAGGCGTGACTTCCCACCGCACAGGCCGTTCCGTTTCCGGTGACAACGTTACTGCCCTCCGGCAACCTGGCGCCCAGCTCCTTCATGAAACAATATGGGTTAGCCAACCCCTCTCCGGTGCAATGTCTCTCCTGGACTACCGGATATTTCTTCTTCCAGGCATTGCACTGCTTTATCCAGTCATCTCCTTTGAACAATTTTTCATCATCGAGGGATATGCCGATCTTTTCAAGGAGCTCGCGGGCATCCGCATGCACGGGCATGTCGACATGAAGCGTCGGCTTCTTCAGCTCGCTATCGTCGACGTCCTCCATTATTACGTAGGCATCCCTCGCCCAAGTTTCCCAATTGAACCCCACCTGCCTGAGACTCAACCTGCTTCCTACTGAAAACACAAGGTCGCTGTTCTGTACAGCGAAATTACCTGCCCTGTCTCCGAGACTTCCTCCGCGGCCTGCATAAAGAGGGTCATCATCCGGAAGAAGATCTATGCTGTTCCAATTCGTGACGACCGGAACATTGAGCTTTCTGATCAGCTTCAGAAACACGTCGTATGCTCCGGACAGCCTTATTCCGTTCCCGGCATAGAATATCGGGCGCGAGGACGCTCTTATTTTTTCTATGATTTTATCGACCATCTCTTGCTCTACAGCGGGAGGGAGGTCGTTTTCTTCTTTTTCGGGGAAGAATTCCTCCAATTCGTATTTTTCGACATATGCTCCCTGAACATTCAGAGGTATGTCCAACCAGCATGGTCCGGGGCGCCCGTGGGTCGCCAGGAAAAGTGCTTTGTCGAGACTGTATTTGATGCGCCTCGCATCTGTAACCATCTCGCTGTACTTTGTCATGCATCCAACGGCCTTGACGATATCGAATTCCTGATCGCCCATCGCCCTTAACGGAAGCCCTGTGCTTCTGGCCGTCGTATCGTAGCGCACCTGTCCAGATATCACTATCATCGGAATGGAATCCAGCCATCCTCCCACAACACCTGTGATTGCATTCGTGCCCCCTGGCCCCGTCGTAACGCATAACACCGCCATTTTATTGTTCATGCGCGCGTAACTTTCAGCAGCCATCGCCGAAGCCTGTTCGTGATGGTTGTAATAGCATTTGAGACGAGGGTTGTGACCAAACGAATCGTTGAGATGCATCGCGCCTCCGCCAACAACGGTAAAAACGTCCGTCAGTCCGAAATCCGCCAGATATTCCGCGATGTAATCCGATACCTTGACTTTCATGGAATCACCTCAGAGCTTCCCTGATCGTCTTTGCCATATGATCTATCATCTCGTCCGTCATTCCTGGATAGACGCCGACCCAGAACGTGTTATTCATAATATCATCTGTGACGGGAAGATCGCCGACAGTGCGATATCCTTTGCATTCAGACCTCATCTTATCGAAACAGGGATGCCTTATCAGATTGCCTGCGAAGAGCATACGTGTCTGTACACCTTTGGACTCTATGTACTGTACTACTTTCCTCCTGTCCACGCCCTGCCTGCATGTTATGAGGAATCCGAACCAGCTCGGGTCGCTTCCAGGAAGGGCTTCGGGCAGTATTATTTTATCCTGCAGATCCAAAAGTTTATCTTTCAGACGGTTAAAGTTTTGTTTCCTTCTCTCCACAAAACCGGGGAACTTTTTCAGTTGGGCGCAACCTATCGCGGCCTGCATATCAGTTGCCTTGAGGTTGTATCCGAAGTGTGAATAAACGTACTTATGATCGTATCCTAAAGGGAGTTCCCCGTACTGCCTGTCGAACCTGTGGCCGCACAGGTTGTCCCTTCCGGAAGGACAGGAACAATCTCTCCCCCAGTCCCGCAGAGAACGGACTATTTTATGAAGAATCGGATCGTCTGTGTATACTGCGCCCCCTTCGCCCATGGTCATGTGGTGGGGAGGATAGAAGCTCGAAGTTCCTATATCGCCCACCGTTCCGGTGAACCTTGACTCCCCATGATAGGCATATTTTGAGCCGAGAGCGTCGCAGTTGTCTTCGATCAGCCATAGGCCGTTGTCATCACAGAATTCGCGTGTAGCTTCGATATCGAAAGGATTTCCAAGAGTATGTGCGAGCATGACAGCTTTCGTCTTTTCAGAAAGCGCCTCCTCCAATTGCGAGATGTCCACATTATATTGTGGGACGGTCATATCTACGAACACGGGCACCGCTCCGTACTGAATGCATGGCGTGACAGTGGTAGGGAACCCGCATGCTACCGTTATCATCTCGTCGCCGGGGAGGACCGCACGTTCACCGAGCGACGGGGAAGTTAGGGCCATGAAAGCCAGCAGGTTAGCGGAAGATCCTGAATTTACCAGGTTGCAGTATTTGATACCGAGATATTCGGCCATCGAACTTTCAAACTCGTCCGTATACCTTCCGGACGTCAGCCAGAATTCCAACGAAGAGTCGACCAGGTTGACCATCTCATCATGATCATAGACTCTGGAAGCGTATGGTATCCGTTGCCCTTCCACATACGCTTCTTTTTTATGATATTTATCACAATACTCTGATACTGCCTTCAAAATCTCCGTTCTGGCCTGTTGCTCTGTTTTTCCATTGAACATTCAATCGCTCCCCAAGTATTCGCGTATCTGGTTGTCCATGCATTCGACGACATCTCCGCCGGAAGACCATATTTTTGACCATTCCACGGTTCTGTCAACAGCAGTTGCGATGTCCCAACGCGGTTCGAACCCAAATTTCTCCCTGATAGAATCTATATTGAGCCTCAGGTATCCCGCCTCGTGCCTATGTCCTGATCCATATGTCGGAGGCTTCATATCTCCCCAAGAGTCACGGAAAAGCTCTACTAGCTCTCCTGTGGTCACATTGTCTTCTTCCAAGGGCCCCACATTATAATAGCCGGAAAGACTCGGGTCTTTCTCCTGCTCCGAGACTATTGTCAGATATGCGATGAGGGGCTCCAGGACATGCTGGTACGGCCTTACCGAATCGGGATTTCGCATGTGTATCGATGTGCCAGAAATTGCCGCGCGTACGCAATCGGGCACTATCCTGTCATTAGAGAAGTCCCCGCCACCGATCACGTTGCCCGCCCTGGCGGTGGAGATGGTACATTTTTTATCGAAAAAACTGTTTTTGTAACTATGGGTCACAAGCTCTGAACAGCTCTTCGAATTAGAATACGGATCGTATCCGTCCAATGGATCTGTTTCTGCAAACTGTCCTCCCTTCTCGTCGTTCTTATAGACCTTGTCGGTGGTGACGTTCAGGAACGATTTTACCGAGTCTGTGTTTCTTACGCATTCTAAAACGTTCACGGTGCCCATGACGTTCGTCTCATATGTTTCCCTTGGATGTTCGTATCCGTAAAGGACCAGCGGCTGAGCGGCAAGGTGTATTATGATCTCAGGCCGGACGTCCGAAATGAAGCTGTACAGTCGGTCGTAGTCCCGTATATCGCCTATTTCGGAGTGCATCCCGTTTCCCACGTCCGCGACCTCGAAAAGACTGGGATCTGTCGGCGGATCGAGGGCATATCCGTAAACATCGGCACCTGCCCCCTTGAGAATATGGCATAGCCAGGATCCTTTGAAACCCGTATGTCCGGTGACCAGGACCTTTCGATTATTGAAGCTCGGTATCGTGGCCTTACCATACTTTCCATTGAGCATTTCCAGACTCCCACATAGCCTCAAGTTTCTCTTTGTCCCTGAGAGTATCCATGCAATACCAGAAACCGTCGTGGCGGAAAGCTGCCAGAGTTTTTTTCTTTGTCAATTGCTTAAGCGTATCCTTTTCAAAGACGGTCTCGTCGCCCTCTATAAGATCCAAAACTTCGGGTTCGAGGACCATGAAACCTCCATTTACCCAACCGACGTCTTCGACGTCCTTCTCTCTGAAAGCTTTGACGATATTGTTGTCCATGTCCATCATGCCGTATCTTCCTTCCGGATGGACGGCCGTCAGCGTAACCATCTTTCCATGAGACCTGTGGAATTCCAGCAGCTTATCGATATTGACGTCAGATACTCCGTCACCATATGTGAGCATGAATGTATCATCCAGATACGATTTTAGCCTCTTAATGCGGCCCCCGGTCATTGTATGAAGTCCTGTATCGACGATGGTGACCTTCCATGGTTCAGATACATTGTTGTTGACCGTCATCTCCCCCCCTTTGCTGAAGTCAAACGTTATGTCACTGCAGTGCAGATAATAATCTGCGAAGAATTCCTTGATGACGTGTTGCTTGTATCCAGCGCAAATTACAAAATCATTTATGCCATAATGAGAGTATAGCTTCATTATGTGCCAGAGAATTGGTTTTCCCCCTATTTCGATCATAGGTTTGGGCTTTAAATGGCTCTCCTCCGAGATGCGCGTGCCAAGTCCTCCAGCAAGGATTACTGCCTTCATGTGGCGACATAATCTAATCAAAATTTAAATAATATCGTACTGGAACATAGAGATGTTTAATAATGTTGCACATGCATAGGGTTCCGCTGATTCCGCATGAAGAAAATCTCTATTGTTGTCCCCACATATAACGAGGAGGAAAATGTGGTTCCCTTGTCCGAGAAGATAATCGAACAATTCGCGGATAAATCAGACAAATATGACTACGAGTTGATATTCATAGATAATGACTCCAAGGATTCAACAAGGGAGAAGATCAGGGCACTGTGTTTTTCCAATCCGAGGATAAAGGCCATATTCAATGCCAGGAACTACGGTCAGTTCAGTTCCCCATATCATGGGCTTTTGCAGGCGACGGGAGATTGCGCCATATTGATGAGCGCGGATTTCCAGGACCCGGTCGAATTGATACCCGACTATCTGAGAGAATGGGAATCCGGACACAAAATCGTGCTGGGACAGAAGACCTCCAGCGAGGAAAATAAGATAACTTTCGCGCTGAGGAGCCTGTACTACAGGTTCATGAAGAAGAACTCGGACGTAGATTTTATCGAACATGTTACCGGGTCCGGCCTGTATGACCGGAAGTTCATAGATGTTCTCAAGACGGTCGACGACCCGCGCCCCTTCCTAAGAGGGATAGTCGCAGAAATGGGCTACGGCATAAAACTTGTCCCTTATGAACAGCCTCAGCGCAGGGCAGGGAAATCTAGCAACAGCATCTCCAAATACTATGATGCGGCGATGCAGGGCATGACGTCATATACGAAAACCGGCGTCAGACTGGCAGTTATCCTCGGAGCGACGTGTACTGTCATGAGCCTGCTGACCTCCGCCTGCGCGGTCGTCTATAAACTTCTGAACTGGAACACATACGACATCTGGCCGATGGGGCTCGGAATCGCGATATTTGTTATCGTATCACTGCAGTTGCTGTTCATAGGCGTAGTCGGAGAATACGTCCTCAACATTAATTCCAAGATTAACAGGCGTTCGCTGGTAATAGAATCGGAGCGCATTAATTTCTGAATTTGTGTGATATGATAATCGCTTAAGTCCTATTTTGACACGTATATATGGCGTTGTCTGGTTGATGTTTTTTAAGTTCCCGGCCACATCATAAGGGGGAGACAGACCGAGGATGTGGCGGAAAAACTTTGATCCCATTTTTTGGTTGTTTTTTGAAATCAAAGGAATTCCGTTCCCAGAACCTCGGAATATATCTCGAACAGTTTTTTAGAGTACTCCTTCGGACTGAGTCCGAACGACGCACCTTCGGTGACGGACCTTCTGTATGGGTCGTCCATGGCCAGCCTGTACATTTTCTGGGCGAAATCCTCTTCATCCTCCGAGGGGACGAAATATCTTGTAGCTTCCTTTGGTATCTCGGCATCTCTGAAGAAGACGACGGGGGCCCCGCATGCCTGGGCCTCCAACGCCGTAAGTCCCAAACCTTCGTGCATCGACGTATTGGCGAAGACGGCCATCTCGTTATAGAAGGTTAGCAGCTCGTCCTTTCCCAGGCCCGACGTGAACTCGATCCTGTCTGCCATCCCCAACGATTCCGAAAGTAAGACGAGCTCGTCCTTCATCGGCCCGTCGCCGCATATCACGAACCTGTATCCGTCCGTACCCGGCATCTCCGTGAACCTTTTGAACGCCCTGATCCCCGCCGGCACGTTCTTTCTTTCGATCAGCGTCCCGACGAACCCGATAATCTTCCCTCTGGGCCTCCCGAGGTCCCTGAATAGCGGATCTATGGTGTGTTCCAGAACGAAAACTTTATCGGGGTCGGCTCCAAGCTGCCCGATTATCTCGTCACGTGTCTGTTGCGATACCGCGATTATCGCATCCGAATACTTCACCGCACGCTTTGCTACCATCTTCCATACGGCGAGGAGCAGCGGGGAACGGCCCTCCCTGTTCTTCGAAACGTGGTGGAATGTCACGACCTTCTTCCCCTTGATGCGCGGGAAAGGCATGCAACAGAGCTCGTCGGTGGCATGATAGATCTGACAGTCCGTCTTTCTGAGGAGCAGGGGCGGACGGATGAAGCCGAGCCTCAGGCATTTGAGGTACCCCTCGTCGGTGGACAGTTTGAAGTATACGTTCTCGTGGTCCACGCCGTTCTCGTCCAGCATGGAATCCAGCATATCCGAGTAGGCCCCTATGCCTGTGCCCTTGGTCTCCGTGTCCGGATAGCGCCTCATAACAATCAGTTGGGTCACGTAAACACTGGCACCTCAATGTGTTGTTCGGTTTATATTATCTCCCGATAGTTCCGCACTACGGGAGGTTTCTGAACAAACTATAAACTGGGATTCCATATAGCCCTCCGCTGGTGTCCTTTTGGCAAGAGTGAGCGTAGTCATCCCCGTGTACAACGAATCGGGGTCCATCGAACGGGTCTCGAAGGCCCTGAGGGCCCAGGAGTTCGAGGGGATGGAGGTCATATTCGTGGTGGACAGCAAGACCACGGACGACTCGCTGGAACGTATAAGGGATATGACAGGCGTGCTCGGCGGGCACCGCGTGATCATCCAGAAGGGCATCGGAGTCCTCGGAGAGGCCCGCAATCTCGGCCTGGACGCGGCCAGCGGCGATTACGTCTGGTTCCTGGACGCGGACGACGTCCCGTACCCGGACTTCATGAGCACCATGTTCGGCATGGCCGAAAAGTATCAGGCCGATGTGTGCCAGTGCAATTTCGTGCGTTCTGCGGACGCTAACTACAGGGAGCCTGCATGGGATGCCCGCATCACCGTGGCTACGGGGAAGGAGGCGCTGCGATTCCGTGCTTACGAGATGGTCCCCGTGACCGCTTGGTCCATGCTTCTGAGAAGAAAATTCCTCAAGGATAACGGACTAAGATTCATCGAGGGAAGCTACGCCGAAGATATAGATTTCATCTACCGCGTTCTGGAAAAATGCGGCACCTACTGCTACTGCGACAGACCGATGTATCTTTACTACCAGAACCCCTCTTCGATCTGCTTCACGAAGCAGAACGTCCGGGGGGCCTGCGAAGTGGACGTGTACTCCGATCTGAACGTGCATTTCAATTCCGAAGACAACGAGTTCGGAAAGGAATTCGCAAGAAGGTCCGCGCTGATGAGGGTGCGTTCGGCCGCCCATATGGACCTGGGGCACTTCATGGGCTACATAAAAAGCGAGGAATGCAGGGAAATGATGAATAAAGAGCTCAGCGACCCTCTGTCGCCGGAATATGTTTGGCTAAGCGTTTGGCCGTCCTCTTACTACACCGCGATTAACGTTTTTCTGAAGTTCTTCTATTACAGGAACGGCAAGGTATTCGGCGGGAGGCTCAAAAAAAGATGAAAGCGCTTGTAACGGGAGGTTCGGGCTTCATAGGCCATCATCTGATAGACCGCCTGCTTAAGGACGGCTGGAACGTCGTTTCGGCGGACCGCAGTCCCGGCTACAGGCCGAAGAACGAAAGGTTCGGGTCTGTGGGCATCGACGTCACCGACGTTGAAGGGCTTGCGAAGGTCGGAAAAGGATGCGACGCCGTATTCCATCTGGCCGCCAACACGGACGTGCGTCCGAAAGAGGAGCTTGCGACCTTGGAGTTCGAGCAGACCTTTCTCACTACCAGGTCGGTCCTCGAGTGCATCAGGCTCAACGGAATCGGGAAGCTGTTCTTCTCTTCGTCCTCCGCGGTGTACGGAAACAGGGAGGGCCTGCTGAGGGAGGACATGGGGGACCTGCGTCCCGTCTCATACTACGGGGCGTACAAGCTGGCGTCCGAGTCGCTGATCAAGGCATACTCTTCGCTGAACGGGTTCGACGCCCTGATATTCCGCCTTCCGAACGTTGTGGGACCTAAAATGACCCACGGCGTAACGTTCGACTTCATGAACAAGATAAAGAACGACCCCGAGAAGCTGGAGATACTGGGGGACGGCAAGCAGGAGAAGCAGTACGCCCACATATCGGACATACTGAACGGGATCGTCTACTTTTCCAAGCGCACGAGGGGCGTCGAGGTCTACAACATATCGAACGATTCTTCGATAACGGTCAACGGCATAGCGGACATAATATGCGAGGAGATGGGCGTCTGCCCGGAGTATGCGTACACGGGGGGAAGCACCGGCTGGGAAGGGGACGTGCCGAGATACATGTTCGACATCTCCAAAGCGAGGGCGAAGGGATGGACCTTCAAATACGATTCCGAGAGCGCCGTCAGAGAGTCGGTGAGGGCGGAGCTGGCACGGCTGTGATAGAATGGATGCGGCCGATATACTGAAAGAGACTGAAAAGTACGGTTTCGTCTCTTTCGATGTTTTCGATACCCTTCTTCTAAGACCCTACGTTTCACCGGTCGACCTCTTCCGCCATATGGAGTCCCATCTCCGAAGGCCCGGATTCGCCACCGAACGTATACGGGCCGAAAGGACCTCACGTTCCAAAGAATTTGAAGAGGTCACGCTGGACGAGATATACGACGGGATCGACGGCCGTTTCAAAGACCTGAAAGAACAGGAGCTTCTTTTCGAACGGCAGGTGCTACTGCCGAACCCCGAGATGAAGGCCGTGTTCGACGAATTGAAAAGATCCGGAAAACGCATCCTGCTCCTTTCCGACATGTACCTTCCGTCGGTTTTTTTATCCGAAGTACTGGGTAAGAACGGCTTCGAAGGGTACGAACATCTGTACGTGTCGTGCGAGCACAGGAAGAGCAAACATTCCGGAGAGCTGTTTTCCCTCGTGCTGGAGGACCTGGGCATCGGCCCTGAAGATTTGGTACATATAGGCGACGGCATCGTTTCGGACGTGAAGACTCCTTCGAAGATGGGCATAAGGGCGTTGAAGTATCCCAAGGTAATAGACCGCTACTTTTCGGAACACAAAAGAGAGTACAGATATTACAGAAGGAATAGGAGCCTCGGCCGTTCGGTGACCGTCGCTATGGATGCGCTACATTCTATGAACGTACCGAAAGACAATTTCTGGTACGAAATCGGATACAGATACGGCGGTCCGGTTAATTCGGCCTTCGCCACATTCATCGAAAGGACCGCGGATAAGGATGGCGTGCTCCTCTTCGTCGCCAGGGACGGGTACAACGCCCGGAGGGCATACGACATAATGTACGGGGATATCGAAAACCATTACATCTACGCGGTAAGGACGTTCAACATACTGTTCGGCATAAACGGACACGACTATCCCGGTTACGAAGACGACATCGCAGGTTTCTTTTCTGAACATCCCCAAGTGAGAGCACTCGGGGGAAATACGAAAGACCTGTTCAGAGACAACAGGCAGCTGTTCGAAGCCCTTATGAACGAAGAACTCGAAAAATACGGCCGTTACATCGAAAAATACACCGGTTCCAAAGAACACGTCTACGTGGTAGACGCGACCACAGAGAAGTTCTCTTCCCAGAAGCTTATCGGCACCGCCTCCGGAAAGAAGACGACCGGCATATACTTCACATTGCTCTATTCCGGATCGGACGGCAGGGCCGCCGGATTCCACGACGGACACAGGGCGTTCCTGAGCCTTACCTCCATAGACCTGCCGGAATTCCTGATGACATCCAGCGAAGGACGGATACGTAGCATCGACAGCTCCGGAAAGCCGGTCTACTTTGACGATGACGACCCGGCCGAACAGTACAGGAAATACGCTTCGGGAATGATAACGGCAGGATCGGACGATTACGCAAAGAACCTTATCTCGATCTTCGGTGAATATGTGCCGTCGATCGAATACGAAGCTATAGGGGAATGGCTCCGCTCCTTCTGGAGAAATATGAGTACCGACGAGACGGAAAATATGAAGGCAATAAGATGGGCGAGCGACCCTGCCCACTCGGAATACCACGACCTGATCTTTTCGATGTCGGATGCCCCCCTGCTGATAAAGAACAAGTTCAGGGACTACTTCCGCAGCATTATGAACAGACTGAGGAACGGCTGAAAAAGCAACCTTTGAATTAAAAGGAAAAACAATGCTAAATCTTAAGGTCGGGATGTGGATGATATTTTTATTAACGGCATTTAAAAAATCATCATTTGATGCTGTCCAGCAGATTATGTTTATATTACGGTATGCAATCTAATGTTAGGGCGATTTCCTAAATGAATAGACAATAGGGCTGTTACAAGGATCTGCAGGGCCAGATGGACAGGTTCGTCGACGACCTCAGGAACTCCTTCGACCTTGCTCCCGACTTCGATATAGATTTCGAATGTTGCAACGGCATAATACTGTGCGGGATGGGCGGCTCCGGCATATCCGGCGACATCGTCTGCGATATGTGCTACGATGCTTCCCGCATTAACATATGTGTTCTCAGATATCCCGTATTCCCGGCCTGGGCGTCCGAAAAGACCCTCGCGGTCATATCAAGCTATTCAGGCAATACCTGGGAGACCAAGGCCATGTACGAGGAGGCCGTGAAAAGAGGTTGCAGAATTGTCGTGATCGCATCGGGAGGAGACCTCTGGGACATGGCCGAGCAACGTGGGGATCTGATCGTCCCCTTGTGCGACGGTGTGCAGCCCAGACAGGCCATAGGCCTGATGACCGGATACATATGCAGGATAATCGACCGCGTGGCCGGCACTTCCCTAGAACTCGGTGTGGTGAGCTCTTTCAACAGCATCAGGAAATACAGCGAAAGCCTGAAGTGCGACGGGGACAACATCGCGCTGGAGCTTGCAGAGTACATGTTCGGCAAGATACCAGTGATATGCACAGACAGATCGGTCGCCTCGGTATCCACGCGCTGGAAGACCCAGATATCGGAAAATTCAAAGATGGTAGCGTTCAATTGCGTCATGCCGGAGTTCAATCACAACGAGATCGTCGGCTGGTCAGTATCTTCCAATGACGTTCTCGCCCCCGTCATGATAATGCCGGATGTCCAGATTCCCTCGATAAGAGAGGTCGTGTGTGCGAGCGTTTTCACCATGAAGCAGTACGGCACCGAGTTCCGCACGGTAAAGATAGAGGGCGAGACGAGAACGGAATGCATATTGAAAGGCATCATACTGGGCGATTACGTTTCATACTATCTGGCACTTATGAATAGCGTGGACCCTATAAGCGTGGATCCGATCAAATCGCTGAAGGCCGAGATAGAGAGAAGATGCAACGGGAAACCAAAAAAGGAAGACGTGCCCATAAAAGTAAGGCCGAACTGATTCACTCCAAGGACTTCAGTTTATTCCGTGAAAATGCGTCTCCGAGCTTGGCTGATTTTTCGAACCAGCGCTTAGCCTCTTCATTATTTTTAGGCACGGACTTGCCTTCCAGAT